>NZ_JBFUAG010000017.1:0-97880 GCF_056406375.1 Rhodobacter sp. P1_C2
GGGGGGGGCTGCGCGCCCCCCCGAACCCCCCGCGCCCAAGGGCGCTGCGCGCGCCCTTGGGGAACCCCGGCGGGATATTTTTGTCTGGATGAAGGGGGAAGGCGGGGGAGGCGGGGTCCGGCCGGAAATACAAGCTTGATTGCGGGGAAAAAGCGGTCATAACGGCGTTTGATCAAACCAGGATGGCTGATGGACGACACGCGCAAGATCCCGACCCATGAAGTCACCTATGCCCGGCTGAGGGACATGATCCTGTTTGGCCTGCTGGAGCCGGGGGCGCCGGTGACCATCCAGGGTCTGATCAACGATCTGGGCGCGGGCATGACCCCGGTGCGCGAGGCGATCCGCCGGCTGGCAGCCGAGGGCGCGCTGCTGCCGCAGGGCAACCGCCGCGTGACCGTGCCACGGCTGACCCCGGGGCTTCTGGACCAGATCGCCTTTGCCCGCATGACCATCGAGCCGAAACTGGCGGAACTGGCGGCGGTCCATCTGACCCCCGCCCTGATCGCCCGGCTGGAGGAGATCGACAGCACCGTCGACGCGGCGATCCGCGAGGGCGACATCACCGCCTATCTGGCCAGCAACCACGCCTTCCACTTCGCCCTTTACGAGGCCTCGGAGGCGCCGGTCCTGGTCGACATGGCGCGCTCGCTCTGGCTCCGCTTCGGGCCCTCCCTGCGGATCGTGATTGCCAAGGGCGCGGCCTCGACCCTGCCGGACCGCCATGAAGAGGCGGTGGAGGCGATGAAGCGCGGCGATGCGGCGGCGCTGGCGAAATCGCTCTATTCCGACATCGCCCAGGGCGTCGATCAGGTGCGTTCTGCCCTGGAACGCGGCGAAATCTGACTCGCACCCGGTCCCGGGCGGAAAATTTGATCAAATTTCTTGATCGCCCCCGGATTTGATCATAAACTCCGGGAAAGGGCGGCGGATTCGCCTGACACAGTTTACCCAAGAGATAGGGGGCCACGATGAACAAGATCACCAACCACATGCCGACAGCCGAGCTTCAGGCGCTGGACGCGGCCCACCACATGCACCCTTTCACCGACAATTCGGCGCTGGCCAAGAAGGGCGCCCGGATCATGACCAAGGGCAAGGGCGTCTGGCTGACCGACTCGGAAGGGCACAAGATCATCGACGGCATGGCGGGCCTGTGGTGCGTCAACATCGGCTATGGCCGCACCGAGCTTGGCGATGTCGCCAAGGCGCAGATGGACCAGCTGGCCTATTACAACACCTTCTTCCAGACCTCGCATGTGCCGGCCATCGCGCTGGCCGCCAAGCTGGCGGAGCTCGCGCCCGAGGGGATGAACCACACCTTCTTTGCCGGCTCCGGTTCGGAAGCCAATGACACCAACATCCGGATGGTGCGCCGCTATTGGGACATCAAGGGCCAGCCGGAAAAGCGCATCATCATCGCGCGGACCAATGGCTACCACGGTTCGACCATGGGCGGCGGCTCGCTCGGCGGCATGTCGGGCATCCATGCCCATGGCGGCAAGATCGCCGGCATCGTCCATATCGGCGAGCCGAACTGGTGGGCGCAGGGCGGTGACATGACGCCGGAGGCCTTCGGCCTGATGCGGGCGCAGGAACTGGAAAAGATGATCCTGAACCTCGGCGTCGAAAACGTCGCGGCCTTCATCGGCGAGCCGGTGCAGGGTGCCGGCGGCGTGATCATCCCGCCCTCGACCTACTGGCCCGAGATCCAGCGCATCTGCGACAAATACGGCATCCTCCTGATCGCCGACGAGGTCATTACCGGCTTTGGCCGCACCGGCAACTGGTTCGGCAGCCAGACCTTCGGGATCAAGCCGCATATCATGACCATCGCCAAGGGCCTGTCCTCGGGCTACCAGCCGATCGGCGGCTCGATCGTCTGTGACGAGGTGGCCGAGGTCATGGGGTCCTCGGGCGACTTCAACCACGGCTATACCTATTCCGGCCACCCGGTCGCCGCCGCCGTGGCGTTGGAGAACCTGCGCATCATGCAGGAAGAACATATCGTCGAACATGTCCGCGACGTGGCCAATCCCTACCTGGCGCAGAAATGGGCCGGTTTGACCGAGCATCCGCTGGTGGGCGAAGCCAAGCTCGTCGGCCTCATGGGCTCCATCGCGCTGACGCCGGACAAGGCGACCCGCGCCAAGTTCGCGGGCGAGCAGGGCACCGTCGGCTACCGCTGCCGCGAGCGCTGCTTTGCCAATGACCTGATCATGCGCCATGTCGGCGACCGGATGATCATCTCGCCGCCGCTGATCATCACGCCGGAAGAGATCGACATCCTGATCTCCCGCGCCTGGAAGTCGCTGGACGAGTGCTATGCCGGGCTGAAGGCCGATGGGCTGTTGAAAGCGGCCTGACCTGAGCTGCGACACCGCGATGGAAAGGGGCCTCGCGGGGCCCCTTTTTGCTGCGCAGAGGTCAGGGCCCTGCCGCAGACAGAATGTGCGAAGTCGGCCCCGGATGGGCGGGGACGGCCGCGATCGTATAGGGCAGGTCCATGATCAGAACCGAAGCTCCCCCGACGACCTCGAGCCTTGTGCTGGCCCGACCCGCCTTGGCGGCCTTCTTCGGCATGGGGTTGATCTGGGGCTGCTTTGCGGCGGATCTGCCGGATATCAAGGCCTTGCTGGGGGTCGATGAAAGCCAGTTGGGGCTTCTTTTGCTGATGACGCCGATCTCCGCCATGCTCGCCATGCTGGCGGCGGGGCGGATCGGCGCGGCGCTGGGCCGCTTTGCCCTGCCGGGCACCACGCTGGCCATGGCGCTGGCCTATGCGGTCACGGGGCAGGTCTCGGTCTGGTACCTCTTCCCCCTCGCCATGCTGGGCTGCGGGGCGGCGACCGGGGCGCTGGATGTGCTGATGAACGCCCGCGTCGCCGCGATGGAGGCCAAAGGCAGGCCGCTGATGAACCTCTGCCATGCCGCCTATTCCTTCGGCTATGCATTTGGCGCGCTGGGGACCGGGGCGCTGCGCTCGCTCGGGGCGCCGCCTTCGGTGGTGCTGAGCGTGGTGGCGCTGACGGTGGCGCTGGCCGCGCTGCTGACGCTGGAGGCCGATGGAAGGATCAGCGGCCTCAGCCGTCCGAAGGGCGAGACGGGGCCGGGGCTTGGCCTGATCCCGCTGATCGGCGGCGGCATCGTGCTGATCGCCTTCATGTCGGAGAATGCCGCCGAAAGCTGGTCGGCGCTGCATATCGAGAAGACGCTGCACGGCTCGCCCGCGCTGGGTTCGGCGGGGCCGGCGGTGCTGGCGATGACGATGGGGCTGGCGCGGCTTCTGGGGCATGGGCTGTCGGAGCGGTTCACGCCCCAGCGCCTGCTGCTGACCGGATCGGCGATTGCTGCGACCGGGGCGGTGGCGGTGGCGGCGGCCACCAGCCCGGCGCTGGCCTATGCGGGTTTCATCGTGATGGGGATGGGGGCTTCGGTGATCTCGCCCACGGCCTTCACCATGGTCGGCGCCTCGGCCCGGCCCAGGGACCGCGCCCGCGCCGTGGCCCGGGCGACGATGCTGGGCTATGCCGGCTATTTCGTCGGCCCGCCGAGCCTGGGCCTGGTCGCCGGCACCTTCGGCCTGCGCGCGGCCTTTGTCTTTGCCGCCCTGATGCTCGCCTTCGTCTGGCTGCTGGCGCCGATCCTCGTGCGGCTGGGCAAGGCCGCGACGGGGCGCGATTAGACCAGCCCGACCTGCCGGTAGAAGGCCACCGTCCGGTCGAGCAGCGCGTCCAGCATCTGCGGGCCGATGGTCGCGTTGAAGGAATGGTCCATCTCGGCGAGGAACGCCTCTTGCGGGCCGTCATGCGCGTCAAGGAACTTGTCGGCGGCATGGGGCAGCACATCGACATCCCTGGTGCCATGCGCCACGAAGAGGGGGCCGTGGTAGGCCGCGATCTCGGCCGGCGGGTCGAAGTCGCGCATCCCTTCGAAATAGCCCTGTTTCAGCGCGATCTCGCCCCAGATCATCTTGATCGGCACCGCCGTGTCGCCCGCCGTCAGCCCCTTTGCCACCGTCTCCGCGCCCAGAAGCGCGCTCAGGCTTTCCATCGGATCGGCCAGCGCCGCCCAGAGCGCCACCGCCATCGGCAGATTGGTGCGCCCCGCCACGGCCGAGGCGACAAGGCCGCCCTGGCTCCACCCCAGCACGGCGATCCGGTCGCCCTGCACCCGGGGTTCGGCCTGCAGCACCTGCAAGGCCATCAGCGCATCGGCGATCTGGCCCTCATAGGTCGTGTCGGCAAAGTCGCCCTCGCTTTGCCCGCTGCCGCGAAAGTCGATGCGCAGCGAGGCCAGCCCCTGCTGCGCCATCCGCCGGGCCGAGCGCGAGAAGACGCCCTCGCCGGTGCCGGTCACCGGCATCTCGTCGCGGGTGCCGGTGAAGCCATGCAGCATCAGGACCACCGGCGCAGGCGCGCCCGAGGGCAGGCAGAGCGTGCCGATGACCTGCTGACCGTTTACGGTGAAGTGCAACAGAGTTTCGATCATTCCCAGCGTCCTTCAAATCCTTCGGGGACCAGCACATGCTCTCGCCCGAACTCCCGCGCCTTCTGCACGCCGCAGAGCGCCATGGTGATGTCCATTTCCTTGTGGATCACCTCCAGCGCCTTGGTGACGCCGGCCTGACCCATGGCGCCGAGGCCGTAAAGGAAGCTGCGCCCGATGAAGGTGGATTTCGCCCCCATGGCCAGCGCCTTCAGCACATCCTGACCGGATCGGATGCCGCCGTCGAGGTAAACCTCCATCTGGTCACCCACGGCGCGCACCACCTCCGGCAAGCTGCGGATGGTGGAAAGGGCGCCGTCCAGCTGCCGGCCGCCGTGGTTCGACACGAGGATCGCATCGGCGCCGCTGTCGAGCGCCAGCCTTGCATCCTCGGCATCCAGAATCCCCTTCAGGATCAGCTTGCCGCCCCATTTGTCACGCAGTTTCCGCACCTTGCCCCAGTCCAGATGCGGGTCGTAATTGGCGTTGGACCAGGTGTTGAGGTCGCTCAGGCTCACCACGCCCTTGGCATGGCCCACCACGTTGCGGAAGGTCCGCCGCTTCGTCATCGCCATGCCGAGCGACCAGCCCGGATGCAGCGCCATGTCGAGGATGTTGCGCGGCGTCATCTTCGGCGGCGCGGTCAACCCGTTCTTGATGTCCTTGTGGCGCTGGCCGAGGATCTGCAGGTCCAACGTCAGCACCAAGGCCTCGCAGTTCGCCCTGCGGGCGCGCTCGATCAGGCCATCGACGAAATCCTCGTCCTGCATGACGTAAAGCTGGAACCAGAAGGGGGTCGTGGTATGGGCCGCGATATCCTCGATCGAGCAGATCGAAAAGGTCGAGAGGGTGAAGGGCACGCCGAAAGCCTCGGCGGCGCGGGCGGCCTTGATCTCGCCATCGGCGGCCTGCATCCCGCAGGAGCCGACTGGCGACAAAGCCACCGGCATCGCGACCTTGCGGCCCATCATCGTGGTTTCGGTGCTGCGCCCGGTCAGATCGCGCGCCACGCGCTGGCGCAGGCGGATCTTGCTGAAATCGCTGGAGTTCTCGCCGAAGGTCTGTTCGGTGTATGACCCGCTTTCGCAGTAATCCCAGAACATCTTCGGCACGCGGCGCCGGTGCATCTGGCGCAGATCCTCGATGCAGGTGATGGGCGGCATGGGCTTACTCCTGTCCGGCGGCGCGGACGAAACGGCGGTCGGGCACGATCCAGAGTGCAGCCACGAAGGCGACCAGCAGCATCGACACGATCGGCATGAGGAAGGACAGCACCAGCGCACCCAGATAGGCCAGGATCGAGATGACCTCCTTGCGGTTGCTGCCGTGGCTTTTGGAAAACTGGCTGTCGCGCCCGTGCTGGCTTTCCAGCGCGCGAACCAGCAGGAAATAGGCAAAGCCGCACATCAGCAGATCGGCGGTGTAAAGGAAGACCGTGACCCCGGCGAATTCGTTCTCGCCGATCAGGCTGGTGACGAAGGGCATCAGCGAGAGCCAGAACAGCAGATGCAGATTGGCCCAGAGCACCCAGCCGCCGACATGGCGCACCGCCTGGAACATGTGGTGGTGGTTGTTCCAGTAGATGCCCACATTGGCGAAGGACAGGACATAGCACAGGAAGATCGGCACCAGCGGCTTGAAATCAACCCATTCATGGCCATGCGGGGCATGCAGCTCCAGCACCATGATGGTGATGATGATCGCAATCACCCCGTCTGAAAACGCCTCGATCCGCCCCTTGGTCATGCCCGCCCTCTGGTTGTTCGCCGAAGGGTAGAACGCCGGTGGCTGCCGATGCAAGGGGCCGCGACGGGCCCTATGTCAGGAGCTGTGCGCGCCGGCGGCGAGGGTCGCGACAAAGTCCAGAATCTCGGCGACCGGGCGGCCGGTGCTGATCTCCTTGACGATGGCGGAGCCGACGACGCAGCCATCCGCCACGGCCGCGATGTCGCGGGCGGTCTCGGCGGTGTTGATGCCAAAGCCCACGATGACGGGCAGGTCGGTCTTGGCCTTGATCCTTGCGACCTCGGGGCCGACATCGCGGGCCTGGGCGGCGGCGGCGCCGGTGATCCCGGTGATCGAGACATAATAGACGAAGCCGGAGGTGTTCTGCAGCACCTTGGGCAGGCGCTTGTCATCGGTGGTCGGCGTGGCGAGGCGGATGAAGTTCAGCCCGGCCTTCTGGGCGGGGATGCAAAGCTCGTCATCCTCTTCCGGCGGCAGGTCGACGACGATCAGCCCGTCGATGCCGACCTCCTTCGCCTCGGCCAGAAAGCGGTCGACGCCGCGCGAATAGATCGGGTTGTAATAGCCCATCAGCACGATCGGCGTGGTCTGGTTGCCGGCGCGGAAATCGCGGATCATCTGCAGGGTCTTGTCCACCGTCATGCCGCCTTCGAGCGCGCGCTGACCGGCGAGCTGCACCGTCGGGCCATCGGCCATCGGGTCGGTGAAGGGCAGGCCCAGTTCGATGATGTCGACGCCCGCACCCGGCAGACCGCGCATCACGGCCAGAGACCGTTCCACATCGGGATCACCCGCCATGATGTAAGACACGAAAGCCTTGCGGCCTTCAGCTTTGAGCCGGGCGAAAGTGTCATCGATTCGGGTCATGTCAGCGATCTCTGCAAGGGAAATTCCTGAACGGATTTGCACGGGGGCGCGGGGAAAAGCAATGGGCAGGACGGAATTGCCCGCCCTGCCCATTGCTTTGGATCCTGCCTTGCCGCGTGCTTCGGTCAGGCTTTCAGGGCCCGGGGGCGTGAACCCCGGGCAAAAGCGCGTCCCGGTCCCTTGCGCGGGCGCGCTCAGGGCAGGGGGACGGGGTCGGGTTCGACCACGCCATTGGTGGCCGTCGCACTCAGGATACCCTCCGCCGCCTTGGAATCGTCCAGGCGGTCGAGGGTCAGCTCACGCGGGCTGCGGTTCTTGGCCGTCTCGCGCTGGCGATAGACCAGCCAGCTTTTGCCCGCGCCATCGACCACCACCGTCGGCACCCCGGGCGAATAGACCGAAGGGCTGCGCGAATTGGCCAGGATCGGGTTGTTCTTGCCCCGCGTGAAGGGTCCGTCGGGCGATTTCGACACGGCATAGCCCACGGCATAGCTTTTGGCGCCGAAAGGCCCGCCGGTGTAGATCAGGAAATAAAGCCCGGCCCGCTGGATCACGGTCGGCCCTTCGACCGATTGGTAGCCGCTGTCCTCGAAGGTATTGGCCTCAGGATGCAGGATTTCCTTGGCGGAGCCTGCGACCGGCGTGGCCGGGTCCGACATCTTCTGCACCCAGATGCCCTTCTGCCCCTTCAGGTCGTTCTTGTAGTAGAGCCAAAGCGTGCCATTGGCGTCGCGCATCGGGAAAGGATCGATGCTGTCGGGCGCCACGACGCCCAGATCGGTGAAGGGCCCGGTGAAATCCGCCGCCTTGGCGACATGGACGGCCTTTTGCGGGCCTTTCTTGACCGTGGTGTAGTAAAGGTACAGCTGCCCGTCCGTGTCGCGAAAGAAGCTGCCCTGCCAGAGCGCCGTGCCCTTGTCCTGTTTCAGGATCGGCACCGGATCGGACCAGTGCAGCAGATCGCGCGAGGTGCTGTAAAGATATTGCCCGCCGTCGCCATGCCCCTTGGGATAGGTCAGGTGGTAGACCCCGTCCATCTGCGCGACATCGGGGTCGTTGATGTCGGTCATGATCGGGTTTTCATAGGCCGAGGCGAGGCTGGGCAGGCCCAGCACCAGCACAAGGACCATGGCCATGATGCGGCGGATTGACATGAAAACTCCTGGTTAAGACACTTTGGGCACAGCGTCGTCCGGTCCGGGCCATCCTGCAAGTCAAAGGGTTGCGAGGCGGTAAACAAAAGCCGAAAAGCCCCCTTGCGCGGTGGTTTTGCAGGCCTTGACCCCAAGCCGCGCTGCTCCTATGCCGCAGGACGTCAGATCCGGAGGGTGTCATGGGTTTCAAAATGGGTATCGTGGGTTTGCCGAATGTCGGGAAGTCCACCCTTTTCAATGCGTTGACCCGGACTGCTGCCGCGCAGGCCGCCAACTTCCCCTTTTGCACGATCGAGCCGAATGTCGGCGAAGTGGCGGTGCCGGACGCGCGGCTCGACACTTTGGCCGCGATTGCCGGCTCCAAACAGATCATTCCGACCCGGATGACCTTCGTCGATATCGCAGGCCTCGTGCGGGGCGCCTCGAAGGGCGAGGGCCTGGGCAACCAGTTCCTGGCCAATATCCGCGAATGCGATGCCGTGGCCCATGTGCTGCGCTGCTTTGAAGATGGCGACATCACCCATGTCGAAGGCCGAATCGATCCGGTGGCCGATGCCGAGACGATCGAGACCGAGCTGATGCTGGCCGACATGGAATCGATCGAGCGGCGCCGTGCGGGTCTGGCCCGCAAGCTGAAGGGCGGCGACAAGGAACTGGCCGACCAGGACCGTCTGCTGGCCCTGGCCCAGGTGGCGCTCGAGGCGGGCCGTCCGGCGCGCACCGTCAAGGTCGATGCCGACGACCAGCGCGCCTGGCGGCTCTTGCAGCTTTTGACCGCCAAGCCCGTGCTGTATGTCTGCAATGTCGAAGAGGCCTGCGCCGCCACCGGCAACAGCCAGTCGGCCCGTGTGGCCGAGATGGCCAAGGCGCAGGGCGCGGGTTCGGTCGTGATCTCGGCCCGGATCGAGGAGGAGATCAGCCAGCTTCCGCCCGAGGAGGCCGCGATGTTCCTCGAAGAGATGGGGCTGCACGAGGCCGGGCTCGACCGCCTGATCCGCGCCGGCTACGAGCTCCTGGGTCTGCAGACCTATTTCACCGTCGGCCCGAAAGAGGCCCGCGCCTGGACGATCCTGAAGGGCACGCTGGCGCCGCAGGCGGCAGGCGTGATCCATGGCGATTTCGAGAAGGGCTTCATCCGGTCCGAAACCGTGGCCTATGCCGATTATGTCGCCGGCAAGGGCGAGGCCGGCGCCAAGGAAGCGGGCAAGTTCCGCGTCGAGGGCAAGACCTACGAGGTCCAGGACGGCGACGTGCTGCACTTCCTGTTCAACGCCTGAGCGGCTGAAACTTCGTGAAGATGGGCAGATTGCCCATCCTACCGCCTCCCGTGGGCGCTTGTGACAGGGGGCCTGCGATACGGCCGGTTGGTAGGATGGGCAATCTGCCCATCTTCCCTCAGCGCGCGGCTTTCTCGGCGATGCCCGAGGTGCCCTCGCGGCGGGCAAGTTCCGCCTCGACATCGGCAAGGCTCACATCGCGGGCGGCCAGCATCACCAGAAGGTGGTAAAGCACATCCGCCGCCTCTGCCGTCAGCTTGGCGCGGTCGCCCTTGACGGCTTCGATGATCGCCTCCACCGCCTCTTCGCCGAATTTCTCAGCGCATTTCTCCGGCCCCTTGGCGAAGAGTTTCGCGGTCCAGGAGGTTTCCGGATCGGCGCCCTTGCGGGCCTCGATCGTGGCGGCAAGCCGGCCGAGCGCGCTCATGTCAGCCTCATCGGGATGCCGGCGGCGGCCATGTGGGCCTTGGCCTCGCCAATGCTGAAGGTGCCGAAGTGGAAGATCGAGGCCGCCAGCACCGCCGAGGCGCCGCCTTGCGTCACGCCCTCGACCAAGTGGTCCAGCGTGCCGACCCCGCCCGAGGCGATGACCGGAATGCCGACCGCATCGGAAATCGCGCGGGTTAGGGGCAGGTTGTAGCCGCCCTTGGTGCCGTCGCGGTCCATCGAGGTCAGCAGGATCTCTCCCGCGCCCTTGGCGGCGACGGTGCGGGCGAAGTCCACGGCGTCGATGCCGGTGGCCTTGCGGCCGCCATGGGTGAAGATCTCCCACTTGCCCGGGGCGACGGTCTTGGCGTCGATCGCCACCACGATGCACTGGCTGCCGAAGCGGTCGGCGGCCTCGGCCACCACATCGGGATCGGCCACGGCGGCGGAGTTGAAGCTGACCTTGTCGGCCCCGGCCAGCAGCAGCGCCCGCACATCATGATGCGTCCTGACCCCGCCACCGACTGTCAGCGGCATGAAGCACTGCTCGGCCGTGCGGGTCACGAGGTCGAACATCGTGCCACGGTTTTCATGGGTGGCGTGGATGTCGAGGAAACACAGCTCATCCGCCCCCGCCGCATCATAGGCGCGCGCCGCCTCCACCGGGTCGCCGGCGTCGATCAGGTTGACGAAGTTGACGCCCTTGACCACGCGGCCATCGGCGACATCGAGACAGGGGATGAGGCGGGTTTTCAGCATGGCTCGGGTGTAGCGCGGGTGGAGGGCGGGGGGAAGGGGGCGCTGCCCCCCGGCTGCGCCGTCCCCCGGGATATTTGGGTCTGAATGAAGCAGCGATCCGTCAAAAGCCCTTGCCAATTCAGGGCAGTCGGGTTTCCTGGCGGCATGGTCAAGCTCATTCTCTTGCACAAGGCGGACTCGATCTACGACGACGAGCCTGATGTTGTTTACGATTTCCCGAGATCCTACCTCAAGGCGGTGCAGGAGGGGGTGGGAGATTGGGCGATCTATTACGAGCCGGTCAAGGCCGGGCCGCGCGGATATTTCGCGGTGGCCCGGATCGACCGGGTCGAGCCCAAGCCGGGCGCCGAGGGCCGGTTTCTGGCACGGATCGCGCCGGGCAGCTTTCTGCCCTTCGATAGGGAGGTGCCGCGCCTCATTGACGGGCGCCCGCTGGAGACTGCCCTCGCGGCCGAGGATGGCAGCCCGAAGTCCGGGGGCGCCCAGCAATTGGCCGTGCGGCGCCTGCCGGATCGGGACTTTGCCGCAATCGTCGCGCGCGGTCTGCCGCAGGATCTGGAGGCGCAGGAGGCCAGACGTTACGACAGGCCGGGCGCTCAGCTTGATGAACCTGTGATGCCCTTCGAGCGGCCTGTGATCGAGCGCCTGCTCAGCCGTCCCTACCGGGATGTCGCCTTTCGCCGCAAGGTCAGGCTTGCCTATGACTACCGCTGCGCGATCTCCGGCCTGCGTCTGCGGAATGGCGGCGGGCGGCCGGAGGTGCAGGCCGCCCATATCCGCCCGGTGGAACGGAAGGGCAGCGACTCGGTCCGCAATGGTCTGGCGCTGTCAGGCACCCTGCACTGGATGTTCGACCGGGGCCTGATTTCGGTCGCCGAGGATTACACGATCCTGGTTTCGCGCAACAAGGTGCCGTCGGAAGTGGTGGACCGGCTGATCCTGCCGCAGGGCAAGTTGTCGCTGCCCCGCGATGAGCGGGACTGGCCGCATCCCGAGAACCTGAAATGGCACCGGGAAAACATCTTCGGCCAGATCATGAGTGATGACCCGGCCCCCTGGGGCTGAACCTCAGCCGGCCAGCACCGCCAAAGCCGCGCGCAAATCAATCGCCCCGTCATAAAGCGCCCGTCCCGAAATTGCCCCGGCGATCGTGCCGGTGTCGCGCAGTGCCAGGAGGTCGTCGAGGGTCGAAACACCGCCTGAGGCGATCACCGGGATGGTGACGGCGCGGGAGAGGGCCTCGGTCGCCGCGATGTTCGGGCCGCCCATCGCGCCGTCGCGGTCGATGTCGGTGTAGATGAGGGCGGCCACCCCGGCATCCTCGAAGCTGCGGGCGAGGTCGGTGGCCTGGATCGTGGTCTCGGTCGCCCAGCCCTTGGTGGCGACAAAGCCCTTGCGGGCGTCGATGCCGACGGCGACCTGGCCGGGGAAGGCCTTGGCCGCCTGGCGCACCAGATCGGGGTTCTCGACGGCGACCGTGCCGAGGATCACGCGGGCGAGGCCCTTCTTCAGCCACATCTCGATGGTGGCCATGTCGCGGATGCCGCCGCCGAGCTGGCAGGGGACATTGACCGCCGCCAGGATCGCCTCGACCGCCGCGCCATTGACCGGGGCGCCGGCGAAGGCACCGTTGAGATCCACGAGGTGCAGCCATTCACAGCCGGCGGCGACGAAATTGCCGGCCTGCGCTGCCGGGTCATCGCCGAAGACGGTGGCGGCGGACATCTCGCCGCGCAGCAGGCGGACGCATTGGCCGTCCTTGAGGTCGATGGCGGGGTACAGGATCATGGGCTTCCTCCGGCTTTGGGCGGGGTTTAGGCGCAAGGCGGCGGCAGGGCAAGTGGCTCAGGCCCGGGCCTCGCCAAAGACCGACCAGCCGAGGCGGCGCACCAGCATCTCGATCGCCTTGGCGCCGAGTTTGGAATTGCCCTGCGCGCTCAGGCCCGGCGACCAGACGGCGATCGAGGCGCGACCCGGCGCGATGGCGAGGATGCCGCCGCCGACCCCGCTCTTGCCGGGCAGACCGACGCGATAGGCGAACTCGCCAGAGGCGTCGTAATGGCCGCAGGTCATCATCAGCGCGTTGATCCGGCGCACCCGGTCTAGCGAGACGAGATGCGGCATGCCGGGGGCGGACATGAGGAACCGTCCGGCGCGGGCCAGCTGGTCGCAGCTCATCTCGATGGCGCATTGGTGGAAATAGGTGCCGAGCGTCAGCTCGGGCGCATGGATCAGGTTGCCGCAGGCCTTCATGAAATGGGCCAGCGCAAAGTTGCGGTGGCCGGTGGCGGCCTCGGACCGCGCCACGGCATCGTCGATATGGATGTCGGGGTCATCGGCGGCATCGCGGATGAAGCGGAGGAGGTCGCCCAAGACCTCGCGCGGTTTGTGGCCGGCGAGGATGGCGTCGGTCACCACGATGGCCCCGGCGTTGATGAAAGGGTTGCGGGGCCGGCCATTGTCATGTTCGAGCTGCAGGATCGAGTTGAAGGCGAGGCCGGAGGGCTCGCGCCCCACCCTTGTCCAAAGCTGGTCGCCGGTGCGGCCAAGCGCGATGGCGAGGGTGAAGACCTTCGAGATGCTCTGGATCGAAAAGCCCACCGCGGCATCGCCGACACTGAACTGGCGGCCGTCAGCGAGGGCCACCGACATGCCGAACTGGCCGGGGTCGATGCGGGCAAGCTGCGGGATATAGGAGGCGGGCTGGCCGCGGTCGGTCTCCTCCGCGATGCGGGAGGCGATCTCCGCCAGAAGGGCGGGGAAGTCCGGACCCGCCTCCGTCATGGCTTCCAGGACAGGAAATTGCCGATCAGGCGCAGGCCAGCCTTCTGGCTTTTCTCGGGGTGGAACTGGGTGCCGATGATCGTGTCGCGCCCGACGATGGCGGTGACATCTCCGGCATAATCGACATGGGCCAGACGCTGGGCCGGGTCACTGACACGGAAGTGGTAGGAATGGACGAAATAGGCGTGATCGCCCGAGGCGATGCCGTCCAGAACCGGATGGGCGCTGGCGCCGGGATCGAGGATCAGGTCGTTCCAGCCCATGTGCGGCACTTTCAGCGCCGGATCGGCAGGGGTGATCCGCACCACCTCACCCGGGATCCAGCCAAAGCCCGCGGTATCGGCATATTCGCGACCCCAGGTGGCCAGCATCTGCATGCCGACGCAGATACCAAGGAAGGGACGGGCCTTTTGGGTGACGGCCTCCTCGATGGCCTCGAAGAGCCCGCCATAGCTGCCAAGCGCGCGACGGCAGGCGGGAAAGGCGCCATCGCCGGGCAGCACGATGCGGTCGGCGCGGGCGACATCCTCGGGCCGGGAGGAGACGAGGATCTGCCCGCCGTCCCCCTCCGCCGCCATCCGCTCGAAGGCCTTCTGCGCCGAATGCAGGTTGCCGCTGTCGTAATCGACGAGGACCGTGAGGCTCATAGCGCGCCCTTGGTCGAGGGCAGGGCATCGTTGCGCGGGTCCTTCTCGACGGCCATGCGCAGGCTCTTGGCGAGGGCCTTGAAGGCGGCCTCGGCGATGTGGTGGCTGTTGAAACCGTGGCGCTTGTCGATGTGGAGCGTGATGCCGCCATGGGTGGCGAGCGCCTGAAAGAACTCGCGCACGAGTTCGGTGTCGAAGGTGCCGATCTTCTGGGTCGGGAAATCGAGGTTGCAGATCAGGTAAGGCCGCGCCGAAAGATCCAGCGCGCATTCGATCTGGGCATCGTCCATCGCCAGCGCGAAATGACCATAGCGGCGGATGCCCTTCTTGTCGCCAACGGCTCGGGCCAGAGCCTGACCGAGCGCGATGCCGACATCCTCGACCGTGTGGTGGTCGTCGATATGCAGATCGCCCTTGGCCGAGACCGTGATGTCGATCAGCGAATGGCGGGCCAGCTGGTCCAGCATATGGTCGAAGAAACCCACCCCGGTGGAGATCTGCGCCGCACCGCTGCCATCGAGATTGACCGAGACGGTGATCTCTGTCTCGGCGGTCTTGCGGGAAATCTGGGCGTCACGCATCGGGGCCTCCATCGCTGCCCCGGCCTTATAGGGGCTGGGACGGCGCGGGGAAAGGCCCGGAATCGGCAGGTTTCCCGGCCGGGGTGCCGCCCCCAACCCAGCGGAGCGGCTGCGCCGCAAGCCCTTGAGGTCGCCTGCGCGGCCAAGCCGCTTGTCTCCGCTGCGCTCCGCGCGGGAGTATTTGCGCAAAGAGCAATGGGAAAGTGCCAGGCACTGTCGCCTGAAGGACGTGCTGACCCCTATTTGCTCTTTGTCCAAATACTCCCGCCGGAGGCGCAGCTTTGTCATGGGGACAGAGGGTGCAAGACCATGCTCCATGGCGAAACGGCCGGGCACCGTGCTGATTTTTCGCAGAAAAATCGTGGCTAGACGATGCCCGAGGAAGAGCCCTGCACGGCGGGGCGCTCCTTGGCCTTTTCCGCCCGGTAGCCGCTGGCGCGGTAGGTGGCGATCGGGTCGAGGGCGCCGCCTTGCCGGGCGCGGGCTTCGGCGAGGATCGGCGAGACATCGGTCAGGTAGGCGGCCTTCAGCATGCGGTGCGCGGCCAGGACGTCATTGGCCTCTTGCGCCGCGGCCAGGGCCTTGCGGTCGACGAGGCTCGCCTGGACATAGGCGCGGGCGATCTCGATGGAGGACGCCATCAGGCTTTCGATCGGATCGGTCACATTGTGGCTCTGGTCGATCATATAGGCGAGCTTCTGGCCTTTCGGTTCGGCATCCACCAGCTCGTTGAAGACGAGGAACAGCCGGAACGGGTCGACGCTGCCCGCGTCCAGATCGTCATCGCCATATTTCGAATCGTTGAAATGGAAACCAGCCAGCTTGCCCACATGGATGAGCCGCGCCACGATCTGTTCGATATTGGTGTTGGGCGCGTGGTGGCCGAGGTCGACGAGGCATTTGGCCTGCGGGCCGAGCGTCTGCGCCGCGATGAGGCTTGAGCCCCAGTCGGAGATCACCGTGGAATAGAAGGCCGGCTCGTACATCTTGTGTTCGATGTACAGCGTCCAGTCCTGTGGCAGGCCGGCATAGATCCTGCCCATCGCATCGAGGTAGTTCTCGAACATCTTCCCCATGTTCTGCTGGCCGGGGAAGTTGGTGCCGTCGCCGATCCAGACCGTCAGCGCGGTGGAGCCGAGGGCGCGGCCGATCTCGATACATTCGAGGTTATGCTCGACGGCCTGAGCCCGTGTCATCGGGCTGGCATTGGCCAGCGAGCCGAACTTGTAGCTGAGCTTCTGGCCGACCTGATCCTGAAATGTGTTGGAGTTCATCGCATCGAAGCCAAGCCCGTATTGCGCGGCCTCCTGGCGCAGGGCGTTGTAATCGCTCACCTTGTCCCAGGGGATATGGGGCGAGACGGTGCGGGTGCCGCGGGTCAGGGCCTGGATCACGCCGCAATCGGCCAGCTTGTCGTGGATATTCCGCGGCTCGCCCGCGCCCGGAAACCGGGCGAAACGGGTGCCGCCGGTGCCGACACCCCAGGTCGGGATCGCAACCGACCAGTCGATCGCGCGCCGGGTCAGGGCCTCGATATCAAGGCCGCGGCGGGAAAGCTGGCGGCCGAGGGCGGCGTAGTCTTCGGCCTGCGCCTCGGCGGCCTGATGGTTCAGCGTGCCGATCAGGTCGGTGGAAATCTCGGTCATCGCTTACCTCGTAAAGGACACGGCATTGCCCGCGTCGACGTTCAGGAAATTGCCGGTGCTCTTGTTCGAGAGGTCGGAGGCGAAGAAATAGACCCCTTCGGCGATATCCTCGGGGAAGACCGAACGGAGGAGGAGGCTGCGCTTGCGGTAATGCTCCTCCAGCTCGCCCACGGCGATCTTGTTCGAAGCCGCGCGCTGCTGGCTCCATTCGCCCTTCCAGATCTTCGAGCCGCGCAGCACGGCGTCGGGGTTCACCACGTTGACGCGAATGCCCATCGGTGCCCCCTCCAGCGCCATGCAGCGGGCGAGGTGGATCTCTGCCGCCTTGGCAGTGCAATAGGCCGAGGCGCCGGGCGAGGCCGCGACCCCGTTCTTCGACGAGATGAAAACCATCGAACCGCCGATGCCCTGCGCCTTCATCACGCGGTAGCCTTCGCGACCGACGAGGAAATAGCCGGTGGCCAGAATGTCCATCGTCTTGTTCCACATGGCCAAAGTCGTGTCCTCGACCGGGGCGGCCGAGGTGATGCCGGCGTTGTTGACCAGCACGTCCAGCCCGCCGAACTCTGCCACGGTCTGTTCGATGGCGGCCACGACCTGATCTTCCTGGGTGACGTTCATCACCACGCCGCGCACCATGTCGCGGCCATAGCGTTTGGAGAAACCGGCCACGACCTCATCCAGCGCCGCTTGGTCGATATCGGCCAGAACCACGTTGCAGCCCTCGCGCAACAGCCGCTCCGCGCTGGCCGAGCCGATGCCGCCCGCGCCGCCGGTGATGAAGGCGACACGGCCCTGCATCGCCTTCGGCTTCGGCATCCGCTGCAGCTTGGCTTCTTCCAGAAGCCAGTATTCGATGTTGAAGGCTTCCTGCTCGTCCAGGCCCTGGTATTCCGACACGCCGGAGGCGCCGCGCATCACGTTGATCGCGTTGACGTAGAATTCGGCCGAGATGCGGGCGGTGGCCTTGTCCTTGGCGAAGGACAGCATGCCGACGCCGGGGATCAGGTAGATCACCGCATTGGGGTCGCGCATCGCGGGGGAATTGGGGTGCTTGCAGCGTTCGTAATAGGCGGCGTAATCAGCGCGGTAGCCGGCGATCAGCGCGTCAAGGGTGGCGGCATCGGCATCGGCGGGCAGGATCAGCGGCTTGATCTTGGTGCGCAGGAAATGGTCGGGGCAGGAAGTGCCAAGGGGGGCCAAGGCCTCCAACGCGTTGGAATTGACGAATTCCAGCACTTCGGGCGCGTCGGTGAAATGACCGGCCTTCATCTCGGCCTTGGAAATCCTTCCGCGGATCAGCGGCATCAGGCGGCGGGCCACATCCTTGCGGGCGTCAGCCGCGAGCGCCGGGGTCTTTTCACCACCGAAGACCGGCTTTTTCACATTGGCGTCCAGCCAGACGGCGGCCTTGTTGATGATGCGCAGGGTCTGTTCGTAGCAGTCCTTCGCCGTCGGCCCCCAGGTGAAGAGGCCATGGCTGCCAAGAACGAGGCCGACCATGTTGGGGTTTTCCTCCGCCATCTTGCCCAGCTTGATGCCCAGGTCGATGCCGGGGCGCTGCCAGGGCAGATAGCCGATCTCGTCGCCGAAAATCTCCTGCGTCAGGCGGACCTGATCCTTGGACGCGGCAATCGCGATCACCGCATCGGAATGGACGTGATCGACATGGGTGTGCGGCACGAAGCCATGCAGCCAGGTGTCGATCGAGGGCGCGCGCGGGTTGAGGTTGAAGATCGTGTGGCCAAGCGCCTCGACCATCGTGTCTTCCTGATCCAGGCTTTTGTACTGGGCGCGCAGCTGGAAGAGCTTGTCCATATAAAGGGTCGAAAACCCGTCCAGCTTCATGCTGCCGATGTCGCCGCCCGAACCCTTGACCCACAGCACGGTCACATCCGCGCCGGTCAGCGGGTCTTTCGCCGCGACCTTGGCGGAGGTGTTGCCCCCGCCAAAATTGGTGATCCTCAGGTCCGAGCCCAGAAGGTTCGACCGGTACAGGAGTTTGCCCGGCTCATCGAGCGGGGCGGCGATGGCATCGTCCCAGAGGGACTTGAGGAGGAGATTTTGGGTCATGGCGGCGAAGCTAGGGCGAGAATCGCTCATGGTCAATCATTTTAGCGCATACTGCAGCGCAGAAAACTTACTGCAATGCAGCAATACGATTGGTTATTGACGGATATGAGCGATTCTGACTAGCTTGACGACATGCATGAACGTGAAAGATGGCAACTTATCCTGACAAGGCTGCGTGAACGCGGCATCGTTCGTGTGAACGATCTCGCCGCACTCACCGGGGCCTCTGTCGCAACGCTGCGCCGGGATCTGGCGCGGCTGGAAGACTCCGGCCAATTGCGCCGGGTCCATGGCGGGGCGGAAACCGCAGAGGTCTCGGGGCAGGGCGACCTGACGGCGGCCTCTTTCGGGGTCAGCCAGACCACCAATGCCGAGGCCAAGCGCGCCGTGGCGCGCAAGGCGGCCAGCCTCTGTGCGGATGGCGATTCGATCATCCTCAACGCCGGGTCGACGACCTGGTTCATGGCGCAATGCCTGCGCCAGCACCGGATGCAGGTGCTGACCAATTCCTTCCCGATCGCACAAGAGCTGATTGCCAATTCCGGCAACCGGGTCGTGCTGCCGGGGGGCGAATTGTACCGCGAGCCGGGGATCATCCTGTCGCCCTTCGAGGAGGATGCGATCCAGCACTTTGCGGCGGGCAAGATGTTCATGTCCTGTTACGCGCTCACCCCGATGGGCGTGATCGAAAGTGATCCCCTGATCGCGCGGGCCGAGGCAAAACTGCTCAGCCGGGCCGAAAAGCTGGTCGTGATCGCGGACAGTTCGAAATTCGAGGCGCGGGGCAACATGGTTGTCTGCCCCTTAAGCCGTGTGTCGACGGTGGTGACCGATCAAGGCGCACCACAGGCGATGACAGATCATCTTCGGTCGTTGGGGGTGGAGGTCCTCATCGCCGAAGGAGAAGCGGAGACCAACCTTTCGGCCGCATGAGCCGGAAGTGAAACCAAGAGGGAGGAACGACATGAAGATGAACAAGCTGGGGCTTGCACTCTCGATCGCGGCGGGGCTGATGGGCACCACCGTCATGGCCGATGTGATCGAGGCCAAACCGGGTCAGGCCGCCAATATGGTCCTGCTGCCGAAATTCCTCGGCATCCTGCCCTTCGATCAGGCCAACCGCGGCGCGCAGGAAGCGGCCAAGGAGCTCGGCAATACCGGAGAGTTGCAGTACATCGGCCCGACCGCCGAAAACTCGGCCGCCGGCCAGATCGAGATGCTGACCACCGCCACCACCCAGAAACAGGCCGTGGTGATGCTGTCCAATGGCGCGGGCGACCAGATCGCGCCGACCGCCGAGGCCGCACAGGCCGCAGGCACCAAGGTCGTCACCTGGGACTCGCCCATTCCCTCGGGCAAGGGCGAAAGCGTCTTCGTGGCGCAGGTCGATTTCGGCTCGATCGGCACCGTGATGGCCGACATGGTCTATGACGAGGCGGGCGGGAAGGGCGAGTTTGCCATCCTCTCGGCCAGCCCCGATGCGGCCAACCAGAACGCCTGGATCGACGCGATGAAGAAGGTCCTCGCCTCGGATGCCAAGTACAAGGATCTCAAGCTGGATGATGTCGTCTACGGCAACGACCAGTCCGAGGAATCCTACAACCGCGCCCTGGGTCTGGTCGACAAATACCCGGATCTGAAGGTGATCATGGCGCCGACCACGGTGGGCATCGTGGCCGCCGCCAAGGCGATGCAGGACGAAAAGCTCTGCGACAAGGTCAAGGTCTCGGGCCTCGGTCTGCCGGCGGAAATGGTCAGCTACACGATGAACGGATGTGCGCCGGAATTCGCGCTGTGGAGCTTCGTCGACCTTGGGTATCTGACCTATTACACCAGCTACATGCTCGCCACCGGGTCGCTGAAGGGCGAAGTCGGCGAAGAATTCAAGGCCGGGCGGATGGGCAATTTCAAGATCGAGGAAGACCCGGGCCGTGCCGGTGCCAAGCGCGTGCTGATGGGGCCCTTCACCATCTACACCAAGGACAACGTCGAAGCCGCCGCGAAGTAAGCGCCGCCTTCCCAAGCTTTTGCAGGGCCGCCCCGGTGGCGGCCCTGTGGTCTCTTGCATCCTGGAATCCCCGAAGTGACCCAAGCCGCCCCCGTTCTGGACCTGAGCAATGTCTGCAAAAGCTTTGCCGCCACCCAGGCGCTGAAGGACATGAACCTGGCGATCGCGCCCGGCGAGATCCACGCCATCGTGGGCGAGAATGGCGCGGGCAAATCCACCCTGATCAAGATCATGACCGGGGTCCACCAGCCCGACAGCGGCACGATCGCGGTGAACGGCCAGCCCGTCACCTTGCGCACCACGCAAGAGGCGCAAAGCCACGGCATTGCCGCCATCTATCAGGAACCGATGGTGTTTCCCGATCTCGACGTGGCCGAGAATATCTTCATCTCGAACCGCGCCGAGGGCGCCTTCATGAACTGGAAGCGCATCTACTCCGAGGCTGAACGGCTGGTGGCGCAACTGGGCGTCACGCTGGATGTGCACCGCGCCGCCTCTGGCCTGACGCTCGCCGAACAGCAGACGGTGGAGATTGCCCGTGCGCTGAGCCTCAACGTCAAGGTCCTGATCATGGACGAACCCACCGCCAGCCTTTCGGCGCATGAAGTGGCGCGGCTGTTGAAGATCGCGCGTGCCTTGAAGGCGAAGGGGGTCGCGGTCATTTATATCTCGCACCGCCTGGACGAGATTTTCGAGATCGCCGACCGGGTCACCGTGATCCGCGACGGCCAGCACATCTCGACCAAGCCTCTGGCGGAGGTGACGACCGACAGCATGGTCAAGGACATGGTCGGCCGCGCCATCGACACTTTCGCGCTGAAGACCGAGGCGAACCCGCATGGCCCTTCCGTCCTGCGGCTGGAAAACCTCGGCCGCGCCGGGGTGTTTCGCGGCATCACTTTCGACCTCAGCGCCGGAGAGGTCCTGTGCTTTGCGGGCCTCGTGGGGGCAAGGCGCACCGATGTGGCGCTGGCGCTCTTCGGCATCGCCCCCGCCACCGAAGGCCGCATCCTGATCGACGGGGCGGAGGTGACGATCCGCACGCCTGCCGAGGCGATGGCGCGCAAGATCGCCTATGTCTCGGAAGACCGCCGCAAGCTGGGCCTTGCGATGAGCCTGCCGATCTTCGCCAATATCTCGCTCGCCAGCCTGAAGAACCTGCTTGGCCTTTTCGGCCTGATCGACCGCAAGGCCGAGATGGCTTTGGCCGAAGGCTACCGCAAGCAACTGGCTATCAAATCGCCCGGTGTGCGGATCGAGGTCGGCAAGCTCTCCGGCGGCAACCAGCAGAAGGTGATGCTCGCCAAGTGGCTCGAGACCAAGCCCCGCATCCTGATCTTTGACGAGCCGACGCGGGGTGTCGATGTCGGGGCCAAGGCCGAGGTGCACAACATCATCCGTCAGCTGGCGAAGGAGGGCGTGGCTGTGGTGGTGATCTCCTCCGACCTGCCCGAGGTGCTGGCGCTGGCGGACCGGGTTCTGGTGATGCGGGAAGGAAAACAGGTGGGGATATTGGACATTGCCGAGGCCAGCCAGGAAAGGGTGATCACCCTCGCCGCGGGCCATGACGCAGTGGCGGGGGCGGCGTGATGGGGGTGTTTGCCAAGATCCACCCGCAGCACCTGCGGCTGATCGCCCTCGGCGTGGCACTGCTTGCCACCGTCGCCTTCTTTGCCACCCAGATCGACGGCTATCTGTCGGCGCGGATGTTCACCCGCATCTCGACCTCGGCCGCGGTGATCCTGCCGATTGCGGTGGGGCAGGCCATCGTGGTGATGACGCGCAACATCGACCTGTCGATCGGCTCCACCGTGGGCGTCGTGGCCTATGTCACCGGCGCCTTTCTGGCCGGCCATGGCGAGATGAGCCCGATCATGGTGGCCATCCTCGCCATGGGGATCGGGGCCGGGATGGGGGCGATCAACGGGGTGCTGGTGGCCTGGGGGCGGGTGCCCTCGATCATCGTGACCTTGGGGACGCTCGCACTCTACCGCAGCTTTCTCGTGCAATATTCCGATGCGCGGACCATCACCACGGCGAGCCTGCCGGGGTGGCTGGTCGATCTGCCGCAGGCCAATGCCTTCTCGATCTTCGGGCTTGAAGTGCGGGTGACGGTGGTCATGGCTGTGGCGGCGGCCATCGTGATGGGGCTGGCGCTGACCCGGCTGCGCGCGGCGCGGCGGTTCTATGCCGTGGGGTCGAACCCCGATGCGGCGGTGATGGCGGGGATCAACTCCGGCGCCGTGGTCTTTACCGCCTTCGTCCTGTCGGGAGCTTTGGCGGGGCTGTCGGGCCTGATTTTCCTTGCGAAATTCGGCAATATCACTGTGGTGGCGGGCCTTGGCTTTGAACTGAAAGCGGTGGCGGCGGTCGTGGTCGGCGGGGTTTCCATCCTCGGCGGTTCGGGCAGCATGATCGGCGTGGTGATCGGCTGCGTGCTGGTCGACACCATCGACAATTCGCTGACCCGCTGGGCCGTGGTGTCAGAGTTCTGGCGCGATGCTCTTCTGGGGATGCTGATCATGGCCGCCGTGACGGTCGATACCTTCATGTCGCGCTCGCTCGGCCGGCTGGGTGCGAAGAAGGGAGAGGTGTGATGGAGCGGGCCTTGCGGTTTCTCAAAAGCTGGGAAGGGATGCTTTTGATCCTCTTCCTGATCACCTTTGCCGGCAATGCGCTCCTGGCGCCGTCCTTCCTGACCGTCCGCAACCAGATCAACCTGTTCCAGCTGTCGATCGAGAAGATCATCGTCGCGCTGGTGATGACGCTGATCATCATCAATGCCGAGATCGACCTCTCCGTGGCCTCGGTCATGGGGCTGTCGGCCTGCGCCTTCGGCTATATGTTCACCCACGGCTTCCCGATCGGCTTTGCCGTGGTGATCTGCCTTGGCATCGGGCTGGTGGCGGGGCTGATCAACGCCTTCCTGATCGCAAGGGTCGGCATCCCCTCGCTGGTGGTCACGCTGGCCATGCTGATCGGCGTCCGCGGCTTTGCTCGGGTGCTGGCCAAGGATCAGAGCATGGGCGACTTTCCCGAATGGTTCGACAACCTCGGCGCGCAGGCGCTGATCGGGCCGCTGCCGCTGTCGCTGATCCTCTTCGTCGTGCTGCTTCTTGGCCTCGGCATCCTGTTGCACCGGACCGGCTTTGGCCGGGCGGTCGTGGTGATCGGCACCAATGCCGAGGTGGCGCGGTTTTCCGGCCTCGATGTGGCGCGGGTCAAGACCGTGCTCTTCCTGATGTCGGGCTTCGTGGCGGCTTTGGCGGGGCTTCTCTATGCCGGGCGGCTCGGCTCGGTGCGCGGCGATGCGGCTTCGGGGTTCGAGCTGGACATCATCACCATGGTCCTTCTGGGCGGGGTCAGCATCTTTGGCGGCAAGGGTTCGATGACCGGGGTCTTCCTGTCGATCCTGATCATCCTGAACCTGCGCAATGGCATGGCGCTGACCAGCATCACCGGCCATCTGCAAACCGGGGTGATCGGCATCCTCTTGATCGCCTCGGTCCTGATCCCCAACCTGGCGGCCGATCTCCGCGCCCGCCGGCGGAGCTGAGAGGTCCGATGCGCCACGTCTTCAAGATGTATCTCAACCCCGGTCAGGAGGCGGAATATATCCGCCGCCATGACGCGATCTGGCCAGAGCTGGTGACCCTGCTGCACGAGGTGGGGGTCAGCAACTACACGATCCACCTCGACCGCGAGACGGGCATTCTGATCGGCTGTCTCGAGAGGGAGGAGGGCCACCGGATGGCCGATCTGCCGCAGCACCCGGTGATGCAGCGCTGGTGGGCGCATATGGGCGATATCATGCGGACCAACCCCGACGGCTCGCCCGTGGCGGTGGATCTGGTGCCGACCTTCTTGATGGAATAGGGCGGCTTCAGCCCGCCCTGGCCTGCCAAAGTGCGGCCACCCTTGCGCGCCAGTCCTGCGCATAGGGCTGCAGGCCCGGGTCCGGCAGAACCGGCGCCGCCATCGCCCGCGCCGCCAGAACCGGCCCGGCCAGCAGCGCCGCCCCAAGCCCCGTGCCCGCACTTTGCCCAGCCGCGATCACCGGGCGACCGGTCGCAGTCGACAGCATGGCGGCGAAATCCGGGTTGCCGCCGAAAGGCCCCTCCACATGGATCGGCCCCTCCGCCCCGATCAGCGCCAGACACTCCGCCCCCATCAGCGCGGTATAGTAACTCGCGGCGAGGCTGCGCGCGCCATCGGTCGCGGGCGTGCCGGTCCAGCCGAGGCTGAGGCCGGGGAAGGGGCCGGTCTCGGGGTGGAGCGAGGGCAGGATCATCAGCCCCGCCAGCACCGCGCGCCGGTCTTCGGTCGAAGGCGGCACCACGCGGCCTTCGGTCAGCGCATCGAACTCGCGCCCGCCCATGTAGCGCGCGGTCGGCGTCGGGCCGCCCTTGGCATTGACGTTGACCAGCACATCGCGCCGCGCCTCCAGCGCGACCTGCGGTCCGCCGACCGCAAGGCTGATCATCCAGGTGCCGGTCGAGATCACCGAAAACGGCTCCTCCCCGGCGAGATAGGGCAGAAGCGAGGCGTTGGAATCATGGATGCCGGACAGGACCGGGGTGCCCGGGGCAAGGCCCAAGTGACTTGCGAGGTCGGGGCGAAGCGGAAAGCTTGCATTCGCCGGCTGCACCGGCGGGAACAGCGCTTGCCAGCCCATCCGGCTGACAAGGCTGGAGAATCGCCCCGCCCAAGGGTTCCATAGATCGGTATGACAGCCAAGCGAGGTCACCTCGCTGGCCGCCACCCCGCTCAGCCGCATGGCCCAGAATTGCGGATAGGTCAGGATATGGCGCGCCTTGGCGAAACCTTCTGGAAAGCTCTGCGCCAGCCAGTAAAGCTGCGCGCCGACGTTCAGCCCGCCCGGCAGGCGGGGCGAGCCGGTTTCGGCAAAGTCGGGCCGCAACCGGTCGTACTCGGGCAGGCTGTCCGGCCCGGCAAATTCGTAGTCGAGGATCGGCAGCACCAGATCCCCCGCCGCATCGACCAAGGCCGCCGAGGCGCCATGCGTGGTGATCGAAATCGCATCGACCGGCCCTTCGGCGGCCAGCTTCTGCAGCCCCGATTGCAGGAAGTCCCACAGCGCGTCCGTGTCGAAATGCGGATAGTGCGGGGCGGGTTGAACCCGGTTCGGCATCTTGAAAACCCGGCGCTCCTGCCCGGTTGCAAGGTCGATCAGAAGCAGTTTGGCATTGGTCTTGCCAATGTCGATCACGGCCACATGCTGCAAGAGATCCTCCCCGAAATCCGCCTGCCCAGACTAGCCGATCTGCGGCGAAATCCCAAGGAAAACAAAGGCTCGGACCGGATTCTTTCGACCTTTTTGCAACCCCGCAAAGGGGGGCATCCCGACCCCGCCAAAGCAAAAGGCCAGCCCCGCGGCTGGCCTTTTTGACTGGAGCGGGCGAAGGGATTCGAACCCTCGACCCTAACCTTGGCAAGGTTATGCTCTACCCCTGAGCTACGCCCGCACTCCGTGGCGGTGTACTAGCGCGTGTCGCAGGCAGGGGCAAGCGGGTTTGTGAAAGGATTTTGCGGCAGGTCGAAAATTTGCGCGGAGGAGGGGCGGCTGCAGGGGGGCTGCGACCCTGTGCCACCGGTCCAGCACGCTTGCAGTTATGCAGGCAGCGCCTATGGATAGAGGGAAGAAGCCATGGACAGGAGCGCAATTGTCGAACCCCTTGCCCCCGACGCCGGTTCCCTCGCTGCAAATCCCGCTTTACGCCTTTGTCTGGCGGACGACCCGAAAGCTGCAGATCCGGATCTGTATCCTGACGGCGCTGCTGTCGCCGCTGGCCCTCGTGCCGCTGGAACTGCAGCGCAGGATCATCGACGATGTCACGGTGTCGCGCGATGTCACCCTGCTGGTGGAGCTTGGCCTGGCCTATCTCGCCGCCATCCTCGCGCTCGGGGCGCTGAAATATGCCCTCAACATCCAGCGCGGCAAGGCGCTGGAAACCGCGGCGCGCGATCTCAGGCGGCGGATCCTGTTGCGGGTCAATGCCGCGGCGCCAGAGGCCGGGGGTGACGCGCCCCAGATTGATGCGGGAAAGGTCGTCTCGATGCTGGCCTCCGAAAGCGAGGATGTCGCGGGCTTTGCCGCCGATGCCTTCTCGCTGCCCCTGCTGCAGGGCGGGACGATCCTGTTCGTGCTGGGATACCTGATCTGGCTGAACCCGATCATCGCCGTCCTCGCCCTGGTGATCTACTTCCCCCAGGCGGTGATCGTGCCGAGGACGCAGAACATCATCAACCGCTGGACCGTGATCGTCCGCCGCGCGCTGCGCCATCTGGGCCTGCTGGCCGTGCAATCCGGGCAGAAAGCACCCCTGGATGCGAGGCGCCCGCCCGGCAGCGACCTGATCGACCGCGTCTTCACCGTCCGCATCCGCATCTACAAGCGGAAATACCTGCTGACCGCGCTCGGCAATTTTCTCGATGCGCTGGGGCCGATTGTCGTGCTGCTGATCGGCGGTTGGCTGGTGGCGGCGGGCAAGGCCGAGGTCAGCACGCTCTTCGTCTTCATCTCGGGCTTTCAAAGGGTGTCGGACCCCTGGGACCAGATCGTCACCTTCTACCGCACCATTTCCAACAGCGAGGTGCTGTACCGGATGATCGGCGACACGATTGAAGAGGGGATTTCTGCTGCGCCTGCCGGGGCCGCTTGACCGGCGATCCGGCTTAGGCGCGCCTTCCGGCTTTCGACTGGAGCGGGCGAAGGGATTCGAACCCTCGACCCTAACCTTGGCAAGGTTATGCTCTACCCCTGAGCTACGCCCGCACTCCGTCGATGGCGGGGATTTAGGGGAGAGGCCGCGGCGCCGCAAGAGGAAAAGCGCAAGGCCGGCGCGATTTTGTGGATTTTGTGACGAGGCCCGCAAAGCCGAGGGATCCGCTGGCGGGAGAGCGCCGGAGCGGACCAGAAGAGGGCCCGCGCCAAGGGCCCGGCGCGCGCGGGTGGTTGGTAGGATGGGCAATTTGCCCATCTTCGGGCCTTCGACAAGGGGGCACATGGTGCCAAAGCGGGGCTAACTCGCGGGGGCCATCACGCAGGGCTTGGGCAGGACCGTCTCCGCGGGGGATCCGCGGTCCCCATGGGCCGCCTGTCCGCGCCAGCCGGGCGGGACCGGATCCGCCGCCCAGGGCTTGCCGTAAAGATCCATCGGATCAAGCCCCTCTTCGGCGGCGATGACGCGGGTGGTGTAGTCGCCCCAGATCCGGGGCTGGTCGAACATCCAGCTCCAGTCGATCACCTGTGCTACGGTGAAATCGACCAGGTCGCCCGCTTTCAGGGATGTCACGATGCTGCCATCGTCCAGCGAGATGCCGCGCAACCTGCCGTCGGCCAGGCACTGAAACGGGGCCAGCCAGATGAATTCATTCATCTGGCCGCTGCCCGGGCTTGGAATGCCCACCTTGATTACGGCGGGGGGCAGGCTGTAGCCCTCGTCATCCAGCGCATGGGCCAGAAACAGGCCAAGCGTCCCCCGTGCCTCGGCGACAGCCGCAGCCATCGCCGGGTCGGATTTCTGAACCATATGGACCTGGCCGTCAGACCATGCCGGGCCCGCCAGAAGGGCGAGCGCCAGGCAAATGCTTGGGCCGGACCGAAGTCCGCTCATTCGAACTCGATGAGCAGATCCTTCGCCTCGATCTGGGCGCCGGGATGGACATGGACGGCTTTGACCACGCCAGCCTTTTCGGCATGGATGCCGGTTTCCATCTTCATCGCTTCGATGGTCAGCATGAGGTCGCCGGCATTGACCTTCTGGCCCGCCACGACGCCGACCGAGGCGATCGAGCCCGGCATCGGTGCGCCGACATGCGAGGGGTTGCCCTCGATGGCCTTGGGCTTGGCGGCGGTCTTGCTCTTGATCGCGCGGTTGGGCACGCGGATCACCCGGGGCTGGCCGTTCAACTCGAAGAACACCCGCACATCGCCGTCATCCGTGGTCTCGCCCACGGCCTGCAGGCGAATCTCCAGCGTCTTGCCGGGGTCGATCTCGGCCGAGATTTCCTCGCCCGGCTCCATCCCGTAGAAGAAGGCCTTGGTCGGCAGGACCCGCACCGGCCCATAGGCGCGGTGACGGCCGAGGTAGTCGAGGAAGACCTTGGGATACATCAGGTACCCGTTCAGATCCTCGTCATCGATCTTGTAGCCTTCCAGATCGCTTTCGAGCTTGGCCCGCGTCGCCTCGATATCGACGGGGGGCAGGCTCTTGCCCGGACGCTCGTCCAGCGGCGCCTCGCCCTTCAGGACCTTCTTCTGGATGCCTTCCGGCCAGCCGCCATAGGGCAGGCCGATGTTGCCCTTGAGCATGTCCACGACCGATTCCGGGAAGGCCACATCCACCGCCGGGTCTTCGACCTGGGCACGGGTCAGGTTCTGCGCCACCATCATCAGCGCCATGTCGCCCACGACTTTCGAGGAGGGCGTGACCTTCACGATATCGCCGAACATCTGGTTGGCATCGGCATAGGCCTGCGCCACTTCGTGCCAGCGCTCTTCGAGGCCAAGGCTGCGCGCCTGGGCCTTGAGGTTGGTGAACTGGCCGCCGGGCATTTCGTGCAGATAGACTTCCGAGGCCGGGGCGGGCAGGCCCGATTCAAAGGCGGCATACTGGCCGCGCACGGCCTCCCAATAGTTGGAAATCTCGCGGATCGCGGCGATGTCCAGGCCGGTGTCGCGGTCGGTGTGGCGCAGGGCCTCGACGATCGAGCCGAGGCAGGGCTGCGAGGTGCCGCCCGAGAAGGCATCCATCGCCGCATCCACCGCATCGACCCCGGCATCGCAGGCGGCAAGGATCGTGGCCGCCGCAGCCCCCGAGGTGTCGTGGGTGTGGAAGTGGACGGGCAGGCCGACCTCTTGTTTCAGCGTTTTCACCAGTTGCCGGGCGGCGGCGGGTTTCAACAGGCCCGCCATGTCCTTCAGCCCCAGCACATGGGCGCCGGCGGCCTTCAGCTCCTTGGCGAGATCGACGTAATATTTCAGGTTATACTTGGCCCGGTTCGGGTCCAGCATGTCGCCGGTATAGCAGAGCGAGCCTTCGCAGACCTTGTTGGCCTCCAAGACCGCATCCATCGCGACGCGCATGTTCTCGACCCAGTTCAGGCTGTCGAACACCCGGAATACATCGACGCCCGAGGTCGCCGCCTGCTTGACGAAGCTTTGCACCACATTGTCGGGATAGTTGGTATAGCCCACCCCGTTCGACGCGCGCAGCAGCATCTGGGTCATCAGGTTCGGCATCCGCGCGCGCAGATCGCGCAGGCGCTGCCAGGGGCATTCCTGCAGGAAGCGGTAGGCCACGTCGAAGGTCGCCCCGCCCCAGCATTCGACCGAGAAGAGCTGGCTGAGGTTGGCCGAATAGGCCGGCGCCACCCGGATCATGTCGAAAGACCGCATCCGGGTTGCGAGCAGCGACTGGTGGCCGTCGCGCATCGTCGTGTCGGTGATCAGCACCTTCTTCTGCTTCAGCATCCAGTCGGCCACGGCCTGAGGGCCCTGCTGTTCCAGAAGGTTGCGGGTGCCCATCAGGGCCTCGGCCCCCTCACGCGGCTTCGGGGGGCGGGGTTTTCTCGCCTCGGCATGGGGTTTCGGGCGGCCTGCGGTCTCGGGGTGACCGTTGACCGTGATATCGGCGATATAGGTCAGGATCTTGGTCGCCCGGTCCTGGCGCTTCTTGAAGGTGAAAAGCTCGGGCGTCGTGTCGATGAACTTGGTCGTATAGGTGTAGTCAAGGAAGGTCGGGTGCTTCAGCAGGTTGATGACGAATTCGATATTCGTGCTGACGCCGCGGATGCGGAATTCGCGCAAGGCCCGGTCCATCCGGACGATCGAGGCTTCCGGCGTCTGCGCCCAGGCGGTGACCTTGACCAGAAGCGAATCGTAATAGCGGGTGATGACCGAGCCGGCATAGGCCGTGCCGCCATCCAGACGGATGCCGTTGCCGGTGGCCGAGCGGTAGGCGGTCAGGCGGCCATAGTCGGGGATGAAGTTGTTCTGCGGGTCCTCGGTGGTGATCCGGCATTGCAGCGCATGGCCGTTCAGCCGCACCTCGGCCTGAGAGGCGACGCCGGTCGCCTCGGCCAGGGTCTTGCCCTCGGCGATCTTGATCTGGGCCTGGACGATGTCGATGCCGGTGACCTGTTCGGTCACGGTATGTTCGACCTGAACCCGCGGGTTCACTTCGATGAAGTAGAACTTCTGGCTGTCCATATCCATCAGGAATTCGACGGTGCCCGCGCATTCATAGCCGACATGGGCGCAGATGCGGCGGCCAAGGTCGCAGACCTCGGCGCGTTGCGCTTCGGTCAGGTAGGGGGCAGGGGCGCGTTCGACGACCTTCTGGTTGCGGCGCTGCACGGTGCAGTCGCGCTCGTAGAGGTGGTAGATCTGGCCGTGCTTGTCGCCAAGGATCTGCACCTCGACGTGGCGGGCGCGGATGATCATCTTTTCCAGATAGCCCTCGCCGTTGCCGAAGGCGGCCTCGGCCTCGCGCCGGCCCTCCAGCACCTTGGCCTCAAGCTCGTCAGGCCCGTTGATCGGGCGCATGCCGCGCCCGCCGCCGCCCCAGGAGGCCTTGAGCATCAGGGGATAGCCGACCTCGGCCGCCTCTTTCTTGATGGCGGCGAAGTCATTGCCCAAGACCTCGGTCGCCGGGATGACCGGCACACCAGCCTCCATCGCGACGCGGCGGGCCGAGGCCTTGTCGCCAAGCGCGCGCATGGTTTCGGCCTTGGGACCGATGAAGGTGATGCCGTTCTGGTCGCAGGCATCGACCAGATCAGGGTTTTCCGACAGAAGGCCATAGCCGGGGTGGATCGCATCGGCGCCGGATTCCTTGGCCACCCGGATGATCTCGGCGATCGAAAGATAGGCGCCGACGGGCGACAGGCCGACCCCGATCAGATAGGCCTCGTCGGCCTTGAACCGGTGCAGCGAGAGCTTATCTTCCTCGGCATAGACGGCGACCGTCTTCTTGCCCAGCTCATTGGCGGCGCGCATCACGCGGATGGCGATTTCGCCGCGGTTGGCGATCAGGATTTTCTTGAATTCGGTCATATGGCCCTCTGTCCAGCCCCGTGGCCCCTGCGCGTCCCTGTCGCAGGTTTGCCCTCGCATCCTATGTCTGCTGCGGCGCAGCACAAGGGGGGTTTACGACGTTACGCGCAAGATTTCCGCAATCCGGCGCCGGCTGCCCAAGTTTTGCGCGGGGATGGGAGCGGGAGAGGCCCGGCCCCGATGAGGGCCGGGCGTGGGGATGATCAGGCCAGAACGAAGTCATCGGCCGTCAGAACCAGGGTTCCAGCCAGCAGAAGGGCAAATTCCGCCGCATTCGTGCCGCCGGTATTGGCCAGGACCAGCGTGTCGCCGTGATCATAAACATAGCGGATCGTGCCCGCGCCCGAGACGGCGGTCTGCCCGGCGAAAGTGAAATGCTGCAGGCCCGAAGTCGCGGTCAGCGCGTCGATCGCGGAAAGCGAGATCTTGTCCTCGCCCGGAGTGAAATCCAGAATCACATCGCGGGTGGCCCGCGTCACCCCGCTGTCGGTGGCGGCGGCGAAGAGGAAAATATCGGCGCCCAGCCCGCCGGTCAGCAGATCGCGGCCCTTGTCGCCTTCCAGCGTGTCGCTGCCCTGACCGCCGCGCAGGCTGTCGTTGCCCGCAAGGCCGGTCAACAGATCGTCGCCCAATCCGCCCCAAAGCCGGTTGGCTGCGACACTTCCGGTGATCTGGTCGGCGAAATCGCCGCCGGTGACATTCTCGAAATTGCTGATCAGGTCAAAGCCGAAGAGATTGGCTGCATTGCCCGGCGCCCCGCGCACCAGACCCTCGTCAAGGTTGACATAGACCCCGCCGGTGCTGGCGTCGTAAAAGTCGTAGCCGATGGAGACCTCGGTCAGGTTCAGCGTGTCGATCCCGGCGCCGCCATCGGCGGTGTCGTTGCCGTCTCCTTCGGAGCCGCCGATGCGGTAAGTGTCGTTGCCGCCGCCAAGCTCGTAGGAATCATCGCCGAAACTGTCGAGCAGGTTCTCGGCGAAATCGCCACTCGTGACGCTATCATCGCCATAGCCGGTCAGGATCAGCCCGTTGATCTGGCCGCCCACCATGTCGAGCACATCATCGCCGCTGCCGGTGGCGAAGGCGCCCCGGATCAGCCCGCCGTGCAGGATCAGGACATCGGCTCCCGCGCCGGAATAGAAGGTGCCGCCGACCGTCACGCCGGACAGATCCACGGTCTTTGCGGCATCGCCAAGCTCCAGCGCCTGGCCGATATGCGCCCCGGCAAAGCCGAGATAGGTCACATCCGATGCGGTGAGGATCGAGACCTGGCCATCGACCGTCGCCCCCGTCAGATCCAGCGACGAGGCGCCGGTGGTGTTCAGGCTCACCGATCCCGCGACATGCCCCCCGGCGAGCAAGAGGCCAAAGCCCGCATCCTGCAGCGTCGTGACCGTGACCGAGCCGAGGATCGTCCCGCTGTTGTAAAGCGCGCCATAGGCATGGCCTGCGGTGACATTGCCGGTGATCAGCCCGCTGTTGCGCACCAGCACTTCGGTGGCGGTATTGCCGAACAGCCAGATGTTGCCGTCGATCTCGCCCGTGTTGCGGACATGGGCAAAGGTCGAACCGCCCCCCGTCTGGACCGCGTCGCCGGCCAGCGACACGATGGTGCCGCTGTTGACCAGGTTGAGGCCGGCGTTCAGCACCTGGATCGTCTCATCCGTGTCCTGCACCCCCGAGGAGGCGATCCGCCCGGCGTTGAAGATCGAAAGCTCCATCCCCGCCAGCGCCGCATCACCCAGGATCGCCGTCCCGGTCGACCCCACCACGCCCGTGGCGCCGACCGTGATGCTCGCCTTGGTAAAGACCCCGTCATAAAGCCGGATGCCGCCCCGCTCGCCCCAGACCGTGCCATCGACGGTGATGTTGATCGGCATCAGCGAGGAATTGGTGCTGTTGATCCCGTAATCGAAGGCCGAGGCGATCACATAGCCGCCGGAGAGGATGTTCAGCGTGTCGCCCCAGGACAGAAGCTTGCCGGGGCCCGAGGGGGCGAGGATGGAATTGCTCGGGGTGATAATGAATGTGCTCAACGGGAAATCTCCGCAGAAAGGCTCCAATGGGGCGCCACGCTAAGGGGGCGCGCCCAGTCTGGCAATCTGCTAAGTGGCCGGTCGGGCCTATTCGCCCTTTGGCACCACGCGGTTGACGAGGGGCACCTCCTCCAGCAGGAAGGCGAAGGCGAGGCCGAAGAGCGCCATGCCGGCCGCGATCCAGTAGATCGGGTGGATGGCCGCGACGACGGCGGCGGCCACGGTGGCCTGCATCTCGGGCGGCAGCAGGGCCAGCGTCTGCGGCCCCAGATCCGCGCCACCGTCCAGACGCGACGCCGCATCGCCGAGGCCCGCGATCAGCCGGGCGGAGAAGAGCGCCCCAAAGGCCGCCACCCCCAGCGCGCCGCCGGTCTGGCGCAGCAGGATGCCCGCGGCGGTGGCGGTGCCCAGCGTCTCGCGCGGGACGGCGTTCTGCACGGCGGTGGTGACGACCGGGAAGATGCAGCCCATGCCCAACCCCGCCAGAAGCAGCGCCAGGCTGAAATAGACGATGCCGGAATCTTGCGTCAGCTGGGTCAGCGCCAGAAGCCCCAGCGAGAGGCAGGCCATGCCGATCTTCGGCAGGATCAGATAGCGCCCGGTCCGCCCCATATATTGCCCGGCGATGGTCGAGGCGACGAGAATCCCCACCGTCAGCGGGATCAGCTGCAGCCCCGATCCGGTCGGCGTGGCGCCCTTGGCGATCTGCAGATAGATCGGCAGGAAGGTGATCGCGCCAAACATCGCCGCCCCCACGATGAAGCCGATCACCGAGGTCACCCAGAACACGTTCATCTTGAACAGCCACATCGGCAGGATCGGCTCGGCGGCCCGGGTCTCGATCCGCACGAAGGCCGCAAAGCCGCAGATCGCCACGACCGCCAGCACCGCCGAAGTGGCCGAGACCCAGTCGAAACTGCGTCCGCCGAGGCTGGTCAGCAGCGTCAGCGCGGCCAGGCTGACCGAGAGGGTGATGGCGCCCCACCAGTCGATCTTGTGGCTGGTCCTTGTGCCGCGCGGCTTGAACGAGGCCGCAAAGCCGACCAGGGCCACAAGACCCAGGGGGATGTTGATGAAGAAGATCCAGTGCCAGTTGGCGTTCTGCGACAGCCAACCGCCCGCCAGCGGCCCGAGCACGGACGAGACCGAAAAGACCGCCGCAAAGACGCCCTGGATCTTGCCGCGGTCCTTGGCGGGCACCGCATCGCCCACCACCGACAGCGCCAGCACGAACAATCCGCCGCCGCCCAGACCCTGGATGGCCCGGGCGATGATCAGGAAGGCCATCGAGGTGGCAAAACCGCAAAGCGCCGATCCGACAAGGAAAATCGCGACCGAGGCAAAGATCGTGTTGCGCCGCCCGTAGAGGTCGCCGAGCTTGCCATAAAGCGGCGCGACGATGGTCGAGGTCAGGATATAGGCCGTCACCACCCAGCTCAGATGCTCCAGCCCACCCAGATCGGCCACGATGGTCGGCAGGGCGGTGGAGACGATGCTCTGATCCAGCGAGGCCAGCAGCAGCAACAGCCCGATCGACAGGATCACCAGCCGCATCGAGCCGGTTTCATTGGGGTTGGGGGCAGGCGAGGCGTTCGGCTGGGCAATGGGTTCTGACATGGGATCTTTCTGATCTGCAAAGCGGCAATTCTATCTACCACACACACTATCGGGTAAATATATGTCTATAACATGTAGTTGCCAATGGCATCTTATTGACAGGGCCCAGGCGAATGGCCATATCCGGCCCATGCCCACCAAAGCTCCGCGTCGTCTGAACGACCATATCAAATCCCGGCTCCATGGCGCAGGCTTTTCCGAAGCCGCGGCAGAGGCGCTGCTGTCCTTTGACAGCGACAATTTCCGCAATGTCCGACGGGTGATGAAGGGCGATGTGCCGCAGAACCTGATGGCCGAGATCGGCGCCGGGCTGGAGGTGACGCAGTTCCACGCCCTCTCGGCGATCATGCGGATCTGGGGCGGCGCCGGCAGGCCCGCGCAAGAGGCGACCGTGGGACTTCTGGCCGAGGAGATGGCGCTCGACCCCTCGCGCGCCAGCCGGATCGCCGCCGACCTCGTCGATCGCGGTCTGGTCGAACGTTCGGTCAGCCAGGAGGACGGCCGCCGCTCGGTCCTGGTGCCGACCGAGGCGGCCTGGACCCTGCTCGACAGCTTTCTGCAGGCGAAATGGCAACGCACGATGCGGCTTTTCGCCAGCTGGTCAGAGGAAGAGATCCTGACCTTCGCCCGGCTATACGGGCGCTATATCGACGGGATGCACGATCTTTACCCGACCCGCGGCCCGGATCGCGGCTAGGCGTGCCGGCAAATGGCCTGCATATCCTGAACATTCCAAGAACGGCGCTTCCCCTTTGGGGGCTTCGGCGCTAGATTTGGGGGATGAGCGACTCTGCCACCCCCTCCGACCCCGCGCCTGATATGATCCCGCTGTCGCGCCGCGCCCTCGCCGCGCGCCCCGCGCCCTATCTGGACGACCTCAACCCCGCACAGCGCGAGGCGGTCGAGGCGCTGGATGGCCCGGTCCTGATGCTGGCCGGCGCAGGCACCGGCAAGACCAAGGCGCTGATCGCCCGCATCGTGCATCTCTTGGCCATGGGCAAGGCGCGCCCGAACGAGATCCTCTCGGTCACCTTCACCAACAAGGCCGCGCGGGAGATGAAATCCCGCATCTCGCGCATCCTGGGCGAGACGGCAGAGGGCATCGCCTGGATGGGCACCTTCCACTCCCTCTCGGTCAAGATCCTGCGCCGCCATGCCGAACTGGTGGGGTTGAAGTCGAACTTCACCATCCTCGACACCGACGACCAGATCCGCCTCTTGAAACAGCTGATCGCCGCCGCCAATATCGACGAGAAACGCTGGCCCGCCCGGCTTCTGGCCAGCCTGATCGACGGCTGGAAGAACCGCGCCCTCTTGCCGCACAAGGTGCCGACCTCGGAAGCCTCGGCCTATAACAACCGGGGCACCGAGCTGTACGAGGCCTATCAGGAGCGTCTGAAGACCCTGAACGCCACCGATTTCGGCGACCTGCTGCTGCATTGCGTGACGATCTTTCAGACCTACCCGGACGTGCTGCAACAGTACCAGCGCTGGTTCAAATATATCCTGGTCGACGAGTATCAGGATACCAACGTCGCCCAATACCTCTGGCTGCGGCTGCTGGCGCAAGGCCATCGCAACATCTGCTGCGTGGGCGATGACGACCAGTCGATCTATGGCTGGCGCGGGGCCGAGGTTGGCAACATCCTGCGCTTCGAGACCGATTTTCCCGGCGCCAAGGTGGTGCGGCTGGAACAGAACTACCGGTCCACCCCGCATATCCTCGCCGCCGCTTCGGGGGTGATCAAGGCCAATGCCGGGCGTCTGGGCAAGACGCTCTGGACGGAAGAGACCGAAGGCCAGAAGGTCCGCCTGATCGGCCATTGGGACGGCGAGGAAGAGGCGCGCTGGATCGGCGAAGAGGTCGAGGCCTTGCAACGCGGCGCCCGGGGCATCCGCGCCCTGACGCTGGACGACATGGCGATCCTCGTCCGCGCCAGCCACCAGATGCGCGCCTTCGAAGACCGTTTCCTGACCATCGGCATGCCCTACCGGGTGATCGGCGGCCCGCGTTTCTACGAGAGGCAGGAAATTCGCGACGCGATGGCCTATTTCCGACTCGCCGTCTCGCCCGCCGATGATCTGGCCTTCGAGCGGGTGATCAACACGCCCAAACGCGGTCTGGGTGACAAGGCGCAGGCCGATATCCAGCGTCTGGCGCGTGGGGCAGGTCTGCCGCTTCTGGACGGCGCGCGGCAGGCGGTGGCGCAGGGCGTGGTCGGCGGCAAGGGCGGCGCCCAGCTGCGCGGCTTTGTCGAGAATATCGACCTCTGGCACGAGGCGATCCAGCGCGGGCAGAACCATATCGAACTGGCCGAAGCGATCCTTGATGGGTCCGGCTATACCGCGATGTGGCAGAACGACAAGACGCCGGAGGGGCCGGGGCGGCTGGAGAACCTCAAGGAACTGGTCAAGGCCTTGGAACAGTTCGAAAATCTGCAGGGCTTCCTCGAACACGTCTCGCTGATCATGGACAACGAGACGGAAGAGGCCTCCGAAAAGGTCTCGATCATGACGCTGCATGCCGCCAAGGGGCTGGAATTTCCCGCCGTCTTCCTGCCGGGCTGGGAGGATGGGCTGTTCCCGAGCCAGCGCAGCATGGACGAAAGCGGCAAGAAGGGGCTGGAGGAGGAGCGGCGGCTGGCCTATGTCGGCATCACCCGGGCGGAGGAGCTCTGCACCATCTCCTTCGCGTCGAACCGCCGGGTCTATGGCCAGTGGCAAAGCCAGATGCCCAGCCGTTTCATCGACGAACTGCCCGCCGATCATGTCACCGTGCTGACCCCGCCCGGGCTTTACGGCGGCGGCTATGGCGCGGCGGCAGTCAGTTTCAATTCGACGATCGAGCAGCGGGCGACCAAGGCGGATGTCTATAACTCGCCCGGCTGGAAGCGGATGACCGAACGCAGCAGCCAGCGCCCGGTCAGCCACCCGACCGAGGCGCGCAACATCATCATCGACGCCGAGGCGATCAGCCCCTATGGCATCGGCGACCGGGTGTTTCACCAGAAGTTCGGCTATGGCGAGGTGATGGCGGTGGAGGGTGACAAGCTCGACATCGAATTCGACCATGCCGGGTCGAAGAAGATCGTGGCGCGTTGGGTGATCCCGGCGCATCAGGTTTCGGACGTGCCGTTCTGAACGGGCGGCAGGAGCGGGGGCCAGCCCCCGCACCCCCGGGATATTTATGGACCAATGAAAAGGGTCAGGGGCGCAGGCGTTTGGCTGCAGTCTCCAGCGCCAGCATGATGAGGCCGGCGAGCAGCCCCCAGAAGGCGGCGCCGACGCCGAATAGGGCGAGGCCGGAGGCGGTGACGGTCAGCGTGATGCTGGCGGCAAAGCGGTTCTGCGGGGTGGCATAGGCGCCGGCCAGCGCGCCGGTCAGCGGGCCGAGGAGGGCGAGGCCGACCAGCAGGGTCAGGATCTGCGGCGGCATGGCTTGCAGGAGCGTCACGAGGACCGGACCGGCGAGGCCGAGGAGCAGCCAGAAACCACCATAGACGAGGCCGACCTTCCAGCGCTGGTTGCGGTCGGGGTGGACATCATCGCCGAGGCAGATCGCGGCGGTGATCGCGGCCATGCTGACGGTATGGGCGCCAAAAAGCGCGGTGATGGCCGAGATCGCCCCGGTGGTCATCAGGGCCGGGGCCACCGGCGGCGCGTAGCCCGCGGCGCGCAGGGTGGCGAAACCGGGCAGGTTCTGGCTCGCCATGGTGACGAGGTAGAGCGGCAGGCCGAGGCCCACCAGCACGTCGGGGCGGAAATCCGGGGTGATGAAGGTCAGGGCAGGGACGGGCAGGGTGAGGGCCGGAAAAGCCACGCCGCCGGGGCCGAAGGCCGCGATGAGGCCTGCCGCCAGGGCCGCCAGCACCGCGAGCGCGGGATTGGCCAGCCGGACGAGGGCAAAAACCGCCCCCATCGCGAGCGCCGCCGGGCCGAGCAGGCCCGCAGCCGCCATGCCCTTGAGGCAGAAAGGCAAAAGCACCCCCGCCAGCATGGCGGCCGCGATGCCATCGGGGATCGTTGCGACCAGCTTTCCCAGGGGCCGGATCACCCCGGTCAGCGCGATCATCACCCCGGCGAGGAGGAAAGCCCCTACCGCCTCGGCCATGGTGATGCCCTGCGTCGCGGCGATCAGCGCCGCGCCGGGGGTGGACCAGGCCAGCACCACCGGCACGCGGGTCGAAAAGGAGAGGGCGGCGGAACCGAGCGCCTTGCCGAGGCAGATCGCCAGGACCCAGCTTGCGGTCTCCTCCGGTGAGGCGCCCAGGGCATGGGCCGCGGCCAGCACGAGGGCGATGGTGCTGCCATAGCCGACCAGTGCTGCCACCAAAGCCGCCGAAATCATCGAAATCCGCATCACGCCCCCGATTTTTCGCCTTTATCGGGGGGCGCCCGGGTCAGGGCAAGTCGATAGTCACCGGGAAATGGTCGGAAGCGGTCAGGATCGCGGCGCAGAGCTCGGGCACTTTCTGGATCCGCGGGTCGTTGAACGGGTGCCAGATCCGCCAGGTCGGGTGCTGGTCGTAGAGATCGGCCGAAACCATGATGTAATCCAGCAGCGCCTCGAAATAGCATTTCTGCGCCGGGGCCCAGAACCGGGCCGAGGTCGGCGACAGGCCGGCGCGCTGGTTCAGCGCCATGAAGGCATGCGGGTCGTAAAGCCGGTCCGGGCGCGGCAGACCGAGGCCCAGCATCACCTCGACCCCGGACTGGCCGAAGAGCCGTTCGTAGCGGTCAAGACCGGGGCCATCGTTGAAATCGCCCATCACGACCAGGCTTTCGTGGCGCGTCAGATGCTCCTCGGCCCGGGCGCGCAGCCAGTGGCATTCGGCCAGCTGCTTGCGGCGGTTCTCGATCGAGATGCGGCGGAACTCCTCGGGGTTCTGCACGCCATGCGGCGCCTTGGACTTGGCATGGACGCCGACCAGATGCAGGAGGCGGTCGCCTGCCCGCACCGAAACCTCCAGCGGCGGTTTGGAGAAGACCACCAGCTCGTCGATCCCGTCGGCATCGATGTCCTGGCGCAGCCCGGTGTCAAAACGCGGCGCCCCCTCGGCGCCGATCGGCGCGCCCTTCGCGGGGGCCGGAATGCCGCGCGGATCGTGGGTCACGCTCAGCACATCGGGGTCGTAGAGAAAGGCGATCTCCTGTTCGGTGCTGGAGGCGAAACCGATGATGGCCTTTCTCGTGCGCAGGCCGAAATGGGCGGCAAAAGCCTCCAGCGCGCGGGTGGTGGAGCGGCGCGAGCCCTGATCGGGCGCCTCGATGATCATCACGCCATCGGCGTCGAGCGCGGTGAAGACGATGCCAAGGGCGGCCAGCTGATCGGCCTTGGAGATGTTGTAACGCGCGGAAAGCTCGGCCGAGGCGTCAAGGCGGCCGTCATCGTCGAACAGCGCGTTCATCCATTCGACGTTGTAGGTGGCGAGGCGCAGGCTCATGCGGCCTGCCGGGTGATCTCTTCCCAGGCGGCGTTGACGGCGCGCAAGCGGTCCTCGGCCAGCTTGACGGCCTCGGGCGGCACGCCGCGCGCCAGCATCATGTCGGGATGCGAGGCCTTGACCGCCTCCCGCCAGGCCTTGCGCGCCTCGTCCAGCGGCACGCCGGGCGGCAGGCCCAGCACGGCATAGGGGTCGTCCTTGACATGGCGCGCGCGCAACGCGCGGAAGCAGCGTTCGTCGAGGCCGAAGATGCGGGCGACCTCGTGAAGGAACTCCTCCTCGGCCGGGTGAAATTCGCCATCGGCAAGGGCGATGTGGAAGAGACCCTCCATCAGGTCGATCATCACCTCGCGGTCCTCGGGGCGGAACATGGCGCGGATGTTGCGGGCATAGACGTCGAAACCCGCGACATCCTGCCGGGCGAGGTTGAAGACCCGGGCGGCGCTGGCCTCTTCGCCCTTGGGAATGAGGAAAACCTGGCGGAAGGCCGTCACCTCGTCGCGGGTGACGCGGCCATCGGCCTTGGCCATCTTGGCGCCAAGCGCGATCACCGCGATGGTGAAGCCCACCGAGCGTTCCGGCGACACGCGCAGGCGTTCGAAGACGGTGCCCAGCCCCTCGCCTTTGGCAAGGGCCTGCAATGCTTCGGAGATACGGGTCCAGATCGACATGGCGCCATCCTAGCCTGTGAAGCCCGCCATGTCAGGAGAGGAATTTCTGCAACAGCACAAGATCCATGTAGCGGCCGAATTTGTAGCCCGCAGCCGGAATCCGGGCGCATTCGGCATAGCCCATCGCCAGGTGAAAGCGGATGCCAGCGGCATTCTCGCCGCTGACCCCGGCGAGGATCTGATGCGCGCCCTCTTCGGCGGCATGTTTCTCGATCGCGGTGATCAGGGCGCGCCCCAGCCCCCTGCCATGGGCCTCGGGCGCCAGAAGGATCGTGTGTTCCATGCTTTTGGCATAGCCGATGCCGCTGCGAAACTGCGTGTAGGTGGCAAAGCCGAGGAGGGTGCCCTCGTCCGGGTCGCAGGCGACCAGAAAGCCATGCCCGGCGGTAAGGCGGGCGACGATCATCGCCGCCACATCCTCGGGGCGCTTTTCGACGGCGTTGAAGGTGACGGCGGTGTCGCGGATGAAAGGGTTCCAGACCGCGGCGATGGCGGCGGCGTCCAGCACGATGGCAGGGCGGATCAGGGCGTTAGCGGTCATGCGAGGCTCCGGGCGCCGTTGGGCGTGTGGAAGGTGGCGGACAGCGCCTTGGCCGGGCCCGGCACGAATTGCACGCGGGCATCGTTCAGGGGAACGGCGGCGCGCAGCGCCTCGGCCTCGGGATGGGTGATGGTCAGCATTTTCAGCCGCAGCCCGGAATCGGGCAGGCTTTGCGTCGGATGCAGCGCCGTCTGCCACTGGATCAGGGCCGGAAAGGCGCTGTCGAAGGGCAGGATGCCATCCTCGGGCAGGGCCATCCGCCAGCGGTAATCGCCCCGGGAAAAGGCGGTGGGGATACCGGTGCCCGGCGGGCTTTTTGCGAGGCTCGCCTCCAGATTGTCGGTGCGGGCGATCAAGGTGGTCAGGCGCGGCGCACCAGTGAACCGGTCGAGGTCGAACCAGCGCGGCCGTGCCGGCGGGATGCCCGCAGGGTCGATGGCGATGACCTCCAGATAGATGTCGCCAAGGCCCAACAGGCGGTTGTGGGTGCCCATCAGCGGGTGCTGGCCGCCCCCCGCCATCTTGACCCCCAGCGAGGCCTCGACCCAGTCGACCCCCTCTTGCAGGGTCTGCGCCGAAATCGCGATGTGATCGAGGGTCAGCATGGAAGCTCCCGGTTCAGTCAGGTTGCACGATCTTGACAGAGGCTTTCAGCGACTGCGCCAGCGAGGCGAAGCGCGCCTGCGCCACCTCGCCGAAAAGGTCGTGCCCCTCGGGGGTGAGCTTCAGTTCCAGGCTGCGCTTCTTGGGGTTCCAGCTCAGCGTGCCCGCCTGCGAGGGATCGCCCGCCGAGAACATCGCGCCAAAGCGCATCGCCTTGCCCAGAACTTCGGCATCCTGGATCTGGCTGTCGTCCAGCAGCTTGAAGAGCGGCTCCATCCGCGACCCCGAGCGCGAGTTCTTGTAGCGGTGCAGCAGCGCGAGCCCGAGGAAGACCCGGCCCGGATGGTCGAGACCACCAAGGTTGGCGCGGGTCGCATTGTCGAAACAGGCCTCGGCCCGGTAATCGGGGTGGGTGCGCCAGGTCGTGTCGTGCAGAAGGCAGGCGGCCTTGATCAGGCGCTGGCGTTCGAAATCGGCGCCGGGGAACAGGGGCAGCAGGAAATCGTAGAGAAGCTTGCCCGAACCGGGAATGCGCGAGGTGGTCATCTCGCTCATCCGCGCCGCCTCGATCAGGGGGTCGCGCTGGCGCAGGGTCTCGGGCATCATCTCGTAAAGCAGGCCTTCACGGATGCCGAAGGCCGAGACGTCGATCTCGGAGGGTTTCAGCATCAGGATGACCTCGCGCAGTACCTCGCAGGCGAGCGGCACCAGTTCCATCCGCTCCGACGAGGTGCCGGTGCGGGCGCGTAAGGTCGAAAGGTCGGAAGCCTCGATCCAGTCCAGCGTTTCCAAGAGGCTGTCGGGCATCATCCGGTATTCGTGCAGGACGGTGAGCGGGTAATTCCGCCGCTCCATATCCAGCCTTGCGATCACCCGCCACGAACCGCCGACCAGATAGATCCGTTCACCCGTTGAACGAATTTCGGCCTGCAAGTCCTTGAGGATCTTGTCGATATGCTCGGCACGGGCCTTGGCGCCCCCCGGAACCTGCTGCAGCCTGAAGGGCCCCAGCGGCGAGGTGGCGCGGCGGCCGACCTTGCCATCGGCGATCTGCGCCAGTTCCATCGAGTTGCCGCCGAGGTCGCAGACCACGCCCTTGGCATCGGGCCAGCCCAGAAGCACGCCCTGCGCCGAAAGCCGCGCCTCCTCGGCCCCGTCGACGACCCAGATCTTCAAGCCGGTCTGGGCCAGAACCTCGGCCTGAAAGGCCGGGCCATCCTCGGCCTCGCGGGTGGCGGCGGTGGCGACGACGGTCAGCTTCTCGATCCCCATGCCCTTGGCGAGCAGGGAAAACCGCTTCAACGCGTCCAGCGCGCGCTTGCGGCCCTCGGGGTTCAGGCGGTTGGTCTCGGCCAGACCCTTGCCAAGGCCGCACATGATCTTTTCGTTGTAGAAATAGGCGGGCGAGCGCGCGGCGCCGTCGAACACCACCATCCGGACCGAGTTCGAGCCGACATCGACCACGCCGACCCGGCTGAGGGCGCGCACCGAAGGGTCATCGAAGAGGGGGCGGCCAAAGGGGCCCCAATCCGGCGCAGCGGGGGAAGAGATGATTTCGGCAGTCATGGGCGGTTCCCCCGATGGGCTTCTGACCCTCTGCATGGCGCAGGATGGGCACAGGGTCAATGCGGTGATGGGCCGGGCTAGTCTCCGGCGAGGCGTGGCGCGTCTTTTGCCCCGGCGGTGCCGCGACCGGACAGCGAGGGGTTTTCCATGAAGAAGCGGTGGCAGTTGAACAGGGTCTTGCCGGTGGTCGGAAGGTCGCGGACATAGCCGCCATCGGGGCTGAGCACCCAGCTTTGCGCCTCGTCGGCCAGATTGGCGGCCATGATCTGGCCCATGATCTGGCTGCGCACGGTCGGGTTGTGGATCTCGACCAGGGTTTCGACCCGGCGCGACAGGTTGCGGTCCATCCAGTCAGCCGAGGACAGAAACACCCGCGCCTGTTTCGAGGGCAACCCGTGACCCGAACCGAAGCAGACGATCCGGCTGTGTTCCAGAAAGCGGCCGACCACGGACTTGACGCGAATATTCTCTGACAAGCCCTTGATTCCGGGCCGCAATCCGCAAATGCCGCGGATGATCAGGCTGATCTTCACCCCGGCCTGGGACGCCGCATAAAGCGCGTCGATCACATCGGGTTCGAAGAGGGAATTGAGCTTTATCCAGATCTCTGCCGTGCGCCCGGCCCTGGCATGTTCCGCCTCTTCCGCGATCAGCTGCAACAGGCGCGGCTTCAGGGTGATCGGCGCAATGGCGAGATTCTCCAGCCCCTCGGGCTGCACATAGCCCGAGAGGAAGTTGAAGACCTTGGTCGCATCGCGGCCCAAGGGCGCGTCGCAGGTGAAAAAGCTGAGGTCAGTGTAGATCCGCGCCGTGATCGGGTGGTAATTGCCGGTGCCGTAATGGGTGTAGGTGACGAGGTTTTCCCCCTCGCGACGCACGACGGTGGAGATTTTCGCATGGGTTTTCAGATGCATGAAGCCGTAAACCACATGCGCCCCGGCGCGTTCCAGACGGCGGCTTTGCAGGATGTTGGCGGCCTCGTCGAAACGGGCCTTCAGCTCCACCAGTGCGGTGACCGACTTGCCATTCTCCGCCGCCTCGCAAAGCGCCGAGACGATCGGGCTGTCGTGGCTGGTCCGGTAGAGCGTCTGCTTGATCGCCAGCACATTGGGATCGCGTGCCGCCTGTTCGAGGAAGCGGATCACCATGTCGAAGGTCTCGTAGGGGTGATGCAGCAGCATGTCCTTCTGCCGGATCGCCGCGAACATGTCGCCGCCGTGGTCCTGCACCCGCTCGGGCACCCGCGGGGTGAAGGGCGGCCAAAGCAGATCGGGGCGCGACGAAAGCACCAGCTGCTTGAGGTCCGCAACCCCCAGAAGCCCGCGCGCCTCCACCACCTCGTCGGGGGTGACGGCGAGCTCTTCCATGATCAGCGCGCGCAATTCCTTGGGCGCCGTGGCCGAGATCTTCAGCCGGATCACCTCGCCCCGGCGGCGGCGTTTCAAGGCCGTCTCGAACTCGCGCACCAGGTCTTCGGATTCCTCCTCGACCTCAAGGTCACTGTCTCGCAGCACGCGGAACATGCAGTGCCCGCGGTCGGTGTAGCCAGGAAACAGCATGTCGAGGTGGAGGAGCAGCAGCTCCTCCAGCGGGAGGAAACGCGCCTCGCCGGGCTTGCCGGGCAGGGGGACGAAACGGGCGATCTGCTGCGGGATCGGCAGCAGGGCCTTGAGGGTGCGGCGGTCGCTGACCCGTTCCAGCTCCAGCGCCAGCGAAAAGCCGGTGTTGGGGATGAAGGGAAACGGGTGGGCCGGGTCGATGGCCAAGGGCGACAGAACCGGGAAAACCTTGGTCAGGAAGTTCTCTTCCAAAAGCTTCAGGTCGCGCACCGTCAGCTTCGACCGGGTGAGGATCACGATCCCCTCGGCCTCCATCTCCTTGCGCAGCTTGTTGAAAACCGTCTGCTGCAGCGCCATCAGGCGGCGCGCATCGGCGTGGATCAGGGTCAGCTGCTCGGCCGGGCTGCGGCCATCGTCCGACAGGGTCGTGTTGCCGTTGCGGACCTGGGCGCGCAGGCCCGCCACCCGCACGGTATAGAACTCGTCGAGGTTGGTGGCCGAGATCGACAGGAAGCGCAGCCGCTCCAGCAGGGGGACGCCGGGGTTCGAAGCCTCGTCCAGAACGCGCCAGTTGAAGCCAAGCCACGAAAGCTCGCGGTTGAAGAACCGGCGCGGGCCTGCGGTTTCGGCGGCGGGGTAGGAGGCGCCGTCTGCGAAGGGGGCCTTAAGGAAATCTGCCTGAGTCATGCGCGGCTTATGCTGATGGATTGTGACACTTGCGTGACTGTTTCACTCCGGCGCGCCCAAGTCCAGCACCTCGGCGGCCAATTGGCGCGACAGGGGGCGATGGCTGGCCAGCGCCCGCGCATCCAGCGCCGCGATCAGCGCCCGGGCCGCGGCGATCGACCGCTCCATCCGGGGCAGAAGATAGGGGATGAGGTTGGGCGGCGCGCTGATCTGGCGGTCGGCCAGAAGCTTGGCCAGAACGGCGGCAAGCAGCGCGTCATCCGGCGGTTCCAGCCGGGCGATGGGCATGGCCTGCAGGCGCGACAGAAGATCGGCGAGGCCAAGGCCCCAGTCGCGCGGCGGCAGGGGCGCGGTCAGCAGCAGCCGGCCCTGCGGCATCAGCCGGTTGTAAAGGTAGAACAGCGCCGTCTCGGCCCGACCCGCAACGCGGTGCGCGCCATCGAGGATGACGCAGGCATCGGCGGCAATCTCGGGCAGGCGGGCGTCGATCTCGTCCGGGCCAAGCCAGGTCGCGCCGGTCTCGGCCGCCCAGATATGCGCGAGATGGGTCTTGCCGGTGCCCTGCGGCCCGAGCAACATCAACCGCCCGCCGGGCCAGTCGCGCCATGAATCGAGGCTCTGCAGGGCGGCGGCATTGGCGGGCGAGGTGAAGAAATCGGCCCGCGCCCAGGCCTCGCGCGCCGGAAGATCGAAGGCCAGCTGCAAGGTCAACCCGTGCCCCCCTCGCTGTCGACGCCGCGGCTTTCGCCGAGATAGAGCAGGCTTTCCTTGTACTTGCCGACCCCGAACCGCGCGAGCACGCCCAGCGTCGCCGACAGGGGCACGGCGACCAGCATGCCGGCGATGCCGAAGAGCCCGCCAAAGACCGAGAGGGCGAGGATCAGCCAGACCGGATGCAGCCCGATGGATTTGCCGACCAGCCGCGGGGTGACGACATTGCCCTCCATGAACTGGCCGAAGGCAAAGATCGCCACGACGATGCCGATGGCGACCCAGTCGCCCCAGAACTGGTAGAAGGCGAGGCCGATCGCCAGGGCCCCGCCGATCATCGCGCCGATATAGGGGATGACGGTGACCGCCCCGGCGATCGCGCCGATGATCAGCCCGAACTGCAGCCCGGCCAGCATCAGCGCCGTGGCGTAATAGATTCCGAGCAGCAGGCAGACCGTGACCTGGCCGCGCACGAAGCCGGCCAGCACCGTGTCGATCTCGCGCGCCAGGCGGCGGATCACCGGGGCATGGTCGCGCGGCAGAAGCTCGTCGATGCGGGCGACCATGTGGTCCCAGTCCATCAAGAGGTAAAAGGCCACGACCGGCACGACGACGATGAACAAGAGCCAGCTCACCACGCTGAAGAGCGAGGTGATCAGCCCCTGCGCCACCGCGCCGCCGCGGGCCTGGATCGCCTGCGCGATCTGCGCCAGTGTGGTGCGCATGACCGAGGTGCTGTCGGTCAGTTCGGGAAAGCGCGAGACCATGAAAGCCTCGAGCCGGGCCGAGATGGCGGGTGCCGCGTTGATCAGGGCCGTCAGCTGCTGCACCAGAACCGGGATGACGGCGAGGACGATCAGCAGGACCAGAAGGAAGGCGCCCATGGTGATGACCGCCGTCGCGGCCAGCCGCGACAGGCCCAGCCGTTCCAGCCGGTCCGCCACCGGATCAAGGAAATAGGCCACCGCGCCGCCGACCAGGAAGGGCAGCAGCACCGCGCCAAGATACCAAAGCGCCACGAAGAATATGATGGCCGCGATGGTCCAGTATCGCCCCTGAAGCTGGTTTGGCACGCTCGGCTCTCCTTTGACCCCAGCCTGCGATATTGCCCTTGTCGCGTCCGGATGCAAGGCGGCGGGCGGAAGAGCCGGTCTGACCGCAGGGCCAAGGAGCGGCGATCTTCCGTGCGTTTCGCCGCACTCCCCGGCCTTGTGCCAAGAAAATCAACGACATAATCCGCAGCGCCACCCCTCGCGTCGGTCAGAAAGACTGGCCCACGGCGCGCGGCAGGGCAGAGCCCGGCTGACCCTTGGTCGAGAAATGCGCCACCAGTCCATCCAGCCCCACGGCCTCCTCGCGCAGGGCCTGGCTGGCCAGCAGCGATTGTTCCACCATCGCGGCATTCTTCTGCGCCACCTGATCCAGCTGGTTCACCCCGACATTGACCTCGCCCAGGCCCAGGGATTGCTCCTGCGCGCCTACCGCGATTTCGGAGACGAGGGTCGAGATATTGGTGACCCGGTCCACCATCGTCGTCAGCGCCTTGCCCGCGCTGCCCACCGCCTGCACCCCGCGCGAGACGAGTTGCGAGGAGGTGCTGATCAGCGTCTTGATCTCCTTGGAGGCTTCCGACGACCTTTGCGCCAGCGCCCGCACCTCGGAGGCCACGACCGCAAAGCCGCGCCCGGCATCGCCGGCCCGCGCCGCTTCGACCCCGGCATTCAGCGCCAGAAGATTGGTCTGGAAGGCGATGTCGTCGATCACCCCGATGATCTGGCTGATCTGGTCGGAGGATTTCTCGATCCCGTTCATCGCATCGACCGCCCCCAGCACGATCTGGCCGCTGTCCTCGGCCTCGCGCCGGGCGGATTGGACGATGGTTTCGACCTCGCGCGCCGAATTGGCGGCAGAGCGGACCGAGGCGGTCAGCTGATCCAGCGCTGCGGCGGTTTCCTCCAGCGTGGCGGCCTGGTTTTCGGTGCGGCGGGCGAGGTCTTCCGAGGCGCGGGTGATCTCGTCCGACTGGGTGCGGATGCTGCGCGAGGATTGCACCACCTCGGTCATGGTTTGGCTCAGCTTTTCGATGCTGGTGTTGTAGTTGCGGCGCAAAGCCTCGTAATTCGGCGGAAAATTCGCCTCGATCGACTGGCCGAGATTGCCCGAGGACAGGTTGCCCAGACCGACGCTCAGCGCCGAGACCACGGCATCCTGTTCCTCCTGCGTGCGCTTGATGGCCCGTTCCATCTCCAGCGCTTCGGCAAGGCGCATCCGCAACACCTCCAGATAGGCGGCGATTTCGCTGACCTCGTCGACCTTGACCTTGGCCCGCGCCGTGCCGTCGACCGTATCGGCCTGACCGAAACCCACCACGTCGCGGATCGCATCGCGGACCCGGGTCAGGGGCTTGGTGATGCTGCGCCCGACCAGAAAATTCGAACAGGCCAGGATCGCCACCGCGAAGGCCGAGGCGATCATCACGATGTGCAGCAGACCTTTGTTGTGAGCGAGCGCCCTTTGCCCCTCCGCATTGCCCAGATCCTCGATCATCCCGCCCAGGGTGCCCATCTCGCCCTCAAGCATGTCGAAAACCCGAAGGAAGCCGGGCAGTTCCGCCTTGCCCGCCGCCCGGTCGGCAAGGGCCTTGGCCACGCCGGCCCGGGCTGCGGCGACATAGGACTGGATATGGGGCAGGGTCGAATCGAGCGTGATGCGCACCTCTGTCGGCAGGGGGAGGGTCTTCAGCTTCTCCATATCGTCGAGAAACCTTTTCCCGTGATCTTCGACATCTGCGCTGATCTGCTGGCGCAAGGCGGCATCCGCCTCGGGCCCGGCGATGATGGCGTTGAACATGTCGGCGCGCAGCGCGTCATGCATCATGTCGCCATCCATCGAGGCCAGCACGGCCGAGGTGGCGGCGATCGACCCGCGCAAGCCCTTGTCGCTTGCCATCAGGCCAAGATAGCCGGCCAGAAAGGTTGCCAGAATGCCGGCAATCGCGAAACTGGCAGCGAGGGTGAGCCGGGCGGGAACCGACAGGCTTTTCTTCGGGGCGCTAGGGGGGGAAGTCATCGGATTCACGCGTCCTCCTACACAGAACCCGGTCACGATGCCCCGAAAACATTGAGAAGCCCTTAAGCGCCTCTGGCTTGCCTGCCCCCCCGCAACCCGGTAGGAACGAAAAAACCCTACCCATGAGGCCCAGCATGCGTCTGTCGCGCTACTTCCTGCCCGTCCTGAAGGAAAACCCCGCCGAGGCGCAGATCGTCTCGCACCGCTACATGCTGCGCGCCGGCATGATCAAGCAGCAGGCCGCGGGGATCTATTCCTGGCTGCCGCTCGGCCTGCGGGTGCTGCGCCGGATCGAGGCTATCGTGAACGAGGAACAGGTCCGCGCCGGCCACATCCCGCTTCTGATGCCCACGCTGCAACCGGCCGATCTGTGGCGCGAAAGCGGGCGCTATGACGATTACGGCCAGGAAATGCTGCGCATCAAGGACCGGCAGGGTCGCGAGATGCTTTATGGCCCGACGAACGAGGAGATGATCACCGATATCTTCCGTTCGCATGTCAACAGCTACAAGGACCTGCCGCTGACGCTCTACCACATCCAGTGGAAGTTCCGCGACGAGATGCGGCCGCGCTTCGGCGTGATGCGCGGGCGCGAGTTCCTGATGAAGGACGGCTACAACTTCGACGTCGACAAGGCCGCGGCCCTGCATGCCTATAACCGCCACATGGTCAGCTACCTGCGCACCTATGAGCGGATGGGCCTGACCGCGATCCCGATGCGCGCCGATAGTGGCCCGATCGGCGGCGATGACACGCATGAATTCCTGGTCCTGGCCGCCACCGGCGAGTCGGAGGTCTTCTTCGACAGCGCCGTGACCGAGCTGAAGCTGGGCAACCGCGAGGTCGATTACGACAACCGCGAGGAAGTCGCTGCCGTCTGCAAGGAGTTCACCACGCTTTACGCCCGCACCGACGAGACCCATGACACGGCCCTGTTCGACGCCATCCCGGAGGAGCGCCGCAAGGTTGCGCGCGGCATCGAGGTCGGGCAGATCTTCTACTTCGGCACCAAGTATTCGGCCGCGATGGGCGCCACGGTGGTCAATGACAAGGGCGAGAAGATCCCGGTCGAGATGGGCAGCCACGGCATCGGCGTCAGCCGCCTGCTGGGCGCGATCATCGAGGCTTCCCATGACGACAAGGGGATCATCTGGCCGGAAGGGGTCACGCCCTTCCCGGTGGGGATCGTGAACCTCAAGCAAGGCGATGCGGCGGCGGATGCGGCTTGCGCGGCGCTGGAAGGCGCGCTTTTGCAGCGCGGGCTCGAGCCTCTCTACGATGACCGCGACGAAAGGGCCGGGGCCAAGTTCGCCACGATGGACCTGATCGGTCTGCCCTGGCGGATCACGGTCGGGCCGCGGGGTCTGGCCAATGGCGTGGTGGAACTGACCTCGCGCCGCACCGGTCTGTCCGAGGAAATGACCCCCGAGGCCGCCGTGGCCCGGCTGGTCGAGATCTATGCCGGGATCTGACCTCGGCCGCCAGAGATTGTGAAAACCGGGGGATTGCACGCGTGCAATCCCCTTTATCTTGTTGATTTCACATAATAATGGCCTGCGGCCTTCATCTTTTGTTAACCTTGCCCTGCGACGAAGCTGTGCAAGACTTGGGTGTCTATCCGGCCACCGGCTCCACAGCGGGCACCCCGGCAGGCTGCACGCGGCGATAGGCGTCGCAGAGGGTTGCGACCGCCAGGGCCGAGGTGGTCAGGCCGATCATCGTCAACGCAATGCCCGTAGCCCCGCTCACGATCAGCATCGGCGTGAAGGCTTTGGTGAAGTCGTCCGGTTCAAGCCCGGCGGAAATCCCGAAATGATTGATCAGGGCAATGGCGGCGGCCATGGCGATCAGGCCGAAGAGGCCCGGTCCCAGTAGCAGGCGCCCGCTCAAGCCGAGGGCCGTCGACCGCGCCCGGCGCAGGGTCAGGGCCAGACCGAACCTTTCGCCAAGGGCGCAGGCGGGAAAGGCGGTGCCGAAGACGGAGAGGCCGATCCAGTTGCCGACAAGGGCCGCAAGAAGGAGCCAGGGGATCGCGTTGGGTCCGCCAAGCCCGCCGGGACTGGCTTTGGCGACGAGGCCAATAGACAGGGCGAGGAGGGCAATGAAATAGCCGACGCTCAGCCCGAAAAACGCCCAACGCCCGGGGCGCTTGACGCCTTTCGCCGGCGCCCAGACCGCCATCGGGGCCTCGCCCAGCAAGAAGTGCCGGTGCAGGATGTAGAGAAAGCCGAACTGCACGAAGAGAAGCGCGCCAAGGTGCGACCTGCCGGGGGAGAACAGGGGGACAGCCTCCAGCAAGACGGCGGTGATGAGGTAGAACAAGGCGTGGCGCCCGATGCTGGTGAATGTGGTCTTCCAGATCCGGAGCATGGTCCGCCTCCTGCCTTTGCTGCAGGCCAAGCTGAAGTGGGTAGCCTCTGGAAGTCAAAGGGCTTTCGTGGCTTAACTCTCGCCAGGGGGCCGGGACGGCAGATTTGCCGCAGCGGGCCCGAGGCGCAGCGGGCAGGGGGATGGCATGGACGCGCAGCAGCGGGAATACGCAGGTCGGGCCCCGATCTGATGGAGAAGGTCGCCGCCGCCCTCTACTGTGCCGATCTCTTGCTGCTGGTCTCCTTTCAGGTCCTGAGCCGGGATTATCTGTCTGTGGCCCGTCCGGTCAGCGACTATGGGCTGGGGCGCACGGCGCGGGCCTTCAAGGCCTATGTGGTCTTTGGCAGCATCGCGGCACCCCTGCTGGCCTGGCAATTCTGGGTGGCGCGCGATCCGTCCTATCCCGAGAACATCCCGCTCTATCTGTTGCTGGTCATGGTCGGGCGGCTGGCGATCGGGCTTTATCCCAATGATCCGCGCGGGGCGCCGCGCACGCGGTCGGGGCATATCCACCATGCGGCCACCCTCTTCGCCGCGATCTGCGCCTATATGACCGTGGTCGAGGCGACGCCGCTTCTGGCCGAGCATGTCAGCGGCAAGCTCGGCGCGGTGCTGGCCGGGCTGAAACATGTGATCAGCTTTGCCTTCTTCACCGTCATGGTGACCGTCTCGCCGCCGCTGCGCCGCTTTTTCGGCCTGACGGAGCGGGTCTTCCTTTACGCCTGCGCGATCTGGTGCCTGGCCGCCTCGCTGACGCTGCCGCCGGTCTGAGGGGGGAGGCTGCGACGGCTCGACAAGCGGGGCGGGGCGTGCAAGCCTTGCGGGGCAAGAGGGAAGGGACGCGCGATGTGGCGGATGGTGGCTATCCTGGGCGGGGTCAGCGGGGCGGTGGCGCTGTCGCAATTCCCTGAATTCTCGCAGCAATATCTGCAACGCCTGGCGGGCAAGGTCGATGCCCTCGCCGCCGTGACGGCGGATTTCGATGCGACGGCGGCCAAAAGCGGGCTGAGCCGCGAGGCGGCGCTGGCGCAGCTGACCGGGACGACCTTCAACCAGAACCACCAGGCCGACCTGCGGGCGACCTTCGCCCAGGCGCAGATCCTGTCCGATAATCTGGCGCAGCTGCGCGCCGCCTCGCCGCTGGAGCGGCTGATGATGCCGCAGAAGCTTGGCGATGTGGAAACCTTGCAGGACACCTGGGCCGACTACAAACCGGCGATCCCGACCACGCTGGACGGGGCGGTGACGGCGGGGATCGGCTATGTCGGAGGCTGGGCGCTGCTCGGCGGGCTCTGGGCGCTTTTGACCCGGCCGTTCCGGCGGCGCAAATCTGCCTACTGACCCGGCGCAGATCTGCCGACCGCAGGGCCAAACCAGCCGGTTGTGGGCCTGGGATCTTTTGCCACCCATCCCTTGTGGTCTATTGTCAGCCCCAGCCCCGCGGTGAAGCGGGACGTGAAAAACGGGATCGGGGCAGATCATGGCAGGAACCACCTACAGCGCGACGCTGGATGGCGCGCACAGCTTTTCCTTTTACGGCACGACCTATAGCTGGAACGGCAATTACCTCGCCAGCCTCGACGCCTGGGCCAGCGAGGGGACGGGAAACCCGACCTTCAACCTGAGCTTTCAGGGCAGCTGGATCGTCGGCAACCTGCACCTTGGCGGCTGGGCGGTGACCAATATCACCGATTCCAGTGATGGCCTGTCACGCAACCTCGAGACGCTCAGGCTGTCCGGCTATGGCGGCACGGTGACGCTGACCACGACCTATGTCGAGACGCTGAAGATGTACAACATCGCCGGCGCCACTGGGACGAACCTGACCTTCGGTTCGGCAGGTGCTGCGGCGGTGATCCTGGCCAATGGTGATGACACGGTGCGCGGCGGCAGCGGCTCGATCGACACGATCGACCTGCGGGCCGGCGACAACACCTTCATCGGTGGCAGCGGTTTCGTCGGCTTCATCCGCGGTCTGGGCGGCAATGACACCGTGACGCTGAAGGCCTCGGCCGAGTCGATCAGCCTGGGTTCAGGCAATGACAGCATCACCACCGGCGCGGGATTCGTCGGCACGATCAATTCCTACAGCGGTGCGGGCGACACGACCCATATCACCATCGGCACCGGCGGTGTGCGTTCGATCGGTCTGGCTGATGGCAGCGACAATCTGACCTTGCTCGCCGGCGCCTCCTTCGCGACTGCCGAGCTCGGCAGCGGCAATGACAATGTCGTCATGGGCGCCAGCGCCACGGGCAACGCCCTGTCGCTGGGCCACGGCAGCGACAGTGTCACACTGGGGGCCGGGGCCTATATCGGGTCGATCATCGGATGGGGCAGCGCCAATTTCGTCTACGGGGTGAATACGGAAACCGACTCGATCCGCATCAACGACACCTCCACCGCCACGCTTGCCGATGGCGCGCTGATCTCGAGCTATATCGGCGGCAGTGGCGATGACACGATCACGTTGAACGGCACGGCGAAGATGGGTTACCTCAACCTCGGCGGCGGCACCAATACGGTGACCTCGCAGGCGGGCTATATCGCGAGCATCCTGTGCTATGGCGGGAACAACACGATCACGCTGGGCACGGGCGGCGCGCAGCAGATCGTCCTGTCGGGCGATGGCGGCGTCAACAAGGTGACCTCGGAGGGCTGGGTCGGCTCTTTCCAGGGCTTTGACCAGACCACCACGACGGCGGTGTTCAACGGCGGCGCGAACAGCGTCTCGACCGGCGGCGGCAATGACAGCATCACCATCGGCGGCGGCACCTGGGTCGGGCAGGTCGTCACCGGGCTTGGCAATGACACGGTCGTGCTGGGCGCCAATACGACAGTGGAAAGCGTTTCCCTGGGCGCCGGCGATGACGTTCTGAAGCTGAACGCCCTGAATTCCAGCGCCTTTGTCGTCGCACGCGGCAGCAGCGGCACCGATCTGGTCGATTTCAGCCAGATGTCGCAAGGCGTCACAATCTCGCTCAACAAGAACGGCGCGTTCCAGAGCCTCGGGCCCGGCAAGATCAGCCTTTTCGAGTTCGAGAACATGAACGGATCGAAGGCAGGCGACCGTCTGGAGGGCGATGGTGCCGCCAACAAGCTGAGCGGTCTGGCCGGGGCCGATCGCCTGTTCGGCCTGCAGGGCAATGACACCCTGGCCGGTGGCCTCGGCAATGACACGCTGACCGGCGGGCAGGGCAATGACACCTTGACCGGGGGCGCCGGGGCCGACCAGTTCGAGTTCGGCACCAGCGATGGCAATGATCGCATCACCGATTTCTCGCTGACGGCGGACCATATCCATTTTGCCGCGGCCCATAGCCTTGCCGACATCAGCTTCACCGTGCAGGGCGGCGGCGTGCTGCTGACGGTCGGGGCGGATCAGGTTCTGGTCGATGGCGTGACGCTGGCGCAGATCCACGACACCTCGCATTTCATCTTCTGAACCCAAGCGCCTTCGCTGATATCCTGCAGTCCGACCCGGGTCACGCGTGGCCCGGGTCAACTCAAAAGTGAAGCCGGGGCCATGGCTAAGGCTTGACGTCCCCGGCGCGCCAGACCATCGTCCGCCAAATCGAAAGAGCATATCTTGGCCACGCCCCCCTTTTCGCCTTACGAATTCATGATCGCCTGGCGCTACCTGCGCGCCCGCAAGGCCGAGGGCGGGGTCTCGGTCATGACCTGGATCAGCCTGATCGGCATCACCCTGGCCGTCTTCGCGCTGATTGCGACGCTGGCGGTGCGGGCCGGCTTCCGGGCCGAGTTCGTCGACACGATCCTTGGCGCCAATGCCCATGTGACGGTCTATTCCTCCGGCCATATGGATGAAAACGGCAATCTGGTCAAAGGCTTCACCGATTACGACGCCATGGCCGAAAGGCTGCGTTCCGTGCCCGGCGTGACCCGTGCCGCGCCGCTGGTGCGCGGCCAGGTCATGGTCACGGCGGGCGAGCAGACCACGGGCGGCGATGTCTATGGCATCTCGGAGGCGGACCTCGCCTCGCTGCCGCGGATCGGCACCGGGTCCAAGGCCGAGGGCAACCTCGCCGACTTTCCGCAGGGCATCGCCATCGGCTCGGAACTGGCGCGGACTTTGGGCGTGACGGTGGGCGACCGCATCCGCCTGATCGCGCCGTCGGGCGTCAAGACGGCCTTCGGCACCAGCCCGCGGGTCAATGCCTATACGGTCGAATATATCTTCACCGCCGGGCGCTATGACATCGACAAGATCCGCATCTACATGCCCCTCGCCGAAGCGCAGAGCTATTTCAACCGCGAGGGCATGGCCGACGAGTTCGAGGTCATGGTCAAGGACCCCGAGCAGATCGACAGCTACCTCGATGCGATTTCGCAGGCGGCCGAGCCGGATGTGCTGCTCTGGACCTGGAAGCAGAGCTCGGGCAATTTTCTGCGCGCGCTGACCATCGAGGATAACGTGATGTTCGTCATCCTCTCGATCCTGGTGCTGATTGCGACGATGAACATCGTCTCGGGCCTGATCATGCTGGTCAAGAACAAGGGCCGCGACATCGGAATCCTGCGGACCATGGGGCTGACGGAAGGGTCGATCCTGCGGGTCTTTTTCCTCTGCGGGTCCTTCACCGGGGTGATCGGCACGGCGATGGGGGTGCTGCTCGGCTGCCTTTTCGCGATCTACATCGACCCGATCTTCTCTTTCGTGAATTACTGGAGCGGCGGCGGCGTCTGGGACCCGTCGATCCGCGGCATCTACAACCTGCCGGCCAAGCTGCAATGGCATGACGTCGGCTCTGCCATGGCGCTGTCCTTGGGCCTGTCTTTCGTCATCACCCTGATCCCGGCCCGCAAGGCCGCGCGGATGAACCCGGTGGAGGCGCTGCGCTATGAATAAGGCCTTGGAATTGCAAGGGATCGAGAAGGCCTATAACCGCGGCAAGCCCTCGGAGGTCGTGGTGCTGCGCGGTGCAAGCCTGGTGGTGGGCGAGGGCGAGGTCGTGGCCCTGGTCGCCCCCTCAGGTGCGGGGAAATCGACGCTGTTGCAGATCGCGGGCCTGCTGGACGTGGCCGATGCCGGCGCGATCCGCTTTGGGGCGCGCGAGATGGCTGGTCTGGGCGACAGGGCGCGAACCGAGGCGCGGCGGCAGGAGGTTGGCTTCATCTACCAGTTCCACCATTTGCTGCCCGAGTTCTCTGCGCTGGAAAACGTCACCCTGCCGCAGCTGGCCAATGGCGTGCCGCGGCGCGAGGCCGACGCCCGCTCGCGCGATCTGTTGAACCGCGTGGGCGTCCTGCCCCGCGCCGACCACCGCCCCGCGGCCCTGTCCGGGGGGGAGCAGCAGCGCGTGGCCTTCTGCCGGGCGCTGGCCAATCGGCCGAAGCTCCTGCTGGCCGATGAGCCGACCGGCAACCTCGACCCGGCCAATTCGGCGCATGTCTTCGAGGTGCTGATGGAGATGGTGCGCCAGACGGGGCTTTCGGCGCTGATCGCGACGCATAACATGGAGCTTGCGGCCCGGATGGACCGGGTGGTGCGGCTGGAGGCGGGGCGGGTCGTCTGAGGGTGTTTCCCTTGGCTGACCCCCGGGGCTCTGCCCCGGGCCCCGGGATATTTATGGACCAATGAAGATGGGCAGGTGGCGGGGGCGCCTTTCAGCGTGTAAACTGTTGCAAATTGATGGAGATTTGCGATGTCCCACCGCGCCCTTTTGCCCCTGACCCTGATCCTCACCGCCTGCGTTCCGGGAGAGATGCCCAGCCGGGCCGCCTCGGGGCATCAGGACTTTCTGGAGCTTTGCGCGCCATGTCACGGGGTGTCGGGCAAGGGCGATGGCGAGCTTGCGGCGGGCCTTGCCCATCCTCCGGCCGACCTGACCCGGGTTTCGGCGCGGCATGGCGGGGAGTTTCCGATGGCTTTCGTCATGTCGAAGATCTGGGGCTATGAGAAGGGCAAGGCGCCCTCGGCCCTGATGCCGAAATTCGCACCGCTGATGGAGGGGCCGACCGTGCTGGTCGATACCGGCGACGGCATCCAGACGCCGACGCCCGAGCGGCTGGTGGAACTGGCCAATTACGTCCGTTCGATCCAGGGGAAATGACCGGGATAACCCGAACCTTGGAATGCAAGAAGGCGGGCCTGCGGCCCGCCTTCTTGTTTGTCATCCCGTCCTAGATGACGGGGGTGTCTTCCACCATGCGGCGGCGGCGCTCTTCCTCGGTTTCGACGCGCCAGCCATCGGCCTCATAGGTCCGGCGACGGTCCGCGATCAGCGGGCTCGGCACGCGGTCGAGGGCGGCGATGACTTCGGCCTCACGCTCGGAAGGGTAGCGGACCGAGACGAGGATGCCGCCGCGGCGCACCGCTTCGGAATAGACCGGCGCATCCTCTTCCGAGACGCCAAGGTCGGTCAGCGCACCGACCGCGCCACCGGCAACCGCGCCACCGGCCACGCCGAGCGCCGCAGCGGCCAGCCAGCCGGCCGCCACGACGGGGCCGAGGCCGGGGATGGCGAGGATGCCAAGGCCGGCCAGAAGGCCCGCCCCGCCGCCAAGCGCCGCGCCGATGCCGGCCCCGGTCGCAGCGCCAGAGCCATCGGCCACGGGGGCCGCGGCATAGATCTCGTGATCGGCGCGCAGCTTCTCATTGCCCAAGAGCGAGGCATCGACGCCGGGAATGCCCAGGGCATTGACGGCATCGGCAGCGCGGCGGGCATCGCCATAGGTGTCATAAATGCGGGTGGTAACAGCCATGATAAACTCCTGTTTCTGAAAGATAGTTCTGGCCCTTGGGGTCCGGGTCACCGGCCCCTTGGAAGTGAAGTTCAGGGAAGATCCGCTCAGTTCTTGGCGGTGACGACGTTGCCCTTGTAGTCGATGGCAACCGAGACGGCCGCGCCATCCACCATGCCGGTGCCGCGCCAGACGCCCTTGTCATCCTTGGTCAGCGCCGAGACGCCGGCCACACCCCAGGCCAAGGCACGATCCTGGGCCTGACCCTCGGTGAAGCTGTTGGCGCCTTCGAAGGGCGCGCCTTCCTCGGGGGTCTTGTGGGCATAGGTGTTGGTGGAGCAGAGCTTGACGAAGGCATCGTGATCATAGCCCTTGGCGTCCACCGTCATGTCCCCGACGCGACCCCAGGCATAGGCCTGCGGCGCCTCGGTCTCGGAGAGGAAGCCGTTGGCATCGGTGTCGAGCGCGGTGAACTGCGCTTCGCAATCCATCGGCGCCATCGGGGCCGCAGCCGGGGCCGTCGCATCCGCCGGAGGGGTGGCGGGGGCGGTGGAATCGGCCGGGGCCGGGGTGGTGGCCGGGGCCGTCGTGTCAGCCGGGGCCGGGGTGGTCGTCGTCGGATCGGCCGGGGCCGGGGTCGTGGTGGTGGTCTGTGCAAAGACCGGCGCGGCCAGGGCCAGGCTGATCATGGTGACGCCCACGAGGGTGCGACGATGGGTCATGGTAGATCCTCATATCTTGTTCAGATGATGCAGGAACAACCACGGCGAGGGGCCTGGGGTTCCGGAGCGCGACACAATCTTGCGCGGCAGGCCGGGAAAACGGCGGATCTTTGCTCTTTTACGCAAATGTGAGCGGCACTTCGCTGAAAGGGGGTGCGGCGTGGCGAGATTTGGGAGGGAGGGGCGGGTGTTAAGGGGTTGAATATGCGTTGGTATTTCGCGGTTCCCTGGCAAAATTGCGCTTTGGAAGCGGGAGGGGCGATGGCGCGGGGGGAGGTTCAGCGATTGGGTGGGGTGTTGGGCGGTGCGCAATGAATGCGCACCCTACAGTCTGCTGATGCCGAAATTCGCCGCCTTGATGGACGGGCCGACGGTGCGGGTCGATACCGGCGACGGCGTCCGGACGCCGCGGCGGCAGGTGGAGATCGCGGATTGTCTGCAGACCATTCGGGCGAAGTGAGCGGAGCCAAGTCCTTGCGGGCGCTGGATTAATCCCGGGGTTCGGGGTGGGGGCGCCGGTCTTTTTGTCGTCTTCCTTCTGTCTTCCTTTGGTCTCTACGCGCGGGGGGAGAAGGGGGCGTTAACCATGATTGGGGAATCAGGCAGCGATGGCGGCAGGGATTGGGTGAAGAACGGGGGGTAAGGAGTTGATTTGGTTTGAATTTTGGTAGAGTGCGTGATTTCACGTGCCGGTCGCGCAGCGGTGAGTGAAATCGCGCACCCTACAAGAACTCCCTAGGCGGCGGGGGAGAAGGGGCGTTAACAAGTGTTGGGGCGTCGGGTGAGGATTAATGGTATGGGTTGATTGGATTGTTTTGTGGTGCGCGATGAATGAGCGCCGTACAGCTTGCTATTCGTTTTTTAGCTGGGTGATGAGGGAATTAAGTGCGCTAGTTGGCACATAATTGAACATATGGCGCGAAGCATTTGCCAAGATTCCCGCAAAGCGGACTTCAGGCCCCTCTGCGCGGTCGACTAATTTAAAGACTGGCCCTCCGCTCATGCCGTCTGGAGAGTATTTAATTGCCGGGCGCGGAATAAAAGAAAATCGGTCGCTCACTGTGGGCGGCACCGAATAACCCCAGACACAATTTGGTCCGGCCTTATACGTCATTGAATCGTAGTCAATTGCATTGCGATGGCCGGGATAGCCGAGGGCGCAGAGTGTCCCCGCGTCTTCGGACGAAGCTTCGAAAAGATCGTTGGAAACGTCATACCAAATGCTTGGCGAGAGCGCGCCTTCATCTACCACTCTTGTATATTCGAAGAGGATACAATCGACGATCGCGCGTTGATCCCCGATCGGATTTGGAAAGGACGCTGCATGCGACGTGATCAGCACTCCGCGATCCCGATTCGCCAGAACCAGTTGTCGATAGTGATAGGCGTAGAGGTCAAGTTGATGGCAAGTAATGGCGGCAAAGTAACGGTCTGCATATTTAATCCGAGATATTGATCCCGACAAAGTCATTGAAAATGGCTCAATTCCTTCCGTATAAAAGAGCGCCGGATCGACGTAACGCTGTAGATTGTTCGATAGGAGATGATTGGGCACCAGTAGCCCGTTAAGTCTAGTCGCCGCAGCAGGACGCGAACCGAAGATGGTGTCTTTTTCTCTCAAACATCCAACTCCTCCACGAACCGCGCATTCTCCTGAATATACTGGAACCGCAGTTCGGGCTTCTTGCCCATCAGGCGCTCCACCAGGTCGCCGGTCTCGCCGGGGTCTTCCTCGACGATGGTGACGCGGATCAGTTGACGGGTCAGGGGGTTCATCGTGGTGTCTTTGAGGTCTTTCGCGTCCATCTCACCCAGACCTTTGAAGCGCTGGACGTCGATTTTCCCGCGGCCGCCCAAGCCCTTGGCCAGCATCAGCTCTTTTTCGGCGTCGTCGGCGACGTAGATGCGGCGGGCGCCTTGCGTGAGGCGGTAGAGCGGCGGGCAGGCGAGATAGAGGTGGCCCTTGTCGATCAGGGGGCGCATCTGGGCGAAGAAGAAGGTCATCAAGAGGCTGGCGATATGGGCGCCGTCGACGTCGGCGTCGGTCATGATGATGATCTTGTCATAGCGTAGATCGTCGACGTTGAATTTGGCGCCCATCGCCACGCCGAGGGCCTCGCAGATATCGCGGATCTCGGAATTGTCGTGCAGCTTGGCGGAGGCGGCACCGAGGACGTTGAGGATTTTGCCCTTCAGCGGCAGAAGGGCTTGCGTCTCGCGGTTGCGGGCGGCTTTGGCGGAGCCACCGGCGCTGTCGCCTTCGACGATGAAAAGCTCGGTGCCCTCGCGGTTCTTGGCGGAACAGTCGGTGAGTTTGCCGGGCAGGCGCAGCTTCTTGGTCGCGGTCTTGCGGGCGGTCTCTTTTTCCTGCCGGCGCTTCAGGCGTTCCTCGGCGCGCAGGATGACGAAATCGAGGATGGCGCCGGCGGATTTGGTATTGCCGGCGAGCCAGTTGTCGAAGTGGTCGCGCACAGCACCTTCGACGTATTTGACCGCCTCTTCGGTCGCCAGACGGTCCTTGGTTTGCCCCACGAATTGCGGCTCGCGGATGAAGCAGGACACCAAAGCGCAGCCGCCGGTGGTCAGATCCTCGCGGGTGATGAGGTCGGTCTTGCGGTTCTTGGTCAGGTCGCCGTAAGCGCGGATGCCCTTGAGGATCGCGTTCCAGAAGCCGGTCTCATGCGTGCCGCCTTCGGGGGTGGGCACCGTGTTGCAATAGGACTGGATGAAGCCGTCACGCGCCGGGGTCCAGTTGATCGCCCATTCGACCGAGCCGGGGACGCTGTATTTCTCCTGAAAGCTGACCTTTCCGGCGAAGGGGCGGTCGGCATAGGTGGTGATCTTCTCCAAAGTGTCGGAAAGGTAATCGGCGAGGCCGCCGGGGAAGTGGAAGGTGGCCTCCATCGGCATGTCGCCGTCGGGGATGGCGGATTTCCAGCGGATCTCGACGCCCGAGAAAAGATAGGCCTTGGAGCGGACCATGCGCATCAGGCGTGAGGGGCGGAAGGCCTGTGCGCCGAAGATCTGCGGATCGGGGTGGAAGGTGATCGAGGTGCCGCGGCGGTTGGCCACGGGGCCGACCTTGCGGATGGGGGCGAGGGGTTTGCCGCGCGAGAAGTTCTGGGCGTAAAGCTCCTTGTTGCGGGCCACCTCGACATCCATCCGGTCCGACAGCGCGTTGACCACCGAGGAGCCGACGCCGTGGAGGCCGCCCGAGGTCTCGTAAGCCTTGCCGCCGAACTTGCCGCCGGAGTGGAGGGTGCAGAGGATGACCTCCAGCGCCGACTTGTCCGGGAATTTCGGATGGGGATCCACGGGGATGCCGCGGCCGTTGTCGCGCACGGTCAGGGCGCCGTCCTCGTGCAGTTCGATGTCGATGCGGGTGGCGTGACCGGCCACCGCCTCGTCCATCGAGTTGTCGATGATCTCGGCCGCGAGGTGGTGATAGGCGCGTTCGTCGATGCCGCCGATATACATGCCGGGGCGGAGGCGGACGGCCTCGAGCGGTTCCAGCACCTCGATGGAAGAGGCGTCATAGGTCTCGGGCGTGCTGGAGAGGAGATCGTTCATGGGCGGGGGCGTTCCTTGGGGGGGCCTGATGTTGTTGTCGGCCATTAGACACCGGCAAGGGGTAGGGGCGCAAGGGCGGGGTCTTTGGCAAGCAAAGCGCCGCATCCGGGGGATGCGGCGGTTATGGGTCTTGGCGCGGGCTTCTGGCTGGGGTCAGGCCGGTTCGGCGCCGCGCTTGTCCCACATGGCCTTGAAGGCCGGGCGGGATTGGGCGCGGGCCAGCCAGCCGCTGACGGCGGGAAACTCGGCCAGCAGCGTCGGGTGGCTTTGCGCATAGCGCAGGCATTCGGCGGTGTTGATGTCGGCCACGGTGAAGCGGGAGCCCACCAGCCAGTCGGAGGCCGCAAGCTGGCGTTCCAGCCGGGCCAGCGGACGGCGCAGCTTTTCGGCGCAGATCGCGATATGGGCCTGACCCTCGGCGGTGTCGGCGGCATTGGCCTGGGTGTTGAGGATGTCGAGTGCGGGACCTTCCAGCGCCGTGGCGGCAAAAAGCGCCCATTGTTCCATCAGCGCGGCCTCGGCATCCGATTGCGGGCCAAGGGCGCCGCCGTAGCGGCGGGCGATGTAGAGCGTGATGGCGAGGCTTTCCGACAGGACGAGGTCGTCTTCGACCAGGGCCGGGATCTGGCCGATCGGGTTGACCGAGAGGAACTCGGGCGAGGCGGTGTTCAGGGGTGCATCCGCCGCCTTGGGCTGGTTCAGGCGGTAGGACTGGATCACCGGGACATGGGTGAAGTCCACGCCGCATTCTTCCAGCAGCCAGAGCGGGCGCGAGGCGCGCGAGCGGTAGACGCCATAAAGCGTGATCATCGGTGCAGCCTTTCCTTGCCGTTTGGCGCGACCTTAGTGCGGCGCAGGGGCGAGGAAAAGGGGTGGCTTGCTGCCCCCGGAATGAGCAGATATGAACCCTCATGGCCCAAGATTTGATCAGAAATTTCATCCCGCATTCCCGCGCCATGCTGGTGCTTGGGCTGCCCTTGATCGGCAGCAACCTGGCGCAGATGGCGCTGCATGTCACCGATACCGTGCTGCTGGGCCGCTATGGCGTGACCGAGCTTGCCGCCGTGACCATCGCCAGCACCAGTTTCTTCGTGGTCTTCATCTTCGGTTCCGGCTTTGCGCAGGCCATCATGCCGATGATCGCCCATGCGGTCGGCCGCGGCAACGAGACCGAGGTGCGCCGCGATGCGCGGATGGGCCTCTGGCTCTCGCTGGGCTACGGGCTTCTGACCTATCCCCTGTTCTGGACCTCGGGGCGCTGGCTGCTGAGCCTGGGGCAGGAGCCGGATGTGGCGCGGCTCGGCCAGGATTTCCTGCGCATCGCGGGGCCGGGGATGGTGCCGGCGCTGCTGGTGATGGCGCTGAAATCCTATCTTGCGGCGCTGGGGCGGACGCAGGTCGTGCTTTGGGTGACGCTGGTGGCGGTTCTGGTCAACCTCGTGCTGGGCTATACGTTGATCTTCGGCCATTGGGGCGCACCGGAGCTGGGCGTGCGGGGGGCGGCGATTGCGACGCTGACGGTGCAATGGCTGAGCTTCGTCACCCTGGCCTTTTACGCGCATTTCCACCCGATGCTGCGGCGCTTTCACCTCTTCAGCCGGTTCTGGCGCGCCGATCCCGCGGCGCTTTTGCGGGTGTTCCGGCTGGGCTGGCCGATCGGGGTGACCGGTCTGGCGGAAAGCGGGCTTTTCTCGGCGGCCTCGGTGATGATGGGCTGGGTCGGCACCGTGCCCCTGGCCGCGCATGGCATTGCGATGCAGGTGGCGGCGCTGGCCTTCATGGTCCACCTTGGCCTGTCGAGTGCGACGACGGTTCTGGCCGGCCGCGCGGTCGGGGCCGAGGACCCGCGGGCGCTGCGTGAAGTGGCGCTGACCGGGATCTGCCTGTCGGTCGGGCTTTGCGCGATCGGCATCCTGCTGTTCCTGAGCTTTCCGGTCCAGATCATCAGCCTCTTCCTCGACACGACCAAGCCGGAATCGCCGGCCATCCTGGTCACCGGCACCGGGCTTCTGGCGCTGGCCGCGCTGTTCCAGCTGGGCGATGCGATGCAGGTGATGGCCTTGGGGCTGCTCCGCGCGATCCATGACACGCGGGTGCCAATGTATGCCGCGGCCTTCAGCTATTGGGGCATCGGCATCCCGTCGAGCTATGTCCTCGGCTTTCACTTCGGTCTGGGCGGCGAGGGGATCTGGCTGGGGCTTTGCGTCGGGCTCTTGTTCGCCTCGACCAGCCTGATGCTGCGGTTCTGGCGCAAGGCGCCCCTGGCCGAAGTTGCGGCCTGATCAGTCGGCCACATCCTTGGTCAGCCGTTCGGATTTGCGCCGCACGAGGGTGGTGCGCAGATCGTGCATGGCGAGCAGAAGGTCATCGGTGACCTGATCCAGCTGCGCCTCGGTGGCCCGGGACTGCACCCATTGCGTCGTCAGGTTCAGATAATCGACCGCGCGCAGGATGTCGTCGACATCGCGCGCGGCGAGAAGTTCGGTGCGTTTGGCCAGCCAGGTGCGGATCTCGGCCAGGTCGGCCTCGGTCAGGGTGGCGCTGTTGTGCGGCTTGATATTGCCGTTCTTGACGTTGACGGTGGCAATCTCGACCAGTTCGATCCGGCGCTGGCGGTTTTCGGTATCGACCCGAAACACCACCGCGCCATTCTCGCGGATGCGAAAGTAATAGTCCGGCAGATCGCCCGGCATCAGGATTCCCTAGTTCAAGCCCGCGCAGAAGGTCTGGATGCGGCGGCAGGCCTCTTCCAGCACGCTTTCCGAGGTAGCGTAGCTGACGCGGAAGTTCGGCGAAAGCCCGAAGGCCGCACCGAAGACCACGGCAACGCCGGTTTCCTCCAGAAGGGCGGTGGCGAAGGCCTCGTCATCGGCGATGAAGGTGCCGCCGTCCGAGGTCTTGCCGATGCAGCCGGAAATGTCGGGATAGACATAGAAGGCGCCCTCGGGGTTCGGGCAGGTGATGCCCTTGGCCTGGTTGAGCATCGAGACCACCAGATCGCGGCGCTTCTGGAAGATCTTGCGGTTCGGGGCGAGGAAATCCTGCGGGCCGTTCAGCGCCTCCAGCGCGGCATATTGGCTGACCGAAGAGGGGTTGGAGGTCGATTGCGACTGGATCGTCGCCATCGCCTTGATCAGATGCACCGGACCCGCGGCATAGCCGATCCGCCAGCCGGTCATCGCATAGGATTTCGACACGCCATTGCAGGTGAGCGTCCGGTCATAGAGGCCCGGCTCGATCTGCGCCGGGGAGACGAATTTGAAATCGTCGAAGACGAGGTGTTCGTACATGTCGTCCGACATGATCCAGACATGGGGGTGCTTCATCAGCACATCGGTCAGCCTGCGCAGCTCGGCCTCGGAATAGCCGGCGCCGGTCGGGTTCGAGGGCGAGTTGAAGATGAACCACTTGGTCTTGGGCGTGATCGCGGCTTCCAGCTGGGCCGGGGTCAGCTTGAAATTGGTCTCGATGCCCGCGACCACCGGGACCGGGGTGCCACCGGCGAGCAGGACCATGTCGGGGTAGCTGACCCAATAGGGCGCGGGGATGATGACTTCGTCGCCCGGATTGCAGGTCGCCATCAGCGCATTGTAGAGCGTCTGCTTGCCGCCGGTGCCGACGGTGATCTGGTTCGGCTTGTAGGAAAGGCCATTCTCCCGCTCGAACTTGGCGCAGATCGCGGCCTTCAGCTCGGGGATGCCATCCACCGCCGTATAACGGGTCTTGCCGGCGTCGATGGCGCGCTTGGCGGCCTCGCGGATGTTCTCGGGCGTGTCGAAATCCGGCTCGCCGGCGCCGAGGCCGATGACATCGCGGCCTTGGGCTTTCAGCTCCGCCGCCTTGGTGGTGACGGCGATGGTGGGCGAGGGTTTGACTCGGGCAAGCGTGTCGGACAGGAAGGCCATGGCGGGCTCCGGATGGGTTTGATATGGGGCCTCATAGGCCCGCGCGCGGCGGGGATCAAGGAGGGCTGGGGATGGAAAATCCGCAAGCGCGGTTGAAACGGATGGCGATGCGCAGCTGGCGGCGCGGCACCAAGGAGATGGACCTCGTGCTCGGCCCCTATGCCGATGCCCGGCTGGGGGCGATGACCCTGGCGGAACTCGACGCCTATGACGCGCTTCTGGCCGAGAACGACCAGGACCTGATGGCCTGGATGCTGGGCCAGAAAGCGGCGCCCGAAGCACATGCCGAGCTGATCCGCACCCTGGCCGCCTTTGCCGAAACCCGGCTGCGGGCGGGCGGCGCGTAAAATTGCCGCTGAAAATTGCGGCGAATCTGGTGCGAGTTTACGATATGTTTGTGTTTTGTGCCGAGTCTGTGCCTAGCCCTTTGGGATAACGGTACGGAGATTTTCAATGACGCTGCAAGCGCCTCTGCTGGACGGATCGCAAAAGGCCCTGCTTTCGGGCTATCTGGACAGCCTTTCGATGCTGGAACGCCTGCATCGGCTGCTTCTGGACGTGATCAAGGATGAATTCGAACGGCTGGGGATCCTGGAGATCAACTCGGTCCAGGCGCTCTTGCTGTTCAACATCGGCGAGAATGAAGTGACCGCGGGCGAGCTGAAATCGCGCGGTTATTACCAGGGCTCGAACGTCAGCTACAATCTGAAGAAGCTGGTGGAACTGGGCTACATGCACCACCAGCGCTCGGAAATCGACCGCCGCTCGGTGCGGGTGCGGCTGACCGAAAAGGGCCGCAGGGTGCGCGGCATGATCTCGGACCTCTTCGAGCGCCACGCCGAGGTGCTGGGCAAGCGCGGCGTGATCGACCCCGAGGTGATGGAGACGATCAACTCTTCCCTCAAGCGGATGGAGCGGTTCTGGACCGAACAGATCCGCTATATCTACTGAGGTTTGTCTTGCCTCGGACCCGGAGGGCGCGCGGCGGCCCCGGCCGGGGGGGCTGCGCGCCCCCCCGGACCCCCTGCGCGCGGGTGTCAGGGGCAGGCGGCGGGGAGAGGTCTGCAGGGCGCGGAGGGCGTCGGAGGCGGGGCTGGGGCTGGTGCCTGGCGATGAGCGGGATCTGTGGCGGGTTCGGGATAGGGCTTTGGCGGGCGCTTTGGCGCTGTGGCCCGGGCGGCCGGAGCATGGCGGCGCGATTTTCGTGAGGAGGCTTGGGGCGGTTTGGCCTTGAGGGTGGCGGCTCGCCGGGGGTGGCTGTCGCGCGGATAGGCTCGGCGAGGTGGTCTGTGCCCGGTTGAGGTGAGGCAGAGCTGTCTTTGCCATGTTGGCTGACTTTGCCCTGTTGACGTGTGGGGGGATTGTGAGCGCCGACTTGTTGGACTTTCGGCTGACCTGCGCAGGTCTGCCCTGACCTTAGGTCAGCGCCAGAGATGCGCTTTGGTTGCGAAAGCCCCTTGCAGTTTGGCCAAAAGGCGCAGCGCCGGGCCGGGGCGGGGCAGGGCGCCGGTGGCGAGGCGCTCGACCGCGACTTCGGGCGGGCAGGGGCGGCGGCTGACCGGGTCGTAATAGCGCGGATAGGCGATCAGGGCGGCGTGGATCAGGGCGCTCAGCCTCACGCGGGGCAGCGGATGGCCATCGGGCGCGCGCAGGCGGCGTTCGGGCACCGGGCCGAGGTCGCGGGTCAGGCCCCAGCCGGCATAGAAGGGCGCGCCGAGGCAGGTGACGGGCTTGCCGCGCAACAGCGCCTCGAAGCCGAGGAGCGAGGTCATGGTCCAGACCGCGTCGCAGGCCTCGATCAGGGCGATCGGGTCGGCGTCGCGCGCCACCAGATCGGCGAGCCCGCTGAGGGCCTCGGGCGACACAGCGCCGGGGCGCAGGCCGGCTTCGACATCGGGATGGGGTTTGAAGACGACAAAGGCCTCGGGATGGGCGCGGCGCACTTCCCGCAAGAGGCCAAGGTTGTCGCGCACCTCACCCGCGCCGAGGCGGATCGAGGCGTCATCCTCGACCTGGCCGGGGACGAGGATGCGCAGCGCCTGGGCTTCCGCGGGCGTGTCGGCGGCGGGGGGAGGGGGTTCGGCGGGCGGGGTGCCTAAGGTCGCGACAGAAAGCTTCGCGCCGGTCTCTCCGTGCCCGGCCGGAAGCTGTCCGGGGGCGGAAGGGCGGGGCGGCAGATCGGGGATTTGGCCGGTCAGATTGTATTTGCTCAGACGCCCGGCGATCAGCGACTGGCGCAGGGCCTCGGCGCGGGCCTCCGCCTCGGGAGGGAGGGGAGCGCGGATCAGGGCTTCAAGCCGGCTCGGGCGGTTCGGGTCGTAGTAGATGCCGAGGTCATCGGTCACGAGGCTCAGCGGCGGGATCAGCGCGGCGCCGAGCCCGCGTGAGCGCAGGAAGCCATCCTCGACCCGCAGGCAGGGCAGATCGGCGGGCGCCTTGCCGGCCCAGACCAGAAGGCTGCGGTTGGTCCTGGCGGCAAGCTTGGCAGCACTGTCCTGATTTTCGCAGAAAATCAGGGGCTTGGAGCGGCCGAAGAACTCCTGCAGCCGGCGGCGCTTCCACAGGCGCATTCCGGTGGCGACATGGCCCTGGCGGTCCTGGCGGAAGGCGCGGGTCTCGGCCTCGAGCTGGTCGATCACCGCTTCGATCTCGCAAAGCCGGTCGCGGCAGGGGTCGTACCAGGTCGGCGCGAGGATCATCGCCCCGGCGAACAGCTGGGTGCGGGTGAGGGTCCGGCGGCGGCGGTCCACCGGCATGCGGTCATCGCTGAGGCCCCAGCCGGCGTAGAAGGGCTGGCCGAGGACCACCGGCCGATGCCCGGCGAGGATCGCCTCGAAGCCGAGTTGCGAGGAGACGGTATAGACGGCCACCGCGCCTTCCAGCAGCCGCCAGGGCGAGGCGGGCTGGTCATAGAGGCTGACCCTTCCCTGCGCCGCGGCGGCGGAAAAATGGCCTTGGCGCAGGCCGGATTGCGTCTCGGGATGGGTCTTGATCAGGATGCGGGCGGTGGGATGCTCTTCCTGGGCCAGAGCGAGAAGCTCGGCAAAGCGGGCGGGGTCGGGGGCCGAGGCGTCGCCGCGGGTCTGGTCCACCACCAGCACATAGCCGGGCGCAGGCGGCGCGATATCCGGATCGTGGAGGTTGTATTTCGACAGGTCCAGCCGCTGCAGCCGCGCCATGGCAGCGCGGGCGCGGGCGAGGAGGTGGCTGTCGTCGAGGGGCGATTTCGCGAGGATCTCCTCGATCAGCGAGGGGGTGCTGGCGTCGAAATGCACGCCCCTGGGGTCGATCAGCAGGCCCAGGGCCGCATCGCCCATCCGCCCCGGGCGCAGCGAGCGCAGGAAGGCATCCTCGACCCGGATCAGCTGCACCTTGCGGCGGGCGGCCACGGCCTCGCCGCGCCAGGCGTAGGGCGAGCGGCCCCAGACCACCACGCCATCCTCCGGCCCGGGCAGGCCGAGGCGCAGCTCGTGTCCGGCAAGGCTGAGGATCCGGCGCAGGCGCTTTTGCCGCAGAAAACCCGCCGTATAGGAAAAAAGCCGCCGGGGGATGGCCCCGGCGGCTTTTGAGGTCTCTTGCGCGGCCATTCTCGCCTTAGAGGCCGGTCTTCGAGGCGATGCCCGAGGCGGCACTGGCGGCGGTATTGGCCGAATTCGCGGTCCCGGTGATGGCGCCGATGGTCTTGCTCCACTGCACGAAGGGCGCTTCGGTGACATAGACGGTGTCGCCGTCGCGGATCAGGAAATCGCGCGCGTCGAACATGCCGGTGGGCTTGGTGAGGTCCAGCACATAGACCATCCGCTGCGCCCCTTGCAGGTCATGGCGGTTCAGCACGGCATTGGCGATGTCGGCCGGTTCGTTGCGCAGCACGAAGACCCCGGTCGGATCGGCGAGGTTGGAGGAGAGGCCGCCGACGGTGGCGATCGCCTCCAGCGCGGAGAGCGTCTGGGTCTGGAACGGCACCCGGCTTTGCGTGCCGGTGGCCCCCAGCGCCACGAAAGACCGGCTGTCCTGTTCGACCACGATCTGGTCGCCCGGACGCAGGGCAATGTCGAGCCGGGGGTTGGAGTAGAGGTCCTGCAGCCAGACCTTCTCGGTCCGGTTGCCGCGGGTGACGCGGACCACGGCCACCGGCAGCGGGATCGTCGCCCCGCCGGCCTTGGCGATCATCGCGGTCAGGGTGCGGGTCGGCGCGTCGATCGGGAAGTTGCCCTGCCCGCCGACCGAACCTGCCACGGTGACGGTGGAACCATTGCCGGCCAGCCGCTGCACGATGACCTGCGGGTCGGGGGTCTGGGTGTCGAGCTTGCGGGTGATCGTGTCGCGCAAGCCGTCCGGTGTCTGTCCCGCCGCCTTGATCCGCCCGGCATAGGGGACGAAGATATAGCCCTTGCCATCGACCTGCAGCGTCTGCAGCGCCGAGACGCGCTGCCCGGTGTTGCCGAGGAGCGGGTCATCCTTGACGTTTTCGAAGACGGTCATCCCCAGCGTGTCGCCGGGCGAGATGATGTCGGACGGCAGAACCCCGGCATTCATGAAGGTCGAGGAGAAGCCGAGCGCCGGCATCACCGAAGTCGTGCGCGTCACCTGCGGGTTGACCGTCACGATGAAGGCATCGCCGCCGTTCAGGACCGAGCCCGCAAAGATCTCTTTCTTGTTGGGGCCGGGGCGGGGCAAGCCACAACTGGAGGTGCCCAACACAAGCACCACAAGGGAAAGGGCCGCGACCCCCCTCGATCTCATCAATTTCACTGCTCGGGCTCCTTTGGTGGAGTTTGCCTCAACTTTTGCCTGTAAGGCTACAGAACCATGGAGGAAATTGAAAGTGTTCTGTGCGCGGCCCGCTCGGGCGGTCAGTTGACGAGGCGCAACTGTTGCCGCGGTGCCGCGTTTCCCGAGGTGAGCGCGTCATAGGGGTCCTCGGGCTGCAGCATCATGTCGACGACCTGGCGCAGCAATTCGCGCCGCCCGCGGGCGGAATAGAAGCCGCCGGGGATCTGGCTGGTTTCCAAGAGATAGTGGCGGTAATCGCGGTAGGCGCGGCTGTCGGGCCGGGTCGGATGGGCAAAGAACTCCGCCAGGCTCTGGTTCGAGACGAACTCCGGCTTGGCATAGACCGCCGCGCCAAAGACCTTGAGCGGCAGCCCGCGCCAGAGCACCTGCTGCGCCGCGGTGGAATTGACCGTCACCGCCGTCCGCGCATGGTTCAACAGCCGGGCAAGCTTGCCGCCGCGGACGAAATGCACCCGTCCGGTGACACCATGAAGCCGCGTGAGGCGGGCAATCTCGCGCGCGACGGGGACGCGGCCATCCTCCAAAGGATGCGCCTTGAAGACCAGGTGATGATGGGCCGGCGCGCCCTTGGCAAAGCCTTCGACGACCAGGGTCAGAAACTCTGCCATGGTGCGGAATGGGGAGTGCATCTGAAAGCTGCTGTCATGTTCCAGCTGCAACAGCACGAGGTGATAGGGAAAGCCGCCATGCTGGATGCGGCTTGTGGCGGCCAGACGCTCCAGCCGGTGAACGGGCAGGAAGGCCAGCCGCTTGAGGTAAAGCCAGAATTCCTGGCCGACGGTCAGGGCGCGGTGCGGGCGGAAATTGCGGTAATCCCAGAAGCCGGTCAGCACGAACCAATGGTAGAGCGCGCCCCAGAACATGTGCTGGCGCATGTCGCCCCAGCGCGCCGGGGCATCGGGAAGCTCCATGTCCAGCTGTTCCAGCGCCACCTGCATCTGGCGGATCGACAGCTGCATCAGCCGCGAATGGCCATTGGCGCCGCCGCGTTCGTAGGTCACCCAATGCGGGCGCAGATAGCCTTCCTCGAAGACATGGATCGTCAGGCCCAGCTCCTTGGCGATGGTGACCGCCTGGGCATGGATCGGCCGCGTGTCGCCATAAAGCACGATGTCGGTGATGGATTTTTCAGCCACGACCTGGCGGAAGGCGGCGGGCCAATCCGTCTGCTGGCCCTTGAAGGCGATGAAATTGCCCGGCTCGCGCCACATGGCCCGATCGCCCCGGTTGAAGCCGATCCGCCAGACATCCGCCCCCGCCGCCCCGAGCATCCGCCCCAGGCGTGAGAAGAAGGGCCCATGCGGTCCCTGCAGAAACAAGAAGCGATGTCCGGTGGCCGATGCCGTCATGTGTCCCGCGATCCAATCCCCTGTTCCATGGCGGATTTTGCCGCAAGGTAAAGGGGAACTCTTACCAAGAGCTGACCCTCGTCAAGCAGAACGGCAATAATGAGGCAAAACCCGCGCTTGCAGGAGGCCTGTGGCATCGCTACCTCATAGGCAAGGGCCGGCATGGCCAGCGTTCAGGACAAGCGGAGACTGCGGATGTTCACCGGAATCGTGACGGATATGGGCGAGGTGCTGACCCTGCGCCAGGAGGGCGACCTGCGCGCCCGGATTGCAACGGCCTATGATGTCGATGGCATCGACATCGGCGCCTCGATTTCCTGCGAGGGGGTCTGCCTGACCGTGGTCGATCTCGGCGCCAGCCCGCGCAACTGGTTCGATGTGCAGATCTCGGCCGAGACCGTGTCCAAGACCAACCTCGCCGCCTGGGAGGCGGGCAAGAGGCTGAACCTCGAACGCGCGCTGAAGGTGGGCGATGAATTGGGCGGCCATATCGTCTCGGGCCATGTCGATGGCGTGGCCGAGGTGGTGGGCCTGCATCCCGAGGGCGACAGCCTGCGCGTGACCTTCCGCGCCCCGCCGGAGCTGGCCAAGTTCATCGCGCCCAAGGGTTCGGTCGCGCTGAACGGCACCAGCCTCACGGTGAACGAGGTGAACGGCACCGATTTCGGCATCAATTTCATCCCCCATACCCGCAAGGTCACCACCTGGGGCGATGTGGCGCTGGGCGACAAGGTCAATCTCGAGGTCGACACGATGGCGCGCTATGTGGCGCGGTTGCGCGAATGGGCGTGAGCGGGCAGCTGGGCCATAACGGCGGGCCGAGCCTTGCGCCGGGCGAAAGCTGGCGCCGGTTCTGCTGGCAGAAGGCGCGGCAAGCCCTGCTGCCGACCCTGCCGATCGAGGTTTTGCGCCTGCGGGTGAAGCGGGCGCAGGACCTTGGCCTCGACTATCGCACCTATGCCTCAGTGCGCGCGGCAAGCGGCCATGATGTCGTGGCCTTCCTCTTCTCCTCCAACGCGCTGCGCCTCGCCCGCGATGCCGCGATGCCGCCCGATCGCGCCGCAAGGCTCGCGATCATCCGGAACGCCCGCCGGATTGCTTTGGCTCAGGGCCTCGCCCCCGCCACGATCCTGGAGGCCAACGCCGCCTTCCTCGAGGCCGCCCATCCCGCCCCGCGCCCCTTCGCCCCCTTCGCCGAGGCCCGCGCCACCCTGCGCGCCGCCTTGCCGCAGATCCCCGGCGACCGCGTCATCCTGATCGGCGACACCGCGCTCGAGGCCGAATGGTGCGCCGCTGGCCGCCTCGCAGCCTACCTGCCCGCCGACCGCTTCTTCGCGTCCCCCTAAGCCTGGAGGGGTGTTCCAGAGGGGCCCCGCCCCTCTGGCAGGGTGGCGCGGAGGGGCAGCGCCCCTCCGCTCTCCCCCCAAACGCACAATCGCTCTTCCCAAACCGCAGTCCGCCGCGCCCGTGCTCTCTCTGGCCTTTGCGCCGTCTTTTCGCTACACCGTCGCCGAGAGTTTGCGGAGCAGGATGATGAGCCAGATCAAGACAGAATTTTCCGATGCGATTTCTTCGGTCGAAGAGATCATCGAGGATGCCCGTCAGGGCCGCATGTACATCCTCGTCGATCACGAGGACCGCGAGAACGAGGGCGACATCTGCATCCCGGCCGAAAAATGCACCCCCGAGGCGATCAACTTCATGGCGACGCATGGCCGCGGCCTGATCTGCCTGACCCTGACCGGCGAGCGGATCGACCAGCTTGGCCTGCCGATGATGGCGATGAAGAACTCCTCGCGCCACGAGACCGCCTTCACCGTCTCGATCGAGGCCCGCGAGGGCGTGGAAACCGGCATCTCCGCCAAGGACCGCGCCATCACCGTGGCCGTGGCCATCGACAAGACCAAGGGCAAGGCCGATCTCGCCACCCCGGGCCATGTCTTTCCGCTCCGCGCCCGTGACGGCGGCGTTCTGGTCCGCGCCGGCCATACCGAAGCTGCCGTCGATGTCAGCCGCCTTGCCGGGCTCGACCCCTCGGGCGTCATCTGCGAGGTGATGAAGGACGACGGCACCATGGCGCGCCTGCCCGACCTCATCGCCTTCGGCCAGAAGCATGGCATCAAGATCGGCACGATCAGCGACCTGATCGCCTACCGCCGCCGCCACGACAACCTGATCAAGGAACGCGCCGCCAAGCGCGTCCATTCCACCCATGGCGGCGAATGGCTGATGCGGGTCTTTGCCGATCAGGCGCATGGCGACGAGCATATCGTGCTGTCCAAGGGCGATCTGTCGGGCGACGCGCCGGTCCTCGTGCGGATGCATGCGCTCAACCCGCTGGAAGACGTGCTCGGCATCGGCGACACCCATGTCGGCGATCTGCAGGGCGCGATGGCGGTGATCGCCGCCGAGGGCCGTGGCGTCGTCGTCCTGCTGCGCGACACCACGATGAAGGTCGTCCTCGAAGGCGAGGCCTCGCCCCAGACCCTGCGGCAATACGGGCTTGGCGCGCAGATCCTCGCCTCGCTCGGCCTGACCAACATCACCCTCGTCTCCAATTCCGCCGCCCCGCGTGTCGTGGGCCTCGAGGCTTACGGCATCACCATCCAGGGCACGCGCCCGATCAAGGAATGAACCATGGCCGCCTCTGAAACCCATTACAGCCTGCCCCTGCCGGAATTCACCAAGCCGGTGAAGCTGCTGATCGTCGTCGCCCCCTATTACAAGGACATCACCGACAATCTGGTGGCCGGCGCCCGCGCCACCGCCGCCGCCGTCGGGGCCGAGGTCGACCTTCTGGAAGTGCCCGGCGCCTTGGAGGTTCCGACCGCCGTGGGCCTCGCCGAGCGTCTGGCCGATTATGACGGCTATGTCGCCCTCGGCTGCATCATCCGCGGCGAGACCACGCATTACGACACCGTCTGCAACGATTCCAGCCGCGGCCTGATGATGCTCGGCCTTGGCGGCGCCTGCATCGGCAATGGTATCCTCACGGTGGAGAACCGCGAACAGGCCGTGGTCCGCGCCGAGCCCGAGGGGCAGAACAAGGGTGGCGGCGCTGCAGCTGCGGCCTTGCACCTGATCGCAATCTCGCGCAAATGGGCGGGCCAGACGAAAGGGATCGGGTTCCGCGCATGACGACCGAAAACAAGGCCGACAAGAAACAGATGAAATCCGCCGCCCGGCTTTACGCCGTGCAGGCGCTGTTTCAGATGGAATCCTCCGGCCAGACGGTTGAGGTCATCACGCGGGAGTTCGAGACGCACCGCTTTGGCGCGATCTACGACGAAGAGGAAATGGCCGAGGGCGACACCGCCCATTTCCGCGCCGTCGTCGACCATGCCGTCAACATGCAGGCCAGGATCGACCAGCTGACCGACCGCGCCCTGGTCGCCAAATGGCCGATCGCCCGGATCGACCCGGTGATCCGGGCGCTCTTCCGCGCCGCCGGGGCCGAACTCACCTCGATGTCGACGCCGCCGCGTGTCGCCATCACCGAATATGTCGATGTGGCCAAGGCCTTCTTCCCCGATGGCAAGGAGCCGAAATTCGTCAATGCCGTGCTTGACCACATGGCGCATGAGATCCTGCCCGAGGGCTTCTGAGCCCCGGGCGCAGGGGAAGCTTCCGACAAAGTGATTCGCGAAACCGCCGGCCGGGGGCTGCCGCCAATGCGGTGCTTTTGTGTCAGGCCCGGTTCGGCGCAAAATAATCAGGCTGTGATGGGCGGAAATTGGCGGGTGGCGGCGTGATCACGAATTTCGCCTCTCCCCTTGCGGCGGCGACGTGCTAGCCTCATCTTAAGCTGATCGACGCCCCAGGAGGAATCATGCCGAAGCTCGTCCGTCTGTACATCGTCAATGTCGCCCTGGGCTTTGCTTTGGCTCTGGTCTTCGTGGCTTCGCTGGTGGCGCTGAACGTGGCGGGGATCGGGCATCTGGTCCTGGGCTCTGACATGGGGATCGTGGCGGGGCTGATGCTCTGGATGTTCCATGGCGTGGTCTTCGCCGGGGTGCAGTTCGCGATCGCGGTGATGGGTCTCGCCGATGACCAGGGCCCGCGCGGCGGCAAGCTGATCCCGATCCGGGTGGAAGCCACCGCGCAGCGCAAGATCCGCCGCTGATCCTTTCGCCTTGCCGAATGCCACAAGCCCAAAGCGCTGCTTTGGGCTTTTTGCGTGGCGGAGGAGGGCAGGGTGGCGGGCCCGCAGCGGCCGTGGAGACGGAGTTTTCCCGAGAGCCAGAGGTCTCAGGTGGGCGCCAGGTAGCAGGACCAGGATCCTGTCAGAGCCAGCTCCCATTCGGTTGCTTATCGGCCACTGGAAAAGTTGTCTCGCACGTGAAGAGCAGCACCCGCCACCCTCATAGATAGGCGCATGCGGCCCCCTTCGCAAGGCTTGCCTGATGTTCACCTTTGGTTCATATTTGCGCGATGGATCAGCGCGAGCCTCCGCCCCTTGTCGAGACCTTTCCCGCGATGCCCGGACAGCGCCTGGCGCGCGGCGTGGCCCGCGCGCTGCGCGGCCTCGATTTCGTGACGGTGGAAGAGATGGTGCCAGCGCCGGGCCTGCGCGTCGATCTGATGGCGCTGGGGCCGAAGGGCGAGCTCTGGGTGATCGAATGCAAGTCGAGCCGCGCCGATTTTCAGGCCGATCAGAAATGGCAGGGCTATCTTGGCTATTGCGACCGTTTCTTCTGGGCGGTGGATACCGAATTTCCGACCGCTTTGCTGCCCGAGGGCAGCGGGCTGATCCTGGCCGATGCCTATGATGCCGAGATCATCCGGATGGGCCCGCAAAGCCCGCTCGCCCCGGCGCGGCGCAAGGCGCTCGTCCACAGATTCGCCCGCCACGCCGCAGCCCGGCTGCACGGCCACCGCGACCCGGGCGTGGCCGGCCTGATCGCCCGGATCTGAGGCGCCCCGAAGATGGGCATATTGCCCATCCTACCGGTCGAACGGGCGCTGCGGGTCATTGGTAGGATGGGCAATCTGCCCATCTTCCGGCTCGGCGACCGGATTATTTCTTGCGCGGCGCGGGTTTGCCGCCCAGCGACCTTGCCGCCTCGGCCGCGGCGCGGAGTTCCTCGGCGATGTCGAGCGCCTCGTCCGGCTCGAAATCCATCGGCAGTTCGGTGCCGTCATCGGCCTCGATATAGATGCGCACCATGCCCTGGTCGGTCGGGCCGATCTGGATATTGGCGGACACGTCGCTTTGCTTGTCGATCCCCATGGCGATCCCTTTCGCTTTTCCTGCGGTTTGGGCGAGGCCGCGCCTCCTGTCAAGGCGGCGCTCGGCAAGCCTTTGCGGCGCCTTCGCCGATCCGGGGGCGACCTCCCCGCAGGCGCCGCCGCCTTTCGCTGCATTTTCCGGTTGACCCCCCCGCCGCTTGCCCCTAAATCACCCCCCATCCGCAGCGCAAGTTGCGGAGAGGATGTGCCGCTTTAGCTCAGTTGGTTAGAGCGCTAGATTGTGGATCTAGAGGTCCCCCGTTCAAGCCGGGGAAGCGGTACCATCACTCCCCCCTGACATTGGAATGGCCTTACGCCTGCGCTGTGCGGGGTCTTTTCGCGTGGCGCCGGGCGCGAGCGAGCGGGGGTTTCACACCCCCGCACCCCCGTGGGATATTTTCATCTGGATGAAGGGCAGGGCGCTGCGGCGCGTCCAGGTCCGCGCAATTTTGGCTTCGGGGGCTGAGTCGGGCTTGAATAGTAGCCATGCTTATAATAGGTAATGCTCATGGAAACCCGATCCCTTGGCCTTCTTCTGCATGATGCGGCGCGTGCGGTGCGCAAGCGCTTCGAGGCGCGTTCGGCCTCTTATGGGCTGACCTCGGCGCAGTGGCGGATGCTGGTCTGGGTCTGCAAGACCGAGGGCGGGGCGCCGCAGTCGCGTTTTGCCGACCTGCTGGAGATCGAGCCGATCTCGGTCTCGCGCCTGCTCGACCGGATGGAGGCGCTGGGCTGGGTCACCCGGGCGCCCGACCCGAGCGATAGAAGGGTGCGGCGGGTGTTTCCGACCGAAAAGGCCCGCGATGTTTTCGCCAATTTCAAGCCGATTGCCGATCAGGTCTATGCCGAGGCGCTGGCCGGGATCTCGCCCGAGCAGCACCGGCTGCTGATGGAAAGCCTGGCGCAAGTCATCACCAATCTCGCGACGGCCGAGGAGATCGGCCAAAAGGAAATCTCATGAACGCGCAATCCACTGCCACGATCAGCCCCGACATGGCCGGCGGCACGCTGGCCCGGGCCAAGCCGAAGAACCGCCGGCGGCTTTTGATGATCTCGGTTCCGGTGCTGATCGTGCTGGGGGCCGGGGCCTATTGGCTGAGCGGCGGGCGCTACGAATCCACCGAGAATTCCTACTTCCACCAGGCCCGCATCGCGATTGCCTCGGATGTGTCGGGGCGGCTGGTCGCGGTCAATGTGACCGATGGCCAGGTCGTCAAGAAGGGCGCGGTGATGTTCACCGTCGACCCCGAACCCTACAAGCTCGCCCTCGCCCAGGCCAATATCGCGGTGGATGCGGCGCGGCTTCAGGTGGCGCAGCTGAAGGGTGCCTATGACGCCGCAGTGGCGCAGGAAAAGGTCGCCGAGGATGACGCCGAATACCAAGGCACCCAGCTCGCCCGGCAGGAGGCGCTCGCCCAGCGGGGCGTCAGCACCGGTTCCGACCTCGACGATGCCCGCAACAGCGAGCGGCGCGCCCGCGAGACGGCCGAGGTTGCCCGTGTCGCGGTCGAAAACGCCAAGATCGCGCTGAGCGGCGATCCCGCGATCGACACCGACCGCCACCCGGCGGTGGCCGCAGCCCTCGCCGCGCGCGATCAGGCCGCCTATATGCTGTCCTTGACCGAGGTTCTGGCCCCGGCGGATGGCATGGTCTACCAGGCCAACAATTTCAAACCCGGCCAGTATCTGACGGCGGGTTCGGCGGTCTTCTCCTTCATGCCCAGCAACGAGATCTGGGTCGAGGCGAATTTCAAGGAGACCCAGCTGACCCATATCGAGCCCGGACAGGCGGCCAGCGTGACCTTCGACGTCGACCCCGGCCATCCGGTCTCGGGCCATGTCGATGCGGTGGGGGCTGGGACGGGTTCGGAGTTCTCGCTGATCCCGGCGCAGAACGCGACCGGCAACTGGGTCAAGGTGACCCAGCGCGTGCCGGTGCGCATCCTCCTCGACCATCCCGACACCGAGGCGCCGGTGGTTTCGGGGATGAGCGCCTCGGTCTCGGTCGATACCGGGGTGACGCGGTCCTGGCGCGATCTGCTGCCGGCCGCCCTGTCGGGCAAGTGAGATGAGCCAGCTGGGGCCCAATGGCGAGTACCCGAACCGGGGCTTGATCACCGTGATGATCATGCTGGCCACGATCATGCAGGTGCTGGACACCACGATTGCCAATGTGGCCCTGCCGTCGATGACCGGCGACCTTGGCGCCAGCCAGGATACGATCACCTGGGTTCTGACCTCTTACATCGTCGCCGCCGCGATCATGACGCCGGTGACCGGCTGGCTTGCCGACCGGATCGGCAAGCGCGAGCTGTTCATCGTCTCGATCATCGGCTTCGTCGTGGCCTCGCTTCTCTGCGGCATCGCCTGGAACCTCAATGCGATGGTGCTCTTCCGCCTGATGCAGGGGATTTTCGGCGCGGCCATCGTGCCCTTGAGCCAGACCTTCCTTCTGGACATCAACCCGCGCGAGAAGGCCGGGTCGGCCATGGCGATGTGGGGGGCCGGCATCATGGTCGGGCCGATCATCGGGCCGACTTTGGGCGGCTGGCTGACCGAAAGCTACAACTGGCGCTGGGTCTTCCTGATCAACCTGCCGGTCGGGATCGTGGCGGTTCTGGGCTGTATCGCCTATCTGCCCAAATCGACCATCCGCCTGCGCCGCTTCGACTTTTTCGGCTTTGCGATGCTGTCTTTGGGCCTTGGCGCCCTGCAGATGATCCTCGACCGCGGCGGCGAGCTCGACTGGTTCGCCAGTACCGAGATCTGCCTCTATGCCGCGCTGACCGTCACCGGCTTCTGGGTCTTCATCATCCATATCAACACCGCCGACCTGCCGTTTCTGGAACCCGCGATGTTCCGCGATGCGAATTTCCGGATCGGGCTGATCTTCATCTTCATCGTCGGGATCATCCTTCTGGCCTCGCTGGCGCTGTTGCCGCCGATGCTGTCGAAGATCTTCGGCTATCCGACGATCACCACCGGGCTTGTGATGGGGCCGCGCGGGGTGGGGACGATGATCTCGATGCTTCTGGTGGGCAAGCTGGTGCGCACGGTGGACCCGCGGCTTCTGGTGGTGACGGGGCTCTTGCTGACGGCGAGCTCGCTTTACTTCATGACCGGTTTCTCGCCCCTGATGAACGCCTGGCCGGTGATCTGGACCGGGGTGGTGCAGGGTCTGGGGCTGGGGCTGGTCTTCGTGCCCTTGTCGACCATCGCCTTTTCCACCATCGACGTGAAATACCGCGCCGATGCCACGAGCCTGTTTTCCCTGGTGCGCAACATCGGGTCGTCGATCGGAATCTCGGTCGTCTCGGTGATGCTGGCGCGCAATATCCAGACCAACCATGTCGAGCTGGGCGGGGCGATGACCGCCTTCAACCCGATGCTGCAAGACGCGATGCCCTCGGCGATTTCGGGCAATCCGGTGGCGCTGTCGCAGCTGGACGGGCTGATCAACATCCAGGCGGCGATGATTTCCTACCTCGACGACTTCAAGCTGATGATGGTGGTCACGCTGGCTGCGATTCCGCTGGCGCTGATCCTGAGGAAGCCCGCGCCCGCGGCGCAGAAGGGCGCGCCGATGGCGGTGCACGCGGATTAAAGCAGGCCGCGCGCCGCCAGGTTGCGCATCAGGGCGCCGGTGCCGAAGGCCCAGGGCGGCGCCTCGGTCGACAGGCGCACCGTGTTGGTCAGCGTGCCAAGCGCCGGGGTCGCGATGGTGACCAGATCGCCGATGTGATGGGTAAAGCCCTCGCCCGGGCCGTCGCGGTCCTGCACCGGGGCGAACATCGTGCCGCAGTAGAGGAGGAACCCGTCCGGGTACTGGTGATGCGGCCCGAGGGTCTGCGCTGCCAGATCCGCCGGATCGCGGCTGATCTCGGCCATCGACGAGCGGCCCTCCAGCTTGAAGCCGTCCTCGCCCGTCACGGTCAGCGTCAGGGTCAGGTTGCGGACGTCGTCGAGGCTGAAGCCCGCGTCGAACAGCCGGATCAGTGGGCCGATCGCGGCGGAGGCGTTGTTGTCCTTGGCCTTGCCGAGGAGGAGCGCCGAGCGCCCCTCGACATCGCGCAGGTTCACGTCATTGCCCAGCGTCGCACCACGGATCTTGCCGCGCGAATTGACCGCCAGCACCACCTCCGGCTCGGGGTTGTTCCAGCGCGAAATCGGGTGCAGCCCGACCGAAGCGCCATAGCCGACCGAGGCCATCGGCGGGCATTTGGTGAAGACCTCGGCATCCGGGCCGATGCCGACTTCAAGGTACTGCGACCAGAGGCCCTCGGCGCTCAGCAGTTTCTTGACCTCGGCGGCCTCGGGCGAGCCGGGGCGCAGGTTGCGCAGGCTGGTGCCGAGAAGGGCTGCGATCCGGTCGCGGATGCCGGCGGCGGCGGCGGGGTTGCCGGCGGCGCGTTCCTCGATCACCCGCTCGATCATCGAGCCGGCGAAGGTCACGCCACAGGCCTTGATCGCCTGCAGATCGGCGGGAGAGAGAAGGCGCGTCGCCTCGGGCGCAGGTTCGACCGAGGCGGCGAGGAGGTCGGCCAGCGGGGCGATCGGGCGGCCGGGTGTCGCGGCCAGATGGGCGACCGGGTCGGCAAGCTCCAAAAGGTCGGACATGGTGGGGGCCGTCCGCGTCGTCACATCATGCAGGACGCCGTCGCGCAGATGGGCCAGGACCGGGCCGGTGCCGGCAAGCCAGACCCGGCCGACGAAGGTGCCGGCCGGAAGGCTGGCGGCTGCGGTTGCGGATGCGGTCATGGCGTCTCTCCCCTGCGATGCGCGGTCAAGCTAGGCCGGGGCGCGGCGACAGGGAAGGGGGCGCGGATGTTTTCTGCCGGCTCGCGCGGGTGCCCTGCACCTTGCGGTTGCAAGTTGGCGCGACTCATGCAGGAGTGGCGGCAGGGGCTTTGCGGCACCCGCCCGCCCAGGCCGCAAAAACCACCACAGTTCAGGCGTCTGCGCGGGCAGACCCGCATTTCCATGCCCAATTTGCAGGCCAGGCTCCGGCGCAAAAATCCGTCGAAATGTCGCCTGATTGCGACAAAGCGGCGCTTTATCCCCTGTCATTTGCAAGTGCCGCAAAATTCATCCATCGCGACCTCTGCCGGTGCTTCTCTTTGTAACAGCCCAGTTGACACAGTGGCCCGGGGACGGAGTAAGCTTCGCCCAGGGAGCGCAAGGGATACCTGCATCCAGGGATGCGGGGGCAGCTTTGGGCGCCTTCAACAACGGGGCGAAGCAAAGGCTCCGGCAGATAGCCGCGCAAGCGGGCAACATAGGGAGACCTGACGTGACGAAAAACAACTCGATCAGCCGCCGCGGGTTCATCAAGACCACGGTCGCTGGCGTGGGTGCGCTGGCTGCTCCGGCGCTCATCTCTTCCAAGGCGCTTGCCTCTTCGGGCGAGCTGAACTTCACCGGCTGGGCCGGCTACCCGGTCTTCAAGGAAAAAGTCTTCCCGGCCTTCACCGCCGCCACCGGCATCAAGGTGAACTTCACCGAACTGCCCGACCAGGACGCGATGCGCGCCCAGGCCAAGGTGGCGCTGCAGTCGGGCGGCATCGACATGACCGAGCCGACGATCGAACGCGTCGGCGCCTGGAACAGCGACGGCCTGATCGGCGCCTGGGACCCGGCGAAGCTGGCAATGGACAACTACCTGCCCGGCCTCGCCGATGGCACCGCGGGCGAGCGGTCGCACAAGGACGGCAAGCTGATGTATGTGCCCTCCAACTGGGGCACCGAGGCGCTGGTCTACAAGAAGGACGCCGCCAAACTCGGCGAGCCGCCGACGCTCGGCGCGCTGTTCGACCCGGCCAACCAGGTGACGCTGCGCCCGCACTCGGCGCTGGCCGCCATGGGCCGTCATCTGGATGCCACCGGCAAGCTGCCGATGCCCTGGATCGAAGGCTATTCCGACATGGCCAAGATGGCCACGCTCTGGGACATCGCGCTGGCCGAGGCCGTCAAGGCCAAGCGCAACGTGGTGCAGTTCTGGTCGGGCGAGAACGAAGCCCATGCCGGCTTTGCCGACAATGGCGCGACGGTGGGTCTGTGCTGGGATTCGACCGGCTACAACCTGCGCAACGACGGCTATGGCTACATGGCTCCGGACGAGGGCGCCTTCGCCTGGCACCAGGGCTTCGTGCTGATGAAGAACGCCGTCAACGTCGACCAGGCGCATGAGCTGGCCAAGTGGGTCTCGACCGCCGAAGGTTCGGCGCTCTGGGCCACCGCCTTCTCGGCCAACCCGGTCGGCAAGGGCGGTTCGGACAAGATGGACCCGGATGTGGCAACCTTCTACAACTCGGCCTTCGACGATGCGAAGCTGGCCAAGCTGTGGTGGTGGCCGGACCAGTCGGCAGAATTCCTCGCCAAGCGCGCGGAATATGCAGACAAGTACAAAGCGTCCTGATCTTGGGCAATTGAACTGATGATGCGCCGGGCCCCTCGTGGCCCGGCGTGGCATTCGCGGCATCGCGTGATCCACTGCGCGCGACAACTACAAACAACAAACGACCAACACGGGGACCGACACACCGATGAGCGCCGGTATTGATCTGGATGACGTCTGCTGCGATTTTGGCAGCTTCCGCGCCGTAGACCATGTGAATGTCTCGATCCAGCCGGGGGAGTTCTTTTCCTTCCTCGGCCCGTCGGGCTGTGGCAAGACCACGATTCTGCGCATGATCTCGGGCTTCACCGACCCGTCTTCGGGGGTGATCCGCATTGGCGGCAAGGATATGAAGGGCCAACGCCCGAACCAGCGCCCCACCGCGCTGATCTTTCAGAACCTCGCGCTGTTTCCCCTGATGCCGATCTGGGAGAATATCGCCTTCGGGCTGGAGGTGCGCGGCGTGCCCAAGGCCGAGCGCCGGGCCAAGGCGGAAGAGCTCTTGCGCCTCGTCGATCTGCCCAATGCCGCCGACAAGTTCGCAAGCCAGCTTTCGGGCGGCCAGAAGCAGCGCGTCGCCATCGCCCGCGCGCTGGCCGTCGAACCCTCGGTCATGCTGCTGGACGAACCGCTGTCCGCCCTCGACCTCAAGCTGCGCCAGCACATGCGGGCCGAGCTTCGCGCCATCCAGAAGCGCACCGGCGTGACCTTCATCTACATCACCCATGACCAGGGCGAGGCCTTGGCCATGTCCGACCGGGTCGGTGTGATGAGCCAGGGCCGCCTGCAGCAGGTCGCCGATCCGCGCGACATCTACAATAACCCGAGCAACGGTTTCGTTGCGGCCTTCGTCGGCGAGAACAACATCTTCAAGGGCACGGTCGGTTCCGAAGCCGGCGGTTTCGCCCGTTACGAGACCCCGCATGGCGTGTTCCGCGCCCGGTCCAACGTGCAGGGCGGCACCGACCTCAAGCTTTACGTCCGCCCGGAGCACACGCTGATCTCGGCCACGCCGGGGGTGGAAAACAGCGTGCCGGTGACGGTGACCGATGTGGCCTTCGAGGGCAATTTCATCTCGGTCCATGCCGTGACCGACACCGGGGCCGAGCTTCTGGCCGAGCTGCGCAACGACGGCTCCAGCCTGATCCCGAACCGGGGCGACAAGCTGCACATGAGCTTCGCGGCCGAGCGCGCCTCGATCCTGCCCGATGGTCAGGTCCGGGGAGCCTAGGGATGGAGGACCTCCTGCGCCGCTATGGCCCAACCCTGACCGGAGCCTTCGTGCTTCTCACCGCCTTCTGGCTGCTGATGCTGGTGATCCTGCCCAACGTGACCCTCTTCGAGGCAAGCTTCCGGCCCTATCTGCCGGTGGCCGAGGTGGGCGGGCCGAAGGATGTCTATTCGCTGGGCAATTACGCGAAGTTCTTCGCCAGCCAGACCGACACCGATTTCTTCGGCTACAACATTCCGCTGCCGATCCATATGAAGATCTTCTTCGGCACGGTCTATTACTCGGCCATGGTGACGGTGATCACCTTCGTGATGGCCTATCCGCTAGCCTTCTACCTTGCCAAGGTGGTGACGCCGAAATCGCTGCCGACGCTGTTCCTTCTGCTCTTCGTGCCGATGTGGGTTTCCGAGGTGCTGCGCAGCTTTGCCTGGTGGATCATCCTCGCCTACAAGGGGCCGCTCAATGCCATCCTGATGGGCGTGGGCATCACCGATGACCCGATCCGCTGGATCATGGGCTACCGCGCCATCATCATCGGCCTCGTCTATACCTATGTCCTCTTCATGGTCTTCCCGATCTACAACGCGATGCAGTCGCTCGACAGCAACCAGATCGAGGCGGCGCAGGACCTGGGCTCGCCCTGGTGGCGCACCCATTGGCGCATCGTGCTGCCGCATTCCAAGCCGGGCATCGCCTCGGGCGCGGTCATGGTCTTCATGCTGGCGGCGGGGTCGCTGCTGGTGCCGGCGCTGCTGGGCTCGCCCACCTCGCTGTGGTTCACCCAGACGATCCAGCAATGGATGCTCGAGGCGCAGGACTGGAACACCGGGGCGGCCTATGCCTTCCTGTTCCTCAGCCTCTGCGTGGTCTTCGTGTCGCTGGTGATGTGGCTGTTCAAGGTCCAACTGACCGATATCGCGAAATAGGGGAGGGCGAGACATGGACGATAAAATGCGCCGGACCCTGTACCATATCTACATGGGTCTGTTTCTGGTCTACCTCCTGGTGCCGCTGGCGCTGATGGGGGGGGCGGCCTTCAACGACAACCGGCTGCCCTCGGTCTATCCCTGGAAAGGGCTGACCGACCGCTGGTTCCTCGAGTTGTGGAACGACGGGACGATGTGGTCCTCGTTCCTCAACACCATCCTCGTCGCGCTGGCGGTGGTGGCCCTGGCGGTGCCGGTCGGCACGGCGGCGGCCATCGTGGTGAACTCGGTCTCCGGCCGGGTCCGCTCGGTGCTCTACGGCTTCATGGTGGCGCCGGTTCTGGTGCCGGGGGCGGTGATCGGCATCTCGACCATCCTGTTCTGGAACAAGCTCAGCGTGCCGACCGGCCTGCATCTCTCGGTGCTGGGTCAGGTCAGCTATATCGCGGCCTTCGTGATGCTGATGGTGCTGGCCCGGCTGCAAAGCTTTGACGAGAACCTGGAGGAGGCCGCCCTCGACCTGGGTGCCACCCATGGTCAGGTGATGCGCCGCATTCTTCTGCCGCATCTCTACCCGGCCATCGGGGCCGGGGCGGCGATCGCCTTCTTCCAGTCGATCGAGAACTTCAACGTCACCCTCTTCACCCGGGGCACCTCGCAGACCCTCACGGTCTATGTCTTCTCCAAGGTGCGGGCCGGGATCACGCCCTCGATCAACGCGCTGGCGCTTCTGTTGATCCTCTTCACCCTGGCCCTGGCCGTGGTCTACGAGATCCGCCGCCGCAACCTCGCCCGGATCGAAGCCGCCCGCGAGGCCGAAGCCCGCCGCGCCGAAGACGCCGAGATCGCCTGACCCGGGATCGCCAGACACCAGGCCACGCCGGAACACCAATGACGAAGGGGGAGCCTCACCGCTCCCCCTTTCGCTTTCATTCTGGTCTAAATATCCCCGCCGGAGGCTCCGCCCTGTGGCACGCGACCCGGTATCAGGCCGTCCGCGTCGGGGTCTTGCTTTCGAACCAGCGGAACAGCAGCACGATCAGCGCGGTGATCACCATATAGGCCACCGCCAGCAGCAAGAGCGGCTCGTAGACGATCAGCGTGTCGCGGCGCACCCGGCCGGCGACGTCGTAGATGTCCATGATGGTGATGGTGGAAATCAGCGGCGTGGATTTCAGCTGCAGCACCGTCTCGCCGCCGATGGTCGGCAGGACGCGCTGGATGGCTTGCGGCAGCCAGATCCGGCGGAACATGGTGAAACGGGGCATGCCCATCGCCTTAGCGGCCTCAAGCTGGCCATGGCCCACGCCCTTGAAGGCCGAGCGCATCACCTCGCCCTCGTAACCCGCCACCGACAGCGACAGCGCCACCACGGCATAGGGCCAGGCCTGGCGCAGGATCGGCCACATGGCGGACTCCCTGATCCAGGGCATCGAGGGGAAAAGCGAGCCGAGCCCGTAATAGAGCATCCAGATCTGCAAGAGCAGCGGCGTGCCGCGGATGATCGAACAGAAGACCCGCGCCGGCCAGGCCAGCCAGGCGGGGCCGGCGGCCTGGGCAAAGCCGATCGGGATGGCGAGGAGCATCCCCACCACCATGGTCACGACCAGAACCCAGATCGTCGTCCACAGGCCCTTGAGCATCATCGCCTGATACTTGGGCTTGGCCAGCCAGTCCCATTGCAGGTTCCAGACGCACCAGGTCACGATGGCGGCGGCGATCAGGATCAGGAACACACGGTGCGGCTTCAGGAACTCGCGCATCAGATCCTCATGTCGCGCTGGCCGCGCCGCGCCCATTTCTCGATCCGGTGGATCAGGAAGGTCGAGGACAGCGAGATCACCATGTAAAGCACCATGGCAGCGGGGTAAAAGACGAAGAAGGCCTTGGTCGAGGCCGAGGCCTGGGCCGTGGCCTTGGTCAGTTCGGTAAAGCCGATGACGGCCAGAAGGGCGGTGTCCTTGGTGGCATTCAGCCACAGGTTGGCCAGGCCCGGCAGCGCGTTCGAGGTCATCAGGGGCAGGGTGATCCGGCGGGCCATCAGCGTCGGCGACATGCCCATGGCGCGGGCGGCCTCGATCTGGCCGGCGGGCACGGCGAGGATGCCACCGCGGATCACCTCGGTCTGATAGGCGCCCTGCACGACGCCCAGCACCGCGATCCCGGTCAGGATCGGCGAGATGACGACGCGGGCATAGCCGAAATAGGTCAGGGCATCGTTCAGAAGCCCGGTGAAGGCGTAGTAGAGGATCAGGATCAGCACCAGCTCCGGCACGGCGCGGACGAGCGTGGTATAGGTGGCCAGAAGATCCTTCAGGATCGGGCCGCCGTACAATTTGCCGAAGGCGCCGGCGATGCCGATGGCAAAGCCAAGCGCATAGGCGCCAAGGGCGATGACGACCGAATTGCCAAGGCCCCAAAGCAGGGTAGCCCCCCAGCCGCAGTCGCCTAAGCTCAGAAGTTCAAGCGCGGGGATCTGTGCGGGCGGGGGGCAGGTCATTATTTGCCGTAGATGTCGAAGTCGAAGTAGGGCTTGGAGATGGCGTCATAGGTGCCATCGGCGCGGATCGCGGCAATCGCGGCGTTCAGCTTTTCCTTCAAGGGATCGCCCTTGCGCAGACCGAAGCCCACGCCCTTGCCGAGGATCGCCGGATCATCCTCGACCTCGCCGGCGCTTTCACAGCAGGCGCCGGTCGCGGTCTTCAGGAAGTCCGAGACGACCAGACCATCGGCCACCACCGCGTCGATGCGGCCCGCGGCGAGATCCTGATAGCTTTCATCCGAGGTCTGGTAGCTTTTCAGCTCGGCATCCGGGAAATGCGCCTGCACATAGGCTTCCTGGGTGGTCGAGACCTGCACGCCGATGATCTTGCCCTTCAGCGACTCGTCGGTCGGCTTCAGGGTCGAGCCTTTGGAGACCATCATCGCGGTCGGCGTGTTGTAATACTTGTCCGAGAAGTCGATGGCCTTCATCCGCTCTTCGGTGATCGACATCGAGGACATGATCACGTCGATCTGCCCCGCGTTCAGCGCCGGGATGATGCCATCCCAGGCGGTGGGGGTGATCACGCAGTCCAGCGCGGCCTGCTTGCAGATGGCGTGGAGGAAGTCGACCTCCCAGCCTTTCCAGGTGCCGTCGGCATCCATCGCGGTGAAGGGCGGGTAGGCGGCAACATCGACGCCAACCTTGATCGGGTCGGCAAAGGCTGCCGAACCGAGCGACAGGGCCGCCACTGCGGCCAGAACGATTTTCTTCATTGGGATCTCCTTTGTGTCGAGTGGTCCCCGCAGGTCGCTTGTCAGCCCACGGTTTTCAGGAATTGCTTCAGGCGTTCGGACTTCGGGGCGCCGAACAACTCTTCCGGCGGGCCCTCCTCTTCGATGATGCCATTGTGCAGATAGATCACATGGCTGGCCACTTCGCGGGCAAAACGCATTTCATGGGTGACGAGGATCATGGTGCGGCCCTCGTCGGCCAGACCCTTGATGACCTGCAGCACCTCGCCCACCAGTTCTGGGTCAAGGGCCGAGGTCGGCTCGTCGAACAGCATGGCCTTGGGGTTGATGCACAGCGCGCGGGCGATGGCGGCGCGCTGCTGCTGGCCGCCCGACATGAAGGCGGGATAGGCGCCTTCCTTTTCGGCGAGGCCGACCCGGGCCAGCAGGGCGCGGGCGCGGGTGATCGCCTCGTCCTTGGGCACCTTCAGCACATGGACCGGCACCTCGATGAGGTTTTCCAAGACCGTCATATGGGTCCAGAGGTTGAAGTTCTGGAACACCATGCCAAGGCTCTGCCGCGCCTTTTCAAGCTGGTGCTTGTTGGCGGCATGGCCATCGGGCTTCATCTCGATCTTTTCGCCGCAGATCTCGATCTTGCCGCCCGAGGGGGTTTCCAGAAAGTTGATGCAGCGCAGCATGGTCGACTTGCCCGAGCCCGAGCCGCCGATGATCGCCACGACATCGCCTTCGCGGGCACAAAGCGAGACACCCTTGAGCACCTCATGCGTCCCGAAGGATTTGCGCAATCCGCTGACGTTGATCGCGATGGGTTGTGACATCGCAGTATTTCCCTGTTCCGGCATGTGGTCCCGCCGTTGCTTTTCCTGATCTGACCCAGCGGCGCGGCTTTGTGCAAGAGAATAATTTTTCGCCGCCGGGCCAAGGGCCTATTCCAGATTGGTATGGCGCGCACGCATAGATTCTGGGCTTTCTTGCAAAAGCGGGCGTAAAAGCAGCACAAGAAGCTCAAAGACCAGAAACATGGCACCTTCGAAAACCGAGCCCATCGGCAAGACTGACGTGGGGGCAAGCTGGTCGCGCGCCATGGTCTGGACGGGAATCACCAGGACCAGATCGCTGGCCTGCGGGTCCGGTCCCTGCGGCTCTGCCGTCACGCAGGCGACGCGCGCCCCTGCGGCCCGCGCCTGACCGATCAGCGCCGCCACCGTCGCAAGGCGGCCGGGGCCGGACCCCACCAGCAGCAGATCCCCCGGCCCGAGCGGCGGGCAGGACATGTCGCCTTGCACATGGACATCGCGGCCAAGGTGGTAAAGCCGCATCGCCAGCGCCCGCAGCATCAACCCCTCGCGCCCGCAGCCATAGACCACGATCCGGCCCGCAGAGGCGATGGCCCGCGCCAGAGCCTCCAGCTCGGCCTGCGAGACCGTGGCGCAGCCTTGCCGCAGCTCTTCGGTCGCGGCGGCGGCAAGGTCGGCGAGGGTTTTGGGCTCGGTCATGGCGGCTCCCTGCGGCGGGGTCAGGACAGGAACTTCGGCTCTTCCAGACCCACGCCGACGCCTTCAAAGGCAAAGACCTTGCCGGCGTTCGGATAGGCGGCGCGTTCGGCCTCGGTCATGCCCTGCAGGGCGGTGGTCACGAAGAGCGTGGTCAGCCCCGGGCCGCCGAAGGCCGGGCAGGAGGTATGGGGCGCATCGACCTTGACCTCGCGCAGGTATTCGCCCGCGGGGGAATAGCAGGCCACCCGCCCGGCGCCCCATTGCGCGTTCCAGAAATTGCCCTCGGCGTCGATCGTGGCACCATCGGGGAAGATCTCGGTCCCGGTGAAGTCGAGGAAGACCTCACGCTCGCCCGCGGGCCAGCCATTCTCGTCCAGCGCCACCTTCCAGACCAGCTGCGCCATGGTGTCGGCGAAATAGGCGGTCTTGCCATCGGGGGCAAAGCAGATCGCGTTCGGGATCGAGATGCCGTCGTAAAGCTTGCGCCGCTCGCCCTTGAACAGGCGGTAGATGGCGCCCTTGCCCTCGCGGTCCGCGTCCGCCTTCTGCATCGTGCCGATCCAGAAGCCGCCCTGCCGGTCGGTCTTGCCGTCGTTGGGGCGGTTTTCCGGCTTGTCGGCCTCCAGCGCGCAGAGGGTCAGCGCCTCGCCGGTGTCGAGCGAGTAGAGGAAGCATTCGCCTTCCCCCGCGATCAGCACGACATAATAGCCGACATAGGCCATGGCCGAGGCCATCTTCGGCATCTGCCACGAACGCGGGCCATTGCCATTGCTCGACATCAGCGTGCCGCTGAGGATGTCGAACCAGAAAAGCTCGCCCTGCGAGGGGTGCCAGATCACCCCTTCGCCCAGCTCGCAGCGGCGGTCGTCATAGATCATGCTCAGGCTCCCGGCTGGGCTGCGGCGTCATAGGCCGCAACGATTTCATGGGCGCGGGCGCTGATCTGGTCCAACGCCAGTCCCGGCGTGTAAAGCGCCGTGCCGATGCCGAAGCCATCCGCCCCCGCCTTGAACCATTGCCCGAAATTCGAGGCCCCGGCGCCGCCCACCGCATAGACCGCCGTGCCCTTGGGCAGGATGGCGCGCATGGCTTTCAGGCCCTCGGGGCCGATCAGGTTGGCCGGGAAGATCTTGAGGCCATCCGCCCCCGCCTTCAGCGCGGCAAAGCATTCGGTGGGCGTCATCACCCCGGGCCACGAGGCCATGAAGCGCGCCTTGGTGGCGGCGATCACCTCGGGGTCGCAATTGGGCGAGACGATCAGCGTGCCGCCGGCGTCCTGCACCTCCTGCACATCCTTGACCGTCAGCACCGTGCCAGCGCCGATCTCGGCATGGGAGCCGAAGGCCTTGGCCATGGCCGCGATCGACGTCATCGGATGCGGCGAGTTCAGCGGCACTTCGATCCGCGTGATCCCGGCGGCGATCAGCGCCTCGCCGACCGGCAGCGCCTCGGCGGGGGTCAGGCCGCGCAGGATGGCGATCAGGTTGCGCGTGTGGTGCAGGGCTTGGGTCATCTTATGCTTTCAGCTTGGCATGAAGGGCGGAGAGGCCGGCGAGCGTGCAGGCGGTGTCATCGAGGATGTCGGCTTTCAGCCCTTGCGTCGCAAGGGCGCGGGCATAGGAGGCGGAGAGTTTCGCCGCCCCGATCAGCTTGACCTCCTGGCCCAGCCAATAGGGCTTGGCCCCGGCCAGTTCGATCCCGATCAGAAGGCCCGACAGGCGGGCGCGGGCCTGGGCCGAGGTCAGGCCGTGCAGCAGCCCCTCGGCGCGCAGGGAAAACAGGCGGGCCGCGATGCGGTCGGGGCGCGAGAGGGCCTCGTCCAGACCCTCGTCAAAGGCGGTGTCGTCCCAGCCCTCGGCGGTCAGCGAATGGCGCAGGACCGATTGGGCGGAGAGGAGGGCGAAAAGCTCGCCCGTCATGTAGGTCTGGAAAGAGACGACCTCGCCCGCCGAAACCTGCGCCCATTTGGAATGGGTGCCGGGCAGGCAGAAGACGCCGTCAAAGCCGGGGTGCAGGGCGAGGGCGCCGGCCAGCTGGGTCTCTTCGCCGCGCATCACATCGGCGGGTTTCGCCTGCGACAGGCCGGGGGCGATGCGGACATCGAGGCGCTTGTCCTGGGTTGCCACCCGGGTCAGGCCCTGCGGATCGGTGGGGGTGCAGGGCACGGCGCGGTAGCTGGCCTCTTGCCAGCCCTGCCGCGCGCCAACCATGCCGCAGGCGAGAACCAGGGTCGGAGCCGCGCCGAGCCAGGGCGCGATCACCTCCATCAGGGCGGCTTCGAACTCGGCGGGGGCGAGCTTGCCCATGCCCTTTTCGCTGCGGCCCTGGTCGAGGATTTCGCCTTCGCCCATCGCCCAGGCCCGCATGTTCGACGTGCCCCAATCAACGGCTATCCAGGCGGCGGGCCCCTTTGCAGGCATGGTACTCTCCTTCTTTTGCCCGGGAGTTTTGCCCTTTTGCGGCGCCAAGGGCAATTGCCGCTTTGAAAAATCGCACAAGGCCGCGGCAGGGCCCCCGCGGCTTTGCGCAAAAGGCGGCGGGGAAAGGCTTGGCGCGGCTCTGGCGTTAAGTCCCGCCCTTCTCTGGACCTAACGTCCCCGGCGCGGAAGGCGGATGATGGCGCCCATCTGGCTGGCGAGGCCGCAGGACGGCGCGGTTTGATTCGTCATGGGGCAGCCCAGGCCCTGCAGCGCTTTGAGGAGAGACCGATGAACACGATGACCAACGACCTGAGCGGCGTTGTTGCGGCCGACAAGGCCCATGTCTGGCACCACCTGAGCCAGCACAAGCAATATGAGACCATCGACCCGAGGGTGATTGTCGAAGGCAAGGGCCTGCGCGTCTGGGATGCCGTGGGGCGCGAATATATCGACGCGGTCTCGGGGGCGGTCTGGACGGTGAACGTGGGCTATGGCCGCGAAAGCATCGCCAAGGTCGTGGCCGACCAGCTGGTCAAGATGAACTATTTCGCAGGCTCCAACGGCTCGGTGCCGGGCGCACTTTTCGCGGAAAAGCTGATCTCGAAGATGCCGGGCCTGACCCGGGTCTATTATTCCAACTCGGGCTCGGAAGCCAACGAGAAGGTCTACAAGATGGTGCGCCAGATCTCGCACCGGCACCACGGCGGCAAGAAGAACAAGATCCTCTACCGCGAGCGTGACTACCACGGCACGACGATCGCCGCCCTGGCCACCTCGGGCCAGAAGGAGCGGGCGCTGCAATACGGGCCCTATCCCGATGGGTTCGTGATGGTCCCGCATTGCCTGGAATACCGCAAGCAGTGGGATGTCGAGAATTACGGCGAGCGCGCCGCCGATGCGATCGAAGAGGTCATCCTGCGCGAGGGCCCGGACACGATCGGCGCCCTGGTGCTGGAGCCGGTGACCGCCGGCGGTGGCGTGATCGTGCCGCCCAAGGGCTATTGGGAGCGGGTGCAGGAGATCTGCAAGAAGTACCAGATCCTCCTCCACATCGACGAGGTGGTCTGCGGCGTCGGCCGCACCGGCACCTGGTTCGGCTACCAGCATTTCGGCATCAAGCCCGATTTCGTGACCATGGCCAAGGGCGTCGCCTCGGGCTATGCGGCGATCTCCTGCACCGTGACGACCGAAGAGGTCTTCGCGATGTTCAAGGACGATGCGGCGGACCCCTTGAGCTATTTCCGCGACATCTCCACCTTCGGCGGCTGCACGGCGGGTCCGGCGGCGGCCTTGGAGAACATGCGGATCATCGAGGATGAGGGTCTTCTGGACAACACCCTGAAGATGGGCGCCCGGGTGATCGACAACCTCAATGCCTTGATGGAAAAGCATAAAGTCATCGGCGATGTGCGCGGCAAGGGCCTGTTCTGCGGCGCGGAACTGGTGGCCGACCGGGCGACCAAGGAGCCTGCGGACGAGAAGAAAGTCGCGGCTGTGGTGGCCGATTGCAACGCCAATGGCGTGATCATCGGCATGACCAACCGCTCGATCCCCGGGCTGAACAACACGCTGTGCCTGAGCCCTGCGCTGATTGCGACGGCCGATGACATCGATGCGATCACCGGGGCCATCGACAATGCTTTGACCCGGGTTTTTGGCTGAACCCGCCGGGGGCTGTCTGCCCCCGGACCCCCGAGGATATTTATGGACCAATGAAGAGGGGGGTGCGGGGGGAGATCTCCGCGCCCCTTGACTTTGGGGGGGCACGCGGGGCCAATCGCGGCATGGAGGCCCCGATGGCGACGATCCCCCCCGAAGCTTTTGTCCTGCCGGCTGCCGAACGCGGCAGCCTGCAGCAGCGCATCCGGCAGATGGTGACCGAGGGGGTTCTTTCGGGGCGGTTCCGGCCGGGGGCCAAGATGCCCTCCTCGCGCGGGCTGGCGGCGCATCTGCAGGTGAGCCGGCTGACCGTGACGCTGGCCTATGCCGAGATGGTGGCGCAGGAATATCTCGCGGCGCGCGGGCGGTCGGGCTATTTCGTCTCGGAAAACGCACCGCTGGCCAGCGAGTTGCCGGCTCAGGCCGTGCGTGCCGAGGCGGCGGAGTTCAGCCGCATCGCCGGGCGCTTTTCCCGCCAGCGCGGGGTGGAGCGGCCCGACGACTGGGAACGCTATACCTATCCCTTCATCTATGGTCAGGCCGATGCCAGCCTGTTCGACCATCAGAATTGGCGGCTTTGCGCGGTTCGCGCCCTCGGCCGGCGCGACTTCGCCGCGATGACGGCGGATTATTACGAACGCGACGACCCCTTGCTGATCGAATACCTGCTGCGCCAGATCCTGCCCAAGCGCGGGATTGCCGCGCGCGAGGATGAGGTTCTGCTGACCATGGGCGCGCAGAACGCGCTCTGGCTGACCGCTGCCTGCCTTCTGGGCCCGGGGCGCCGCGCGGCGATGGAGAACCCCGGCTATCCCGGCCTGCGCGCCATCCTCGGCGCCAGCGGGACCGAGGTCCTCTCGGTCGATGTCGATGCCGATGGCCTGCCGCCCGACGCGATCCCGCGCGGGGTGGATGCCGTCTTCACCACCGCCAGCCACCAGTGCCCGACCAATGCCACCATGCCGGTCGAACGCCGCCGCGCGCTTCTGGAGGCGGCGGGGCGCGAAGGCTTCGTCATCGTCGAGGATGACTATGAATTCGAGATGTCCTTCCTCAAACCCGTCTCTCCGGCCCTGAAATCCCTCGATGCCGAGGGGCGGGTGGTCTATGCCGGGTCCTTCTCCAAATCGGTCTTTCCGGGGATGCGGCTGGGCTACCTTGTCGGCCCCCCCGGCTTCATCCGCGAGGCGCGGGCCTTGCGGCTGATGAGCCTGCGCCACCCGCCCGGCCATATCCAGCGCACCATGGCCTATTTCCTGTCCCTCGGGCATTATGACACGCTGATCAACCGGATGCGCTCTGCCTTCCGGCGCCGGCGTCAGGTGATGGAGGAGGCGATTGCCGCCCATGGCCTGACGGTGGCCGGGCAGGGCGGCTTCGGCGGCTCCAGCTTCTGGATGCGCGCGCCCGTCGACACCGAGGCGCTGGCCACGCGGCTGCGCGCCAATGGCGTGCTGATCGAACCCGGCCGCACCTTCTTTGACCCCGCCCGCGAGGATCGCCAGCATTACCGGCTGGGCTATGGCTCGATCCCGCAGACCCGGATCGCCGAGGGCATCGCCCGCATCGCCCTTGCCCTTCGGTAGCAACTGTCTTTCAGGCTTTGGTTTGGGCGTAGTCTTTGCCTGTTTTGACCATTGCGTTGAGAATTGTCAGGAGTTTTCTTGCGCAGGCGATGATTGCGACCTTTGTCGGTTTTCCGGCAGCGGCGAGTCTTGCTCTGAAGGCCTTGATGTTCGGATCGTGGCGCGAGGCGATGAAGCCGGCCAGGTAGAGGCTGCGTCTGATGGCGGGTCGCCCGCCCCAGATGTGGCGCCTTCCGCGCAGGGT
>NZ_JBFUAG010000018.1:0-97841 GCF_056406375.1 Rhodobacter sp. P1_C2
GGGGGCTTTCCGCCCCCTCCCCTCCGGACCGCCCCCGAGGATATTTCTGCCAGTATGAAAGGGGGAAGGGCGGGGGTTGCCGACGGGCGGTGATTGGCGGATCATCGGGCAAAGGAGTCGTCCCATGCCCGTCAAGAACCGATTTGCCGAACTGCTGCCCGAGATCACGGCCTGGCGCCGGGATTTTCACACCCATCCGGAGCTGATGTTCGATGTGCAGCGCACGGCCGGCAAGGTGGCGGATCTGTGCCGCAGTTTCGGCTGTGACGAGGTGGTCGAGGGTATCGGGCGCACCGGCGTCGTGGCGGTGATCAAGGGGCGCAACTCCGGCTCGGGCCGGGTGATCGGCTTGCGCGCCGACATGGATGCCCTGCCGATCCTGGAGAAGACCGGTCTCGCCTATGCCTCTGCCACGCCTGGGAAAATGCATGCCTGCGGCCATGACGGCCATACCGCCATGCTGCTCGGGGCAGCGCGCTATCTGGCCGAGACGCGGAATTTCGACGGCACTGCCGTCTGCATCTTTCAACCCGCCGAAGAGGGTGGCGGCGGCGGGCGCGAGATGGTGGCCGAGGGCATGATGGAGCGTTTCGGCATCCAGGAAGTCTACGGCATGCACAACATGCCGGGCATTCCGGTCGGCACCTTCGCTCTGCGTGAGGGGGCGATGATGGCTGCCGCCGACCAGTTCGACATCGTGATCACCGGGAAGGGTGGTCATGCGGCGAACCCGCATAACGGCGTCGATCCGGTCGTCGTCGCCTCGCACATCATCCTGGCCCTGCAGACCATCGCCAGCCGTAATGTCGACCCGCTGAAACAGGTCGTCGTCTCGGTCTGCGTGGTGGAGACCGACAGCCCGGCGCATAACGTGATCCCGACGACGGTGAAGCTGAAGGGCACCGTGCGGACCATGGATCACGGCGTGCAGGACCTGGTCGAAAAGCGCATCGGCGAGATTGCCGAGGGCACGGCCCTGGCCCTCGGCGCGCGGGCGGATGTCGATTACCAGCGCGGCTATCCGGTGACGATCAACGCCAGCCTGAACACCGGTTTTGCCGCCCAGGTGGCCGAAAGCATCTCGCCCTCGGTCGTCACCAATGTGGCGCCTTTGATGGCGGCGGAGGACTTCAGCTACATGCTCCAGTCCCGCCCCGGCGCCTATATCTTCCTCGGCAATGGCGACACCGCGAGCCTGCATCATGCCGCCTATAACTTCGACGACGATGCCATTCCCTTCGGGTCGAGCTGGTATGCCGGGATGATCGAGGCGCGGATGCCGGTGTGACGGCCAAGGTCCTGCGGGCGCTGGATTAATCCGGAGGCGGAAGGGGGAGGCGCTTGTCTTGCTGGCGTCTTTCTTCCGTCTTCCTTCCGTCTCTACGCGCGGGGCGGAGAGGGCGTGTTAACCATGATTTGGGGAATCGGCCTGGAGGGCACGGCGTTTGATAAAGTCAGCCCGGAAAGGGTCGAAATGAAGGATAGGCTTGAGGCAGGACATGGGTGGGCTCTTGTCATCCTGAGCCTCGTTCAGGTCATCGTCCTGACGTTCATCAATGCTTACTTCGCTGCGATGCTCAGCGAGAATGTCGATTACATTGTAAACTCCGCCGGGAATGTGTCCTGCACCGCTCTGGCCCCGATTTCCCTGCTCGGCCCGGTGCTTCCCTTCGTCTTTCTGGCGCTTGGCGGCGTGGCGGCGGTTCAGATGAGCCTCGGCAAGGGGTACTCCGCGACGGTGATCCTTTGCCTCCTGAGCATCGGACACATGGCGCTCATTGGCGCCTTGTTCGTTTTGGCCGAGACCTCTTGCAGCTTGAGCGGACAAGGCACACTCCGTTCGGAAGACTACGGTCCTCTCGGGTTCGCTGCTTTTTTCATAGCACTGGCGCTGCCCCAGCTGCCAGTCCAGGTGCGTCGGTTGTGGCGGTCGTGATTTGTGAAGGTCGGGCTCGTACCCTGGCCCTCACCCCCCGGTATGGCTCATGTGCCGTGACACCTGACCCGCCACCTTCGCGCGGGAATAGTCGAAGTCATGGCCCTTGGGCTTGCGCAGGATGGCGCTGCGGATGGCGGCCTCGAGGCCCGCGTCGTCGGCACTCGCCCGCAGGGGCGCACGCAGGTCGGCCATGTCTTCCTGGCCGAGGCACATGTAAAGCTCGCCCGTGCAGGTCAGCCGCACGCGGTTGCAGCTTTCGCAGAAGTTATGGGTCAGGGGGGTGATCAGGCCGATCTTCTGGCCGGTCTCCTCCAGCCGCAGATAGCGGGCGGGGCCGCCGGTCTTCTCGGCCAGTTCGGTCAGGGTGTAGCGGCTGGCAAGGCGGGCCTGCAGGTCCTTGAGGCTCCAGTACTGGTCGGCGCGCTCGACCGTGCCCATGTCGCCCATCGGCATGACCTCGATGAAGGTCAGGTCGTGGCCATCGCGGGCGCACCATTCGGCCATCGAAAACAGCTCGTCCTCGTTGAAGCCCTTCAGGGCGACGGCGTTGATCTTGACCTTGAGGCCGGCCTCCTTGGCCGCGGCGATGCCGTCGAGCACCTGGGCCAGGCGGCCCCAACGGGTGATCTCGGCGAATTTCTTGTCGTCCAGCGTATCGACCGAGACATTGATCCGCTTCACCCCGCAATCGGCCAGGGCTTGCGCATATTTGCGCAGCTGCGAGCCGTTGGTGGTGACGGTCAGCTCCTTCAGCCCAGCCCCAAGCTTCAGCCCCATCGCCTCGAAAAACGACATGATGCCCTTGCGGACCAAGGGTTCCCCCCCGGTGATGCGCAACTTTTCCACCCCCATCCGGATGAAGGCGGAACAGACCCGCTCCAGCTCCTCAAGGCTCAGAAGCTCGGCCTTGGGCAGGAAGGTCATGTGTTCGGTCATGCAATAGGCGCAGCGAAAATCGCAGCGATCCGTCACAGAGACGCGCAGGTAGGAAATCGCGCGGGCGAAGGGGTCGATCAGGGGCACGGTCATCAGGTGAAGATAGGCGGAAACCCCGGCCAGTAAAAGCCCAGCCCCTTCATCCAGACAGAAATATCCCACTGGGGGCGGCGGGGGGCGTGAGCCGCCCCCGCCTCGGGGGGTGCGGGGGGTGGAAACCCCCCGCTTCCTCCTCAGAAACTCCGCGTCGGCCGGTCGAAGACCTTGCGCCCCATCAGCGAGCCGACCAGATCCACCATCAGCTTGGCCGTCTTGCCGCGCTCATCCAGGAACGGATTGAGCTCGACCAGATCCAGCGAGGTCACAAGACGCGACTCATGCAGCAGTTCCATCACCAGATGCGCCTCGCGGAAGGTGGTGCCGCCGGGAACGGTGGTGCCGACCGCGGGGGCGATCGACGGGTCGAGGAAATCGACATCGAGCGAGACATGCAGCATGCCGCCCGCCGCCTTCACCGTCTCGAGGAACTCGCGCAAGGGCGCCACGATGCCGCGTTCGTCCAGCACCCGCATGTCGTTGATCGCGATGTCATGGGTCAGAAGAGCCGCATGTTCGGCCGGGTCGACCGAACGGATGCCGTAAAGGCAGATCCGTTCCGCCGGGATCACGCCGGGGAAGGGCGGGAAGGCGTCAAAACCCTCGCGCCCGGCGATATAGGCGACCGGGGTGCCATGCAGGTTGCCCGAGGTCGTGGTCAGGGGCGTGTGGAAATCCGAATGGGCATCCAGCCACAAAAGGAACAGCGGCCGCCCGACCGCAGCCGCATGTTCCGCCGCCCCCGAGACCGAGCCGAGCGCCAGCGAATGGTCGCCGCCCATCACGATGGGCAGGGTGCCCGCCTCCAGCGCCCTGACGACGGCAGAGGCCAGCACCTCGGTCCAGCCGAGGATCTCTGGCAGGGAATGCACCACCGGATTGGCGCAGAGCGCGGGCTTCAGCGCGGGCAGGGTCACATCGCCCCAATCCTCGACCCCATGGCCGAGGTCGCCGATGGCCTGGGCGATCCCGGCCACCCGATAGGCCGCAGGCCCCATCACGCAGCCGGCGCGGCGTTGGCCCGCATCGATCGGCGCCCCGATCAGTGTGGTCCGGGTCAGAGTGGGTGTGGCCATGTGATCCTCCATTTTGCCGCACTATCCCGGCAAGTCGCGCCCCGGTCCATGGCAATTCTGCGCGAAATCCGCCCCGCGCCTCGGCAAAATGCCCAAAACGCCGATCACATCACGCGGCGCACTGCCGCAGGCGGGGCGGGGCCTTGCCGCAGGCCATTGGATCGGCGCGCAATACTGCCTATGATCGCCGCAACAAGAGGAGAGGCCGATGATCGTAGAGCTTGGACATTTTGCCCTGATCCTGGCCTTTGTCGTGGCCTGTCTTCAGGCCGTGCTGCCGCTGATCGGGGCCGAGCGGCGCGATCCGGTGCTGATGGCGCTGGCCGGACCCGCCGCCACCGCGCAATTCCTGCTGATCGCGGTCAGCTTCGGCGCCCTGACCTATGCTTTCGTCACCGATGATTTCAGCCTGAAGCTGGTGGTCGACAATTCGCATACGCTGAAGCCGATGCTGTACAAGGTGGCCGGGGTCTGGGGCAACCACGAGGGCTCGCTGCTGCTTTGGGTGCTGGCGCTCAGCCTTTACGGCGCCTGTGCCCAGTGGTTCGGCGGAAATCTCCCGGTGCGGCTGAAGGCGCGGGTCCTGGCGGTGCAGGGGGCGATCGCGGTGGCCTTTCTGGCCTTCATGCTCTGGACCTCCAACCCCTTCCTGCGGCTGGCTTTTCCGCCGATGAACGGGCATGACATGAACCCCTTGCTGCAGGACCCGGGCCTGGCCTTCCACCCGCCCTTCCTCTACCTCGGCTATGTCGGCCTTTCGATGGCCTTCGCCTTCGCCGTCGCCGCCCTGATCGAGGGCCGTGTCGATGCCGCCTGGGGCCGTTGGGTCAGGCCCTGGACCCTCGCCGCCTGGTTGTTTTTGACCATCGGCATCACGATGGGTTCGCTCTGGGCCTATTATGAACTCGGCTGGGGCGGGTTCTGGTTCTGGGACCCGGTGGAGAATGCCTCCTTCATGCCCTGGCTGATCGCGACGGCGCTCCTTCATTCCGCCATCGTGGTGGAAAAGCGCGAGAGTCTGAAGGCCTGGACCATGCTGCTGGCGATCCTCGCCTTCGGCTTTTCGCTGATCGGCACCTTCATCGTGCGGTCGGGGGTCATCACCTCGGTCCATGCCTTTGCCAGTGATCCGACGCGGGGGATGTTCGTGCTGGCGATCCTTGCGGTCTTTGTCGGCGGGGCGCTGACCCTCTTCGCGCTGCGCGCCGGGGCGCTGGAATCGCGCGGGGTCTTTGCGATGGTCAGCCGGGAAAGCGGGCTGGTCGTGAACAACCTTCTGCTGACGGTGGCCTGTTTCGTGGTCTTCATCGGCACGATCTGGCCCCTGGTGGCCGAGATCCTGTGGGGTCGCGCCCTTTCGGTCGGGGCGCCTTTCTTCAACGCGGCCTTCATGCCCTTCGTGTTGGGCCTCGCGGTGATCCTGCCGGTGGGCGCGGTCCTGCCCTGGAAACGGGCGGAGCTCTCGCGGGCCTTGAAGCCCTTTGCCGGGGCGCTGGCGCTGGCGGTGGCTGCGGCGCTGCTGGCCTATGCACTGACCTCGGGGCGCTCTCCCCTCGGGCCTTTGGGGGTGGCGCTGGCGGTCTGGCTGGTGGCGGGGGCGGCGATCGACCTTTGGCAGCGCGCCGGACGTGGGGCTTTCGGCAACCGGATGGGCCGGCTGACCCGGCTGCCGCGCGCCGATTGGGGCCGCGCCCTGGCCCATGCCGGCTTTGGCGTGGTGATCTTCGGCGTGGTGGCCCTGACCTCCTGGGCGGTCGAGGATATCCGTGTGCTGAAAGTCGGCGAGAGCTATCCGCTCGGGCCCTATGAGGTGCAGCTGAAGGACATCCGCGACGAACCCGGCCCGAACTACACCGCCCGTGTGGCCGAGATGGTGGTGCGCAAGGGCGGCGCCGAGGTCGCGGTGATGCATCCGGCCAAGCGCACCTATCCGGTGGCCGGCATGGCCACGACCGAGGCCGCGATCCGCCCCGGCGTCTTTGGCGACATCTACCTCGTGGTGGGCGACCCGCAGGATGGCGGCGGCTATGCGGTGCGCTCCTACCTCAAACCCTTTGCCGACTGGCTCTGGCTCGGCGGGCTGATGATGGCGGCGGGCGGGGTGATGAGCCTGACCGACCGGCGTTACCGCCTGGCCGCAGGGGCACGCCGCCCGGTGGGAGTGCCCGCGGAATGAGGCGCCTTGGACTGGCCCTTGCCCTTGCGCTGCTCGCTGCCCCCGCCTTCGCGGTCCGCCCCGACGAGATGCTGCCCGATGCGAGCCAGGAGGCCCGGGCGCGCGCGCTGAGCCAGGGGCTGCGCTGCCTCGTCTGCCGCAACGAGAGCATCGACGATTCCGATGCCGATCTGGCGCATGACCTGCGGGTCCTGCTGCGCGACCGGATCAAGGCCGGGGATAGCGATGAACAGGCTGTGGCCTATATCGTCGCCCGCTATGGCGAGTTCGTGCTGTTGAAGCCCACGACCTCGGGCGCGAACCTGATCCTGTGGCTGGCAGGACCAGCGGCCTTGCTGGGTGGTGCTGTGCTGGCCTTCGTCGTCACCCGCAGGCGCGCTTCGGCGCCGGAGGCTGCGGGGTTGAGCGAGGCGGACAAGGCAAGGGTGGCGGAACTGTTGAAGGAGTAGGCGGGGGGCTTCCGCCCCCCGCACCCCCTGACCCAAGGGGGCCGTTGGCCCCTTGGGAAACCCCAAAAAGACGCAGGGGGAGCCGCGGCTCCCCCTCGCTTCGCCGTTTCTTCGCCCTTCGGGCAAACGGCTCGCACCCCAGCGGATATTTGCGTCGGGTGAATCAGGCGCCGCGCGACAGGGCGGCCACGCCAGTGCGGGCGATTTCGCGCAGGCCGAGCGGGCGCATCAGGTCGGCGAAGGCGTCGATCTTTTCCGGGGTGCCGGTCATCTCGAAGACGAAGCTTTCCAGCGTGGAGTCGACCACATTGGCGCGGAAGATCTCGGCCAGGCGCAGCGCCTCGATCCGGGCCTCGCCCTTGCCCGCGACCTTGAAAAGGGCCAGCTCGCGCTGCACGCTCGGGCCCTCGGCGGTCAGGTCATGGACCTCATGCACCACGACCATCCGTTCCAGCTGCGCCTTGATCTGGGCAATGACGGCAGGGGTGCCGCGCGTCACCACGGTGATCCGGCTCAGGTGCCCCTCATGGTCCACCTCGGCCACAGTCAGGCTTTCGATGTTGTAACCGCGGCCCGAGAAGAGCCCGATCACCCGCGCCAGCACGCCGCTTTCGTTGGCGACGACGACGGCGAGCGTATGGCTCTCGATGATCTCGCCATTGGGATCGCGCAGATCATAGGCCGAATGGCTCGACGAGCCGCGTTTGATGTTGAGAGCGTTCATCTCTTCGCCTCTTTCATTGGTCCATAAATATCCCGGGGGTGCGGGGGCTGGCCCCCGCTCCGCCAGATCACACCAGCACCGCGCCGCCGGCCTTGATGGCGCCCTTGGTGTCGGCATCGCCCAGCAGCATCTCGTTATGCGGCTTGCCCGAGGGGATCATCGGGAAACAGTTCTCGTGCTTTTCCACCCGGCAGTCGAAGATGAAGGGGCCGTCGTAGCGGATCATCTCCATGATCGCGTCGTCGAGATCGGCGGGGTCGGAGATCTGGATGCCCTTGCAGCCGAAAGCCTCGGCCAGTTTCACGAAATCCGGCAGGCTTTCCGACCAGCTGTGCGAATAGCGCTCGCCATGCAGCAATTCCTGCCATTGGCGCACCATGCCGAGGCGTTCGTTGTTCAGGATGAACTGCTTGACCGGGGCGCGGAACTGCATCGCGGTGCCCATTTCCTGCATGTTCATCAGCCAGGAGGCCTCACCCGCCACGTTGATCACCAAGGAATCCGGATGCGCCACTTGCACGCCGATGCTTGCCGGCAGGCCGTAGCCCATGGTGCCGAGGCCACCGGAGGTCATCCAGCGGTGCGGCTCCTCAAACCCGAGGAACTGCGCCGCCCACATCTGGTGCTGGCCGACCTCGGTCGTGATGTAGCGGTCCATGCCCTTGGTCAGCGCCTCCAGCCGTTCCAGCGCATATTGCGGCTTGATCGTCTTGGTCGAGGGTTTGTAGGACAGGCTCTTGACAGCGCGCCATTGCTGGATCTGGCTCCACCATTTCGGCAGGGCGGCGCGGTTGGTCTTGGACCCGCGGGCCCGCCACTGGCGCAGCACCTCCTCCAGCACCGAGGCCACGTCGCCCACGATGCCGACATCGACATGCACCACCTTGTTGATCGAGGAGGGGTCGATGTCGATATGCGCCTTCTTCGAATGCGGGCTGAAATCCTTCAGCCGCCCGGTGATCCGGTCGTCGAAGCGGGCGCCGATGTTGATCATCAGGTCGCAGCCATGCATGGCGAGGTTGGCCTCGTAAAGCCCGTGCATCCCCAGCATCCCGAGCCAGTTCTTCCCCGAGGCCGGATAGGCGCCGAGGCCCATCAGCGTCGAGGTGATCGGGAAATCGGTCTCGGCCACCAGCTCGCGCAGGAGGGTCGAGGCCTTGCGGCCGGAGTTGATCACGCCGCCGCCGGTGTAGAAGATCGGCTTCTCGGCCGTCTCCATCATCTCGACCAGACGGGCGATCAGCGCCTCGTCGCCGCGCACGCGGGGCTGGTAATGCGAGATCTTGCTTTCCTCGCGCGGCAGATAGGTGCCGGTGGCGAATTGCACGTCCTTGGGGATGTCCACGAGCACTGGGCCGGGGCGGCCGTGGGTGGCGACATGGAAGGCCTGGTGGATCGTCTCGGCCAGCTTGTCGGTGTCCTTGACCAGCCAGTTCATCTTGGTGCAGGGCCGGGTGATGCCGACGGTATCGGCCTCCTGGAAGCCATCGGTGCCGATCATGAAGGTCGGCACCTGGCCCGAAAGCACGATGATCGGGATCGAATCCATCAGCGCATCGGTCAGCCCGGTCACCGCATTGGTGGCCCCGGGGCCAGAGGTCACCAAGGCCACGCCGGGCTTGCCGGTCGAGCGGGCATAGCCCTCGGCCATATGGACCGCGCCCTGTTCATGGCGCACCAGGATGTGCTTGATGTCGTTCTGCTGGAAAATCTCGTCATAGATCGGAAGAACGGCCCCACCGGGGTAGCCAAAGACCACCTCGACGCCCTGATCCTTGAGCGCCTGCACCACCATCTTCGCACCGGTCATCTGCCGCATCGTCTTATCCTCTTTGGTCAACAAAAAGCCCCCGGGAGTCTTCGCGGGGGCGCATGGATACCTGATCAGGTTGCCGTTACCGGCCCATACGCCAACACCATACTTCTACAAGTGAGAGAACCATGTCCCGCCTCGTTTCCCGTCATTCCGTCTGGAGCGGGACACTATGAGCGGGCCAAGGGGGCGTCAACCGCAAATCGTACAGAATTATGTCGCGGTGGCGTGAATTTTTGTACTTATATTGCGAGTTTCCGGGTCTGCTGCGCAACTAGTGCAAAAATGACCGGGCAGGGGCGGCGCTGCGACCCGGGATTCGGCGGAATCTGGCTCAATGTAAATATCTGTAACATGAAGTCTTGAACGGGGCAGGGACCGGGGCCATCTTGGTCAATGTGAAAGGCATTCACATCGAAGCCGCACCCCGACGCAACCTTCGACCCGCAACCCGCAGCAACTCAAGGAGAGATCTGCCGATGTACAGCCAGCCTCATTCCCCTCCCGCTTCCGGCGGGCCGGGTGGCATCCTTACCATGGCGCGCAATGTGCAGGCCTGGCTTGACGCGCGTGGGCGCGGGGCCTGGATTGCGGCCGTCATCCTCGCCTTCATCTTTGTCTGGCCGATTGGCCTTGGCCTTCTGGCCTATATGATCTGGAGCAAACGCATGTTCAATCGTTCCTGCGGCGAGGGCCGCGACACCCGTGACGGCCGTGACGGTCGGGGCCCCTGGGCCAGCCATTTCGGCAGCCAGTGGGGCAGCCGCTGCGGCCATCGCCACATGGGGGGCTTCCGCTCCTCGGGCAATTCGGCCTTCGACGCCTACAAGGAAGAGACCCTGCGCCGCCTGCAAGAGGAACAGGAAGCCTTCCAGTCCTTCCTGCAGCGCCTGCGCGAGGCCAAGGACAAGACCGAGTTCGACGCCTTCATGGAAGACCGCGCCCGCAGTGCGCGTCCGACGCCCTCGGCCCCTTCGACCGATGTCGATCCTTCCGGCCCGACCCGCGACGGAAACTTCTGATCCGCGCGTACTACTTCTGCAGCCCCGGGTCCGGGGCTGCGGATGCAAGACGTTCCGCCTCTCTTCTGAAGGGAAACCCCGATGTACGCTGATCACCCCCAGACGATCCATGTGATCCCTGAGGACCGTCTGTTTGCCGATGTGGCGCCGCGGCGCGCCATTGCCTGGCTGATCGACACCGTGATGATTGCCGCGATCACGGCGGTGCTGATCCCGCTGACCGGGTTCCTGGCACTGTTCTTTCTGGGCGGGCTGTATCTGGTGGTGAGCTTTCTCTACCGCTGGATGGGCATGGCGCGCGCCTCGGCGACCTTCGGGATGCGGATGGTCGGCCTGACCTTCCGCGACCGGATGGGCTATCCGATCGACGGCGGCACGGCCTTTCTGCACACGCTGTTCTACACGCTGTCGGTCGCCTTCGTCTTTCCGCAGGTGATCTCGGTCCTGATGATGGCCTTCACCCGGGCGCATCAGGGTCTGTCGGATGTCGTGCTGGGCACCGCCCTGGTCAATCGAAGCGCCTTTCGCTGAAGGGCGCCTGTCCGGCGCGATCCTGTCACAATATCCTTACACAAGGCTCTTGGCGGCAGGCGCGGGCCTTGCTAACCTCCCGGCATTCCTCACCCGAAGGCCATCATGCGCCACACCTTGCCGATCGCCCCGCAGTTCTATGTGACGGCCCCGCAACCATGCCCCTATCTGGAGGGGCGGATGGAGCGCAAGCTGTTCACGGCCCTGCAGGGCGAACATGCGCAGCGGCTGAATGACTCGCTGTCCAAGCAGGGCTTCCGCCGCTCGCAGAACGTGCTCTATCGGCCGTCCTGCGCAGAATGCTCGGCCTGCCTGTCGGCGCGGATCCGGGTGGCGGATTTCGAACCCTCGCGCACACACAAGCGGGTCCTGAAGGCGGCCAGCCACCTGCGCCGGAATGCGACCAGCCCCTGGGCGACCGAGGATCAGTTCGCCCTCTTCCGCCGCTATCTGGACGAGCGCCACGCCGATGGCGGCATGGCCGACATGGATGTCTTCGAATTCTCCGCGATGATCGAAGAGACCCCGATCAAGAGCCGGGTGATCGAATACACCCGTCCCGCCGGCCCGGGCGAGCGGGGGCGCCCGCTGGCCTGCGTCAGCCTCACGGATGTCTTCGATGACGGGCTGTCGATGGTCTACAGCTTCTACGACCCCGACCTGCAGCATCTGAGCCTTGGCACTTTCGCCATCCTCGACCATATCGCCATCGCGCGCGAGGCGGGGCTGCCCTATGTCTACCTCGGCTACTGGGTGCCGGGCAGCCGCAAGATGGGCTACAAGGCGAATTTCTCGGCGCTGGAGATCTACAAATCCGGGCAATGGGTGCCGATCGGCGACCCGGCCGCCCATGTGGCCGAACTTCACCCGCTGTCGGTAGAACCGATCGCCGAACAGGTCGCCAGGATCGCGCTGCCCGAAGCACGCGGGCTCTGAGTGCGGCTTTCCGCCTTCTCGCTGCTGGTGCCGGATTATGACGCGGGCATCGCCTTCTTTTGCCACGGCCTCGGCTTCACCCTGACTGAAGACATAGATCAGGGCCGCAAACGCTGGGTCACCGTCACCCCGCCCGAGGGCGGCATCCGCCTCGTCCTCGCCCGCGCCGAGGATGACGCGCAACGCGCCGCCTTGGGCAACCAGGCCGGCGGCCGCGTCTGGCTTTTCCTGCAATCGGATGATTTCGCCACCGACCACGCCCGCATCCGCGCCGCCGGCGGCATCTTCGAGGAAGACCCCCGCCACGAACCCTATGGCACCGTCGCCGTCTGGCGCGACCCTTTCGGCAACCGCTGGGACCTAATCCAACCCAAAAGCTGACGGCCCGCCTTCCCCTTTCATTGGTCCATAAATATCCCACGGGGGGTGCGGGGGGTGTGAAACCCCCCGCTTCCGACGGCGGGGTGCGGGGGGTGTGACCCCCCCCCCGCTTCTACGCCTGTGCCAAGCGCGCCGCCGCCATCCTGGCCGCCATCCGCAAAGCCGCCACCGTGCTGTCCGGCCGCGCGATCCCCTTGCCCGCAATGTCGAACCCGGTGCCATGGTCGGGCGAGGTGCGGATGAAGGGCAGGCCGAGGGTGACATTCACCCCGCCATCGAAATCCAGCGTCTTGATCGGGATCAGCGCCTGGTCGTGATACATGCAGATCGCGGCGTCATAGCCCGCGCGGGCGCGGGCGTGGAACATCGTGTCGGCCGAAAGGGGCCCGCGCAGGTCCAGCCCCTCGGCGCGCAGGCGGGTCAGGAGGGGGGCGATCATCTCGACCTCCTCGCAGCCCATCGCCCCGCCTTCGCCGGCATGGGGGTTCAGCCCTGCGATGGCCAGACGCGGCTGCGCGATGCCGAAATCGCGGCGCAGCCCCGCCTCGGTCAGGCGGATCACTTCCTCCAGCAGGGAAGGCGTCAGGCTGCGCGGCACGTCGGACAGGGGGATGTGGATGGTGGCGGGCACCACGCGCAGGACCTCCGAGGCGAGCATCATCACCACCGGCACGCCGCCCGCCAGATGGGCGAGAAATTCGGTATGGCCGGGAAAGCCAAAGCCCGCGCCATCCTTCAGCGCCTTCTTGTGGATCGGCAGGGTGCAGACGGCGGCGGCCTCGCCGGCCTGAACCAGCGCCACGGCGCGGGCGATCACCTCGATCACGCCCCTGGCATTCTCGGGGCTGGGGCTGCCGGGAATGGCGGGGCCGGCAAAGGCATGGCGCAGGACCGGCAGCAGACCGGGCGCGACCGAGGCCGCCTCGACCGGGCTGGAGATCTCGGCAAAGAGGGTGCCTTCGGGCAGGTGGCGCGGGTCGCCGATCCAGAAGAAGGGCAGGTCGGGCAGGGCGGCACGGGCCAGGACCGCGATTTCGGCCCCGATGCCCGCAGGCTCGCCACAGGTGAGGGCGACCGGCGCGCCGGGCGCTGCGTTGTGCCAGCGCATCTGGGTCTTGCCCGTTGGTCCGGCCTTGCCCGTCATGTCCGCCACCTCAGTTCTCGGTGATGATGGCGCCGGAACGCAGCTCCTCCAGATAGGCGGCGGCAAGCAGGCCGATCTTCTGGCTGAGCAGGGTGGCGCGCACATCATCCCGGGCGAGGGATTGCACCGGCAACCGGCTGCACAGCATCAGAAGCGCCGGGGTTCCGGCCGGTCCGGTCACGACGGTGCTTTCGCCGGCGTCGAGCGCGGCGAGCGCGCCGCGCAGGCCGGCGGGCACGGCGCCCTCGGCCACGGTCTGGCGCTGCAGCGCGGTCGCGGGCAGACCACGCGCGGTGACGTACAGCCCGTCACAGCCCGAGAGGCTGGCCTGCAACCGGCCAAGGTCGGTGCCCGACGGCGGCTGATACAGCGCATAATCGACCTGCATCGCGCCCTTGCCATTGCTGGCCTCGCCGGCATCGCGCAGGAAATAGAAGGTCAGCGCACCTTCCTGGCGCACCGGTTTCGACATCTCGCCGGGCTTGAGGCCCGACAGCGCCGAAGCCACCGTCGGGGGCAGGTCGCTGGCGCTCATCCAGCCGATCGAGCCGCCGGAACTGGCCGATCCGACCTTGGAGTAAAGCTGCGCCATGGCGGCGAAGTCCTTGGCGGATTTGACCTTCTTGACGATGCGTTCCGAGACGAGGCCCAGATCCATCTTGCCATCATCCGGCACGACGATTTCCGACAGCAGCAGGCGGCGCCCGGTGCCCGGCATCTTCGGCGATCCGGTGGCGAGGGCGCGGTCGATCTCGGCCTCGCTCACCGACACGCGGCCGACGAACTTGGTCCGCACGGCAGAGCGCCAGAGAATCCCGGCGGTGATGAAATCGCGGAAGGTCTGCGGCGAGATGCCCGCCTCGCCCAGGGTCTGCAGGAACTGCTCGGTGGTCAGCTTGCCGCGTGCGGCGAACTCGGCCATGCCTTGTGAGATCTCGTTGGGGCCGACGCTGGCACCAAGCGACTTTGCCGCCGCCGTCTCCAGCCGTTCCGAGATCAGGCTTTCACGCGCGGTGGCGACAAGATCGCCCTGCTGGTTCAAGAGCTGCAGGAAAAGCAGCCGCTGGCGCAGCTCGAAGGGGGTGATGACGCTGCCGTTCACCGTGATGGCGGGGGTGATCGTGCCGACCGGTTCGGAGGGGGCGACCGGGGCCTGCGGGGCCATCGCCGCGTCAGGCGCCTGCGAGAGGTCCTGGGTCTGGTACTGGTCCTGTGCCAGGGCCGTGCCCGGCCCGAAGGCCGCGCCAAGGACCGGCAGAACCAGTGCCGCCGACAGGGACATGTTCCGCGCCAGTTTCAGCACCACCCGCCGCTCGATCCCCCAACCTGCCATCCGCTTCATCCGCCTGTTCCTGTCCGCCACTGCTTTCGTTCCTGCTTCGTCACGCCTTCCGCCACCGCCCGCGCCCCGTCCAGACATCCCGCTCACCTGCGGCACATCTGCTGCGCGCCCTGTCGGGGCGTGCCGCCAAAGCCCAGAAGTTCGACCGAGACGCCGAAATTCGTGCTGGGCCTCACACTAGTCGAGGACGTGTACCGGCGCGAGATGGAAAGATCGACCGACAGGCACTCGTTCTGGTAGTTCAGCTTCACACCCGCCTTGGCCATCCGCTGCGAGACCATGTCATAGCGGTTGGTCAGCGCCGCCGTCCAGTTGGGTGTCAGATTGTAGCTGCCGTCCAGCACGACTTCGCGCACCGGAATCGGGCGGTCCTCGCTCGGGTCGGCCAGCAAGTATTCATAGCCGGTGGCGAGGCTGAGGTTCGGGCGGTTGAGGTCGAGCCGCACTTCGCCCTTGGTCAGGCTCAACCCGTTGCCGATCAGGGCGCGGCTGGTCAGGCTCAGCCCGCTGGCATCGGCCACCGACCAGGACAGGAGCCAGTCCGAGTTCTTGCCCTGCAGCCCCGAGGCCGTGCTGAACTGGCCCTGATCCTCGAACCGCATCACGCGGCCCGCGGTGACGCCGAGGGTCCAGCCCTGGGCCGCGGTGCGCAGGTAGTTCACGCCCAGATTGATCCGGCTGCCGCCCTCGAAGGCATCGGCGCCGGGGAAACGGTCCAGCGCGAAGAGATTGCTTTCGTCGAATTCGACCAGGGTCGAATCCTCGTTCGGAATCCGGTTGTCGTTGCGCGGGGCCACGACCAGTTGCAGCACCGGCTCGACCAGCTGGCTCGCCCCGCTCTTCTCGCCGCGCACCCAGGGCCAGCGCAGTTCGACCCCGCCGATCGCCGTGCTGCGATAGGGGTAGCCCTCATAGACCGAATCCTGCTGGATCGAGTAGAAATCCGCCTCGGTCTGCGCCTCGGTCGACAGGACCATGCCGTTGTTGAAGGTCCAGTTGCGCCGCCAGCTGCCCTTGAAGGTCACGCGGCCCATGTCGCGGCCATCGGCCACGCCATCGCCATTGGTGTCGAACGGGTCCGAGGAGGGGCGGTAGACGCTTTGGGTCTGCCACTCGAACTCGCCCTCGCCGCCGAGGATCGCGGGCAGGAAGCGGCGGTGAAAGTCGAAGGAGGTGATATAGGAGGGCTGGGTCGCGTTGTCGTCGCCTTCGCGCAGCGAGCGCAACCCGGTGACCGAGGCCGAGAGGAACAGGTTGCGCTGCACCCGGGTGACGCCGATCACGCTTTCCAGCCGGTCGTCGTCCGAGATGTCGTAGTCCGACAGATAGGACGGGTCGCTGACCAGGATGCCGTGGAAGGCCAGCTGATAGCCGCGGCCGAGGTCGAAATTGCCGGTGGTCTGCAGATAGCCGCGGCTGGAGCCGGGCATGATGCTGTCCTTGGTGCCGGCGCCCTCGATCTCGAGCGTGCCCGAGGTGAAGGCCTGGCGGTAGCGCAGGTTCAGCGTGCGGTCGCCCTGCGTCGTAAGGTAAGGCGTCAGCAGGATGTCGCGGCTTGGGCCGAGGGTGATGAAATAGGGCACCATCAGCCCCGGTCCCAATTGCGAGGTGCTGCGGAATTTCGGGATCAGGAAGCCGGTGGCGCGGGTCAGCGTCGGGTCGGGCACGCGCAGCGTCGGCAGGAACAGCACCGGCACGCCGCCAAAGCGCAGGGTGGCATCGCTGAACCAGATCTGCTGGGCCACGGAATCATGCAGGACCTCGCGGGCGCGGATCTCCCACAGGGGGGTGCTGGAGCCGGCGCAGATCGTGCAGGTCGAGGCCGCCACCCGGCGCATCGACGTATAGCGCCCGCCATCGGCGCGCAGCACCTCGCCCGCGGCCATCTGCAGGCGCTGGTCCAGCACGATCCGGGCCGAGGTCAGGATGCCCTCGGTCAGGTCGGTGGACAGGTTCGCCTGTTCGGCCAGAAAGATGTTGCCCTTGCCATCCTCGACGCGGATCGGCCCGGTGATCAGCATCTTGTCGGTGCTGCGGTCATAGGTGATGGCCTGGGCGGTCAGATGCTGGCCCTTGTAGAAGACCTCGACATGGCCCTTGGCGATCAACACATCCTGGCTTTGCACGGTGACGGCATCGGCCACCAGCGTGGTGCGCGGCGCCTCGGCGGGAGCCTGGGTCGGGGCCTGGGTGGTGGCCTGGCCCGCCGAGGTTTGCGCAAAGGCAAGCGGCGCCGGCGCCAGCAGGGCCGCCGCCGTCAGCACACCGCGGGTCAAGGGCAGCAGCCGACGCATCAGCCATCCTCCAGATGCAGCAAAAGTCCAAGCGCCAGCATCGTGGCGGCAGCGGGCGGGGCCCAGGCCGCCATCAACACCGGAATCTGGCCGTTGTCACCGAGGATCTGGCCGAAATTGCGCAGAAAGAACACGACGAACCCGGCGAGCAGGGCAAAAAGCACCAGGGTCCCGGTCCGCGCCATCCTGGCGTGGCGCATGGTGAAGCCGGCGGCGATCAGCACCATCGAGGCCAGAAGCAGCGGCTGGGCCAGTTCGATCTGGAACCAGACCTGATGGCTGCGCGCCGAAAAGCCCGCCCGCTCCAGATCGCGGATATAGGCGGGAAGCTTCCAGATGCTCACCGCGCTCGGCGTGCCGAAACTGTCGTGGATCCGCTCGCGCGTCAGGTCGGTGGCAAGCTTGGTGCCCTCGGCCACCGGCGCCGCGGTCCGTTCCGGGTTGTCCTGGTCGAGCGGCCAGGATTTGGCGCGCGACACCTGCCAGTAGCCGGGGATCAGCGTCGCATTGGCCGCCTCGATCCGCTGCAGCGGGGTGCCATCGGGGCCGAAGGTCAGGAAGGTCGCATCGTAAAGCTCGGTCCCGTCCAGATTGGCGCGCTCGGCCTGGATCACGGTCTGCCCGGTGTCGCTGCCCTGGCGCAGCCAGAGCCCGCTGTCCGAGACCGACAGCACCGATCCACCCCGGGCATGTCCGGCCGAGAGCGTGTCATAGCGGCGCTGGGTGGCGGCCACCAAGGGGTCCAGCACCGCCACGGCGACAAAGCCGATGCCAAGCGCCGTCAGCACCGGCGCGCGCAGGAAGGACAGGCCCGACCGCCCCGCCGCCCGCACCACCACCAGCTCGGACGAGCGCGACAGGCCGAGGAACAGCGCGATGGCCGAAAGGGCGAGGATCAGCGGCAGGATGCGGTAGATCGTCTCCGGCACATTCATCAGGGACAGCTGCAAGGCCTCGCCCAGGGTCAGCCCGGGGTTGGAAAAGCGGCGCATCTCGTCGATGAGGTCGATCATCACCATGAGCAGGAAGAAGCCGAGGAAGATCCGGATGAAGAGCCACAGGAAGCGCCGGGCGATGTAGAGGTTCAGGATCATGCCGCACCCCCGGCGAGATCGCCCGCCTCGGGCAGGCCGGTGGCGGGCACCGGACGCGGGCGGCAGGTCCAGGCCAGAAGTGCGCCGGCGATGGTCAGGCCCAGAACCGGCGCGGCATAAAGCAGCACCCAGCCGCGCGGCATCTCTGCCCCCATGCCGGAGATCGCCGTGGCCAGACCCTGGACCAGCACCAGAAGCGCAATCGCAACCCCGATCTGAAACCAGAGGCCAAAGCGGCTGAACCCGCCGACGATCAGGCTGGCAAAGCCGACCAGCGTGACCGACAGTGCAAGCAGGGGATCGGCGAGGCGGCTGTGCGCCTCGAAGAGGAGGGCGTCGGCGCTGTCGCCGGTCTCGACCAGCAGGGCCGGGGTCGGAAAGAAGAGATTGGCGGTCGAAAGCTCGGAGGCGCCGCGGCCCGGGCGGGAGGAAGCGGTCAGCAGGGCCCCGATATCAAAGGTGAAATCGGCGAATCGCGTCACCGACAGATGCTGCGTCGCATGGTCGAGCACCTGCGCCATGCCGTCGAACATGATCAGCTTCGGCCCGGCATCGCCGCGCACGAACAGCGCCTTGCGCGCGGTATAGGTCGTGGATTCCACCGGGTTGCGGTCATCGGCGAGGAAGAGGTCCAGAAGCTCGCCCTTGGCCGAGATCTCGCGGATGTAAAGCGTGGTGTCGGGCGAGGGATGGGTGAAGGTGCCCTCGGTCAGATAGCGCGCGGTGATGTTTTCGGACATGGCGGCGCGGGCCGAGACCAGGGCCGAGCGGCTGGCGGGTACGAGGACATTGTCCATGATCCCCATCATCAGGGCGACGCAAAGCCCGAAATAGAGGACTGGCCGCGCCAGGCGCCAGGCCGAAAAGCCGGTGGCCTGCATGACGACCATCTCGCTTTCCGTGAGCATCCGGTTGGTGCCATAGACCGTGGCGATGAAGGCTGCGACCGGCATCACCAGCTTGATCACCGTGGGCAGGGTGAGGACCGAGAACTTGAGGAAAACCAGCGCCGTCTGCCCGTCGCCGATCAGCTGATCGAACAGACCCACGGCCTTGTTGATCCAATAGACTCCGACCAGGACCAGCGCAAAAAACCCGAAGAGCTGCAGGTATTGCGACAGAAGATAGCGGTCGATCCGTGGCAAATTCCAACCTCACAGGCGGCCTCGCAGGTGGGCCTTCCGACGGACCCTAAACCGAAAGCGGACAAACGGAAAGACGGGCGAAACCGAAAGCGCCGGTAATCCGCGCAAGGGGGCTGCGGCGGGGGCTGCGGCGGGGGCTGCGGCGGTGGGTTCGGCCGCCGGTCCGGCCACGTCGCATCTGGCCATTTCCGCCCCCCGGGTCTAGCCTGACCGCCGTCCCTGCCAGTCCCCGCCGCCATACGGCCTCGGGACGGCGTTTTGCCGGAGCTTCTGATGACCGACGTTCTTGTTCCTGAATTGCTGCCCTTCGATCCCGAAGCCCTGGCTGCCCAGACCGCGCGGATCGTGCTTCTGGTCGATGGCGAAGAGCCCTCCTCGCCCGGCGCGCGCCGGATCGACCGGCTGACCCGCGGTGCCCTGCGCCGGCTGATGGCCTCGGAGGGCTGGAAGAAGGTCAAACCGGGCGAGTCGGTCGACCTGGTCTTCCCGCTCGGCCTGGCCAGCGAGGCGGTGCAGGTGCTGCGCCTGCCGCGCAAGTCGGATGTCGCGACCGCCCGCAAGGCTGGCGGGGCGATTGCCCGCGCCCGTGGCCCGCAAGGCGCGCTGGTCCTGGCCGAGGGCCACCCGCGTCTGGCCGAGTTGCTCTTGGGCCTCACCCTGCGCGCCTATGACTTCGACCTCTACAAGACCGGCGAGAAGACGCCGCTTGGCGGGATCAGCGTGATGGTCGGCAATCTCGAGATGGCGGCTGCGGCGCTGGCCAGCGCCAAGGCCCTGGCCGAGGGCATCTTCTTCACCCGCGATCTGGTGAACGAGCCGGCCAATGTGCTGACCACGGTGGAATTTGCCGAGCGTCTGACCGGCCTGCGCGATCTGGGCGTGCATGTCGAGGTCTTTGACGAGGAGGAGCTGGAACGTCTGGGGATGCGGCTGCTGCTCGGCGTCGGCATCGGCTCGGAATGCCCGACCAAGATGGTGGTGATGCGCTGGAATGGCGGGGTCGAGGGCGAGGCGCCCTTCGCGCTGGTCGGCAAGGGGGTCTGCTTTGACACCGGCGGCATCTCGATCAAGCCGGCCGGTGGCATGGAAGAGATGACGATGGACATGGGCGGCGCGGGCGTCGTGGCCGGGGTGATGAAGACCCTGGCCCTGCGCGGCGCCAAGGCCAATGTCGTGGGTCTGGTGGGTCTGGTCGAGAACATGCCCGATGGCCGCGCCCAGCGTCCCGGCGATATCGTGAAGTCGATGAAGGGCGACACGGTGGAGGTGATCAACACCGACGCCGAAGGCCGCCTCGTGCTTGCCGATGTGCTCTGGTACGCGCAGGAGACCTTCCATCCCAAGGGGATCATCAACCTCGCCACCCTGACCGGGGCGATCATCGTGGCGCTGGGGGCCGAACATGCCGGGGTCTTCTCCAACGACGACGCGCTCTGCAACGCGTTCCTGAAAGCCGCGGGCGCCGAGGGCGAGGGCGCCTGGCGGATGCCCTTGGCGCAGGGCCATGACGACAAGCTGAAATCGCGGCTGGCCGACATGATGAACGTCGGCGGACGCGAGGGGGGGGCCACGATCGCGGCGCATTTCCTCAAGCGCTTCATCAAGGAGGGGATGCCTTGGGTCCACCTCGACATCGCGGGGGTGACGCTGGCCAAGTCCGACACGGGCCTCGCCCCCAAGGGCGCCACGGGTTGGGGCGTTCTGGCGCTGAACCGTCTGATCGCTGACGCCTACGAGACGAAATGAGCGCCACGGCGGTCTTTTACCACCTGATCCATGCGGGCCTTGACGAGACGGTCATGACGACCGTCTCGCGCGCCCGCAAGGCCGGGTGGCGGGTGATGATCCGCGCCCCGCTGCCCCGGCTTCTGACCCATCTGGAGGCCAAGCTCTGGCTCGGGCCGGAGGAGGAGTTTCTGGCCCATGGGCTGGAGGGCGGGGCGCAGGACGCCGACCAGCCGGTGCTGCTGGGCGCGGGGGCGATCGGCAACGGCGCCAAGGGGCTGATGCTTCTGGCCGGCGCCGAGGCGCTGCGCGAGGAGGTGGCGGGGCTGGAGCGGATCTGGGTCTTCTTCGACGGCGCCGATCCCGAAGCGGTGGCCGCGGCCCGGCAGCGCTGGACCACCTTCACCGGCTGGGGCCTTGGCGCGCAATATTGGAGCGACGAGGACGGCACCTGGGTGAAGAAAACCGAGCGCCCGGCGGCAGCGGGGTAGGGTGGTGGCTGACCGGAAGAATTTGGGCCTCCGGCCGGGGGGCGGCGCGCGATAAATCGCGACGCCGGGGGCCTGCGGCCCGAAAGAAGGGGCCTCCGGCCGGGGGAGGCCGCGCGCGATAAATCGCGACGCGGCTTGGGGATAGGGGTCCGGCGGCGGGACGGGATCAGGCGCGCAGGGCCTTGGCCTCGGCGGCGAGGGCGGTGATCTTGGCCCAGTCGCCCTTGGCCAGGGCCTCTTTCGGGGCGACCCAGCTGCCGCCGACGCAGATGATATTGGGCAGGGCCAGGTAGTCGCGGGCGTTCTTCAGGCTGATGCCGCCGGTCGGACAGAACTTGACCTGGGGGATCGGCGAGCCGATCGACTTAAGGTAGGGCATGCCGCCGGCCTGTTCGGCGGGGAAGAACTTCTGCACGGTATAGCCCATTTCCAAGAGTGCCATGATCTCCGACGCGGTGGCAGCGCCGGGCAGGAGCGGCAGGTCATATTCGCTGCAGGCGTCGATGATCCGCTGGGTGGCGCCCGGCGAGACGCCGAATTTCGCGCCCGCGGCCTTGGCGGCCTTCACATCGGCCGGTGTCAGCAGCGTGCCGGCGCCGACGACACCGCCCGGCACCTCGGCCATGGCGCGAATGGCGTCGAGCGCCACCGGCGTGCGCAGCGTCACCTCCAGCGCGGGCAGGCCGCCGGCCACCAGCGCCTCGGCGAGCTTCTTGGCATGGGCGAGGTCGTCGACCACGATCACCGGGACCACTGGGGCCAGGCGGCAGATCTCGGCGGCTTTGATTGATTGTTCGGCGGGGGTCATCGTGAGGCTCCTTCTGGCCCCGCTGCGGGGCTTGGTTCGGGCAGGAGCCTCCGGCGGGGATATTTGGGCCAAAATGAAAGGGGATCGGCGAGCGCTGACCCCCTGCCTCGGGCCGGTTTCCCGGGGGAGGCAGGGGGCCTTTCACTCTGGGCGGTCATCGGCGTCCCCGCCTGTACCGCCCTCTCTGACTACCCCTGATTCCTTTCATTTTGGTAAAAATATCCCCGCCGGAGGCGCAGGGTTCAGCATGTGGTCACGTGTCAGTAAAGGCTCGACGCCCCTTCTGTCGAGGGGCCGACCTGGGCGCGGAAGGCGGCGAAGAGCTCGCGGCCGAGGCCCCAGGCGTTGTGGGAGAGGTCGGCGGTGGCCGGCGGGCGGGACTCGAAGCCCTCCGTCAGGACGGCGAGGGTGCCCTTGTCGGCATCGAGGCGGACGATGTCGCCGTCGCGCAGGCGGGCGATCGGGCCGCCGGCGGCGGCCTCGGGCGAGACATGGATCGCGGCGGGGACTTTGCCGGAGGCGCCGGACATGCGGCCATCGGTCACCAGCGCCACCCGCAGCCCGCGTTCCTGCAGGATCGACAGGGTCGGCGTCAGCGAGTGGAGTTCCGGCATGCCATTGGCTTGCGGCCCCTGGAAGCGGACGACGACGATCGTGTCCGAGGTGAACTCGCCGTGCTTGAAGGCCAGTTTCACATCGGCCTGGTCGTGGAAGATGCGGACCGGGGCTTCGATCACATGGCGCTCGGGCGCCACGGCGGAGACCTTGATCACGCCGCGGCCGAGGTTGCCGGAGAGCTGGGTCAGGCCGCCGGTTGCCGCGAAGGGGGTGGCGACCGGGCGGACGATCTTGTCGTTCAAGCTCTCTTTCGCGCCATCCTCCCAGACGAGGCGGCCCATGTGGAGCTTGGGTTCCTTGCGGTAGGCGGCGAGGCCCTCGCCGAGGATGGTCTTGGCATCCTCGTGCAGAAGGCCCGCATCCATCAGCTCGCGCATCAGGAACCCGAGGCCACCGGCGGCGTGGAAGGCGTTCACGTCGGCCATGCCATTGGGATAGACCTTGGCCATCAGGGGCACGGTCTGGCTGATCTCGGCAAAGTCCTGCAGGTCGAGGAGCACGCCCGAGGCGCGGGCCATGGCGGGCAGGTGCAGGACGAGGTTGGTCGAGCCACCCGTCGCCATCAGCCCGACGATGCCGTTGACGTAAGCCCGCTCGTCGAGGATCTCGCCCGCCGGGCGGTAGTCGTTGCCAAGCGCGGTGATGCTGGCGGCGCGTTCGATGGCGGCGATGGTCAGCGCCTCGCGCAGCGGCGTGCCGGGGTTGACGAAGGAGGAGCCGGGCAGGTGCAGGCCCATGAACTCCATCAGCATCTGGTTGGTGTTGGCGGTGCCGTAGAAGGTGCAGGTGCCGATGCCGTGATACGAGGCCATCTCGGCCGCCATCAGCGCGTCGCGGCCGACCTCACCGGCGGCAAAGGCGTTGCGGACGCGGGACTTCTCTTCGTTGGGCAGGCCGGTGGACATGGGGCCTGCCGGCACGAAGACCGCCGGCAGGTGGCCGAAGGTGGCGGCGGCGATCACGAGGCCGGGCACGATCTTGTCGCAGACGCCGAGGAACATCGCGGAATCGAAGGTGTTGTGCGACAGGGCAATCCCCGCCGCCATCGCGATCACATCGCGGGAGAAGAGCGACATCTCCATCCCCGGCTGGCCTTGCGTGACGCCATCACACATGGCCGGCACGCCGCCGGCCACCTGCGCCGTGGCGCCCAGCCGGCGGGCGGTCGAACGGATCAGCTCGGGGTAATGTTCATAGGGCTGGTGGGCCGAGAGCATGTCGTTATAGGCCGTCACGATCCCGATATTGGGCGCGCGGCCCTCGGCCAGGGCCGCCTTGTCCTGGGTCATCGCCGCATAGGCATGGGCCTGGTTGCCGCAGGAGAGATGGGCGCGCACCGGACCGGCGCTCGCCGCCCCTGCCATCCGCGCCAGATACTGGCCCCGGGTCTGGAGCGAGCGTTCGCGGATCCGGTCGGTGATGCGGGCGATGGTGGGATGGAGGGCCATGGTAACCTCAACTGCTTGCGGCGGGATGGCGCCATGTTATCAAGTTGCGTTAGCGCTAACAACCAAAATGCGCCCTTGGGGCCGCTGCTGCGCGATGGGGCGCCGGGGGCAGCAATCCGACCGGGAGAGATTAGCAGAGGCGGAGGGCTTCTCACCGGTTTTCTTGCGGGCGGGGCGATTATTTCACCGGGCGGGCCGAGGCGCGGGCGGCGAATCACGGCTTTGGCGCGGGAATGGGCGCGGGCGCGGGGCAGGGCGAGACGGCGGGCCTTTCCAGAAGGGGCGGAACACCGTAAAGGAGGCCCATGTGCCCCCCTTCGCAACTCTCTGACGAGCCCGACCTCACCCCGACTTCTGAGACGCAATCTCAGGCGCGGACCCATAACCGTCCCGTGGTGCGCCTGCGCCCCAAGGCCGAGGCCCGCGCCGTGCGGCTGGGCTTTCCCTGGGTCTATGCCGATGAGCTGGTGACCGACCGGCGCACCTCGGCCCTGGCGCCCGGCGCGCTGGCGGTGTTGGAGGATGGCGACCGGCGGCAGATCGGCCTCGTCACCGTCAACACCAAGTCCAAGATCATCGCCCGGATGCTCGACCGCGACGTGACGGCCGAGATCGACGAAGACTGGTTCGCGGCCCGGCTGTCGCTGGCGCTGGAGATGCGCACGCGCATGTATGACGCGCCCTTCTACCGGCTGATCCATGCCGAGGCCGATGGAATGCCCGGCGTCATCATCGACCGCTTTGGCGATGCGGCGGTGATCCAGCCCAATGCCGCCTGGGCCGAGGCGCATATCGGCGCCCTCGCCGCTGCCCTGCGCCGGGTGACGGGTGTGACCACGGTGATCAAGAACGGCACCGGCCGCGCAAGGGGTCTGGAGGGGCTGAAGGAAGAGACGGAAGTGCTCTCCGGTGCTCTGGAGGGCCCGATCCCGGTGCCGATGAATGGCGCCGTCTATATGGCGGACCTGGAGGGCGGGCAGAAGACCGGGCTGTTCTTCGACCAGCGGCCGAACCATGCCTTTGCCGCCCGTCTGGCCAAGGGGGCCCGGGTGCTGGATGTGTTCAGCCATGTCGGCGGCTTTGGCCTTGCCGCCCTGGCGGGCGGGGCTGCGAGCGCCCTGGCCGTCGATGCCTCGGCTGCGGCCCTGGGCCTTGCCACCAAGGGGGCGGAGGCTTCGGGCTTTGGCGCGCAGTTTGCGACCCGGCAGGGCGATGCCTTTGCCGTGCTGGAGGCTTTGGCCGCCGAGGGGGCGAAGTTCGACATGGTGGTCTGCGACCCGCCGGCCTTTGCGCCGAACAAGAACGCGCTGGAGGCCGGGTTGCGCGCCTATGAACGGGTGGCGAAATATGCGGCCGGGCTGGTGGCGCCGGGGGGCTATCTGGTTCTGTGTTCCTGCAGCCATGCGGCGGATCTGACCGCCTTCCGCAACGCCTGTGCCCGCGGCATCGGGCGCGGCGGGCGCAAGGGGCAGTTGATCTATACCGGCTTTGCCGGGGCGGATCACCCGATGCTGCCGGTGCTGGCGGAAAGCGCCTACCTCAAATCGCTGTTCTTCCGCCTGGTCGACTGATGCGGGCGGTTCTGGACGCCTGCGTGCTCTATCCCACCGTGTTGCGGGAGATCCTGCTCGGGGTGGCGGCGCGCGGGTTGTTCGAGCCGCAGTGGTCGGACCGCATCCTGCGCGAATGGGTTCTGGCCACGGCCAAGCTGGGGCCGGTGGCGCAGGCCATGGCCGAGGGCGATGCGGCGCTGGCCCGCGCGGCCTTTCCCCGGGCTTCGGTGCGCGAGCAGCCCAGCATCGAGGCGCGGCTGTCTTTGCCCGACCCGAATGACGTGCATGTGCTGGCGGTGGCGATCGCGGGCCACGCCGATGCGATCGTGACCTTCAACGCGGCGGATTTCCCGCGCCCTGTGCTGGCCGACGAAGGGATCGAGCGGCGCGACCCGGATGGGTTTCTCTGGGAGCTTTGGTCGCGCAACCCGGCCGAAGTGGGGGCGGTGGTGGCCGCCGTTCATGCGCGGGCCGAGGAGATGGCAGGCAAGCCTTTGGCCTTGCGGGCGTTTCTGAAGAAGGCGCAGCTATGGCGGCTGGGCAAGGCGATCGAGTCGGCGTGAGGGCTTCGTCCCGATCCGGATGAGCGCCTGCGGCGCATTGGTGGTCCTCGCCTCTGGCCTGCGGCCAACCGGCTCAGGCGAAGGGCCTCCGGCGGGAGTATTTGGGCAAAGAGCAAATAGGGGCTTCAGCGCAGGGTGCGGATGCCTTCGGCGAGGCCTGCGAGGGTCAGGGGGACCATCTTGCCTTCGAAGAGGCTGCGGATCATTGCGGTGGAGCGGTTGTAGGCCCAGGTCGGTTCCGGCGCGGGGTTGATCCAGAGGTGGCGTGGCCAGTGCTGGCAGGCACGGGTCAGCCAGGTGCGGCCGGGCTCGGGGTTCCAGTGTTCGACCGAGCCGCCGGGGGCGTCGATCTCGTAGGGGCTCATCGCGGCGTCGCCCACGAAGATCGCGCGGTAGTCGGGGCCGTAGCGGCGCAGCACGTCCCAGGTCGGGATCTGGTGGACGCGGCGGCGGGAATTGTCCTGCCAGACCGCCTCATACAGGCAATTGTGGAAATAGAACGAGGTCAGTTGGCGGAACTCGGCCTTGGCGGCGGCGAAGAGGGCCTCGGCCTGCAGCACATGGTCGTCCATCGAGCCGCCGATGTCGAGAAAGAGCAGGACCTTGACCGCGTTGCGCCGCTCGGGGCGTTCCTGCACGTCGAGCCAGCCCTGCCGCGCCGTGGCCTGGATCGTGGCGTCGAGGTCGAAGCGGCTTTGGCCCTCGCGCGCCCAGCGGCGCAGGGCGCGCAGGGCGAGTTTGAGGGAGCGCGGGCCGAGGTCGGCGTCTTCGTCGAGGTTGCGGAACTCGCGCTGCTCCCAGACCTTGACGGCGCGGCGGTGGGTGCTGTCGCCGCCGATCCGCACGCCTTCGGGGTTGTAACCGCTGTTGCCGAAGGGTGAGGTGCCGCCGGTGCCGACCCATTTGTTGCCGCCCTGATGGCGGCCCTGCTGTTCGGCCAGCCGCTGGCGCAGCGCCTCCATCAGCTTGTCGAGCCCGCCGAGGGCCTGAACGGCGGCGCGCTCCTCGGGGCTGAGGTACCTTGTCAGCTGCGCATCGAGCCAGTCGGGCGGCAGGTCGAGCGCCTGGAGCACCGCCTCGGGCGTCAGGGCGTCAAGTCCATGAAAGGCCTCGGCAAAGGCGCGGTCGAAGCGGTCGTAGAAGCGTTCGTCCTTGACCAGTGACAGCCGCGCCAGATGGTAGAAGCCGGTCGGATCATGGGTCACGAGGCCGGTGTCGAGCGTGGCTAGAAAGGCCAGATATTCGCTGAGCGACACTGGCACCCCCGTCTTCCGCAAGGTGAGGAAGAAGGGCTGGAACATCTCAATGCGTCAGTTTGCCGAGGATGATATAGGCCAGAACACCGATCAGGCCGAGCGCAATGGCATAGACCGCGCCATATTGCAGCGCGTCCAGCCGCCGCCCGCCGCGTTTCAGCGCCGTCATGGCGCCCCAGAAGGCGCCGATCAGCATTGCCGGCAGCACGAACACGATCATCCCGATAACCCCTTGCACAAGACCCAAAGGGTCAGCCTTTGCGATCCAGCCGGGCGAGGACGGCGATTTCCGCCGCATGGGCCCGCACCTCTGGCTCTGGGCCGAAGCCATAGCGCGCGGCGGGCAGGCTGTCGAGACGCAGCGCCGCGGCCTCGGCGTCATGACCCTGGGTGGCGAGCGCCGCGGCCTTGATCAGCTGCAACGTGGCCAGCAGGGCCGCGTTCTGCGAGGCGCGGGCGGCGGGCAGGCCGCGGTCGGCGAGGGTGATCGCCTCGGCGGGCTGACGGTTGGCCAGGGCCAGGGCCGCAAGCTGCATCAGCGCATGGGCAAGGTGGACGCCCTCGTCGGGCAGGGTCGCATAGACATGGGCGGCGGCGATATAGGCGGTGACGGCGGCGGCGGGGTCGCGCGGGGCGAGCAGGCGACCGAGGATGAAATAGGCAAAGCCGAGGCGGTTGTCCTGCCAGCCCGCCTGCTGCGCGATCTCGAGCGCGCGGGTGGCCGCGGCCATCCGCGGGCCGGGCCGTGCGGCGGGGTTGACCGCCAGCGCCACCGCATCGCGCCAGTCGCGCGGCGTCTCTGGCGCGCTCCACCCGCCGGGTTTCTGACCTGCCGGGTTCAGCCGCGCCAGAAGCGCCGGCAGGCGCGCCGCGACCTCGGCCGGCCCCATGCCCGAAGCAAGCTCGGGCGCATAGTGCAGCCGCAGCATCAGCATGTCGAACCCGGTCAGCACGGTCTGGAAATTGTCGTCGTTGAAGACGGAATCGGGTAGCCGGTAGAGGTCATTGACCGGGCCGAGCGCCTGGGCCGTCTCCTCATGCAGGCAGTCGCGCAGCTCTTGCGGGCTGGCATCGGCGGGCAGGAAGAGCGTGGCGCGCGTCCTTTGCCGCATCTGCGCCCAGTCGAGGTCGGGCGTGCCGCGCTTGGCGCGAAACTCGTCCAGCGAGGAGACATTGGGCACCACGAAACAGGCCGCCGCGGCGTCGATCCGGTGCAGGGTGGACGTGGGCGCGAAGGCCAGGGTCAGGTTGGCCGGGGTATCGTCGGGCAGCAGCGTCAGGCTGAGGCCGGCCTCGGCGCGCAGCCGGGTCAGGAGGGCCGCGAGATCGGCCCTTGCGGTGGGGGGCACCGGTCCCGTCATCGACAGGGTCACCGGCCCCTCGAACCGGGTCAGGACGGGCAGGGCCAGACCGCTTTCGAGGTGAAATTCAAGGTCGAGGAAATCCTGCGCCAGTTCGGCATTCGAGCGGTGCACCCGCTGCCCCTTCATCGGGGGAAACTGCAGGACCGGGCCACCCAGTTCGACCGCATCGGGATCATGGCCCGCCTTGCTGATCCCCAAAGGCGCAGGCCCGCAGGCGGCAAGGGCCAGCACAAGACATGCGGCGACGGCTTTGGCACAGCGCATGGCTACCCCCCGGTGCGGGGCATCGCACCATCGCGGCCCCGGTCAGACCGGATCATCGGTCCCTGTCGCAGGCTTGTACAGCTTTGCCGGTGATGCAACCCGCCCGTCCCGACCACCCCCGCGAGCAGGAAGGGGCCGACCTTACGCCGCGCCGGGCCGGACGGGTCGCAACCACAGACAACATGGGCCAGATGGCGCAACCGGGGCAAGGCTGTGGCGCGCAAAAGACTTTGCGAAAGGGGCTTGCCAACCAGAGATGGCCCCAGCCGCCGCGCCGCCCGCCAGATATGGCGCGGGGCGATCACGCGATGTTGCAATGGATGACACAAAGGTGAGCGCCGCGTGAGAGAACACTTTAAGAACGGCCCGCAAACCGTTGTCACAGCGTCCGAATCGCCCTCACGGCGCTAACGGTCGCGCCGCGCCATGAAGGCGAGCTTCTCGAACAGCTGCACATCCTGTTCATTCTTCAGCAGCGCGCCATACAGCTTCGGCAGGCTGGTCTTGGCGTCGCGCTTCAGATCCTCGGGCGTCAGATCCTCGGCCAGGAGCAGCTTCAGCCAATCCAGCACTTCCGAGGTCGAGGGCTTTTTCTTCAACCCCGGCGCCTCGCGAATCTCGAAGAACTGGGTCAGGGCGGCGGCGAGCAGGCTTTCCTTCAGGCCGGGAAAATGCAGCCGTACGATGGCGGCCAGACCCTCGGGCGAGGGGAAGCGGATGAAGTGAAAGAAGCAGCGGCGCAGGAAGGCGTCGGGCAGCTCCTTTTCATTGTTCGAGGTGATGATGACCACAGGGCGATGGCGGGCGCGGATCGTCTCGCCGGTCTCGTAGACGTGGAACTCCATCCGGTCGAGCTCTTGCAACAGGTCGTTTGGGAACTCGATATCGGCCTTGTCGATCTCGTCGATCAGAAGAACGACTCGCTCCGGCGCGTCAAAAGCCTGCCACAATTTGCCCGGGCGGATGTAATTGGCGACCTCATGCACCCGCGCCTCGCCCAGCTGGCCATCGCGCAGGCGGGCCACGGCGTCATATTCGTAAAGCCCCTGCTGCGCCTTGGTGGTCGATTTCACATGCCATTCGATCAGATCCATGCCCAGCGAGGCCGCAACCTGCCGCGCCAGTTCGGTCTTGCCGGTGCCCGGTTCGCCCTTGACCAGCAGGGGCCGCCCCAGCGCCACCGCGGCATTCACCGCCAGCGCCAGATCCTCCGGCACGACGTAACCTGCGGTTGTGGCGAATTTCACTGTCATCTCAAGCCCCTGCGCTCAGCGTTAACGAAACCCTAAAGCCGCCTCGAAAAAGTCGCAACGGCTAGTGACAATCTCCGGCAGTTCCGTTAGACGGGCGCCGAACAGGATTGCCCATTTGAATTTACGGGCAAAGCCCCTGTGGCCCGCCCGCTGCGGCCAGCCCATCGGCGCCGCCTGCAAAAGGAAAGTGCTAAGATGAAAGCCGAAACCTTCCTGCCTGAAGATTACCGCCCGGCCGAAGACGAGCCTTTCATGAATGATCGGCAGTTGGAGTATTTCCGCCGCAAGCTGATCGTCTGGAAGCAGGAACTCTTGGACCAGAGCGCCGAGACGATCGACAATCTGCAGGATTCCGCCCGCGCCGTCCCCGACCTCGCCGACCGTGCCTCAGAAGAGACCGACCGTGCCCTGGAACTGCGCACCCGTGACCGCCAGCGCAAGCTGGTCGCCAAGATCGACGCGGCGCTGCGCCGGATCGAGAATGGCGAATACGGCTATTGCGAAGTCTCGGGCGAGCCGATCAGCCTGAAGCGTCTGGACGCGCGCCCGATCGCCACCATGACGCTGGAAGCTCAGGAAAAGCATGAGCGGCGCGAGAAGGTCCATCGCGACGAGTGACGCCTTGCGGGGCGAAGAGTGCCAGACCAGAACAATGCCGGGCGGCAGAGGCCCGGCATTTCTTTTTCGGCAGGGCGCGCGGAGCGGACGGTCCGCCGCCGCCATCGAGGGAAGGGTGCGCAGATGAGTCTGATTGGCCAGCCGGTGACGATCCTCGGGGCCGGGGTGGCGGGCCTGGCCACGGCGCTGGCCCTCGCCCTGCGCGGGGCGCAGGTCACCGTTCTGGAACAGGCCGATGCGATCCGCGAGGTCGGCGCCGGATTGCAGATCTCGCCCAATGGCGCGGCGGTGCTGAAGGCGCTTGGCCTTGGCCCGGCGCTTGAGGCGGTCTCGACCCGCGCCCAGGCGGTGGAACTGCGCGACGGGCTGACCGGCGATGTCGTCCTGCGGCTGGATGTGGCGCGGCTGCGGCCAGCGCAGGGCTACCATTTCGTCCATCGCGCCGATCTGATCGCCCTTCTGCGCCAGGGGGCGGAGGCTGCGGGCGTGACGCTGCGGCTTCTGACCCGGGCCGTCTCGGTCAACCTCGACGGCGCGCGCCCGGTCATGATGCTCGATACCGGTCCCGAGGAGGCCGAGCTGCTGATCGGCGCCGATGGGCTGCATTCGCCGACCCGCGCCGCGCTGAACGGCGCCAGCGCGCCCTTCTTCACCCAGCAGATTGCCTGGCGCGCCCTGATTCCCGGCGATGGCGGCGCCAATGTCGCCGAGGTCCATATGGGGCCCGGCCGCCATCTGGTGAGCTACCCCCTGCGCGGCGGCGCCCTGCGCAACATCGTCGCGGTCGAGGAGCGCCAGCACTGGGTCGAGGAGGGTTGGTCCCTGCGCGACGACCCGATGGACCTGCGCCTCGCCTTCCAGCGCTTCTCGCCCCGGGTGCGCGGCTGGCTGGAGCGGGTCGAGGATGTCTGGCTCTGGGGGCTCTTCCGCCACGAGGTGGCCGCGGTCTGGCAGCGGCCGATGGGCGCGGGCGGCGTGGCGATTCTCGGCGATGCCGCGCATCCGACCTTGCCCTTCCTGGCCCAGGGCGCCTGCATGGCGCTGGAGGATGCCTGGGTCCTGGCCGAAAGCCTGGCGCAGACCGACAGCCCGGCCGCGGGCCTTGCCGCCTTTGAGGCTGCGCGCAAATCGCGCTGCACCCGGATCGTCGCCGCCGCCACCGCCAATGCAAGCCTCTATCACCTGCGCGGGCCAAAGCGCGTCGCAGCCCACCTGGGCCTGCGCCTGGCCAGCGCCGCAGCCCCGCGGCTTGCCCCCGCCCTTGCCCTGTCCCGCTACGACTGGCTCTACGGCATGGATGTGACGAAACCCGCCCCGCGCTGACCTGCCGCCGCAGGAATGCCGGCAAAGCCCCCCCTTCATTGGTCGCTGAATATCCCACGGGGTACGGGCAATTTGCCCGAAGGGCGAAGAAATTGCGAAGTGGGGGGGACCCCCGCTGCAACGACAGGGGCAGCGCCTCAGAACAACCGGACCAGCGCTACAAGAACCCCGAAAAGCAGCACATCCAGAAGTGCGATGCTCGGCGCGGGCCTGGCCTTGGCCAGGGCTGTCGTGCGGATTTTCTCTTGCGGGGCGAGGGGTGGGAAACGGTCGGCCATCTGGGTCCTCCTGGGTTCAGGTCAGAATGGCAGGGAGAGGTAAAGAAGAACCTAAGGAGAACAAGGCAGTTGAGCCGCATATTTGCCAAAGCAAAAGCGCGCGCCGGTGAGGGCGCGCGCTCGATTGTTTCAGACCGATCTCAGGCCTTGGCCAGGTCGCGCAGCACATAGTGCAGCACGCCGCCGTGTTCGACATATTCGATCTCGATCTCGGTATCGATCCGGCACTTGATGTCGATCGTGACCACTTTGCCATCGGCATAGGTGATGGTGCAGGGCACGATGGACAGGGGCTTCAGGTCGCCGTCCAGCCCGGCGATCGAGACGATCTCGTCGCCTTCCAGCCCCAGGCTCTTGCGGGTCACGCCATTGGTGAACTCGAAGGGGATGACGCCCATGCCGACGAGGTTGGAGCGGTGGATCCGCTCGAAGGACTCGGCGATCACCGCCTTGACGCCCAGCAGCGCCGTGCCCTTGGCGGCCCAGTCGCGCGACGAGCCTGCGCCGTATTCGATGCCGCCGAAGATCACCAGCGGCGTGCCGGCGTCCTGATAGGCCATCGACGCGTCGAAGATCGAGGTCTGCACGCCATCCGGCCCCTTGGTATAGCCGCCCTCGACGCCATCCAGCATCTCGTTCTTGATGCGGATATTGGCGAAGGTGCCGCGCATCATCACCTCATGGTTGCCGCGACGGGAACCGTAGGAGTTGAACTCGCTGACCGGAACCTGCCGTTCGGCCAGATACTTGCCCGCCGGGGTCGAGGCCTTGAAGGACCCCGCCGGAGAGATGTGGTCGGTGGTGATCATGTCGCCCAGAACCGCGAGGATGCGCGCGCCGTCGATGTTCTTGATGACGCCCGGGGTCTTGGACATGCCGCGGAAATAGGGCGGGTTCTGGATATAGGTCGAGGAGGCCGGCCAGTCATAGACCTCCGAGTCGGTGATCTTGACGGCCTGCCACTTGGCGTCGCCCTTGAAGACATCGGCGTATTTCTTCTGGAAGGCGGCGCGGGTCACGGTGGATTCGACCAGATCCGCGACTTCCTTGGTCGTGGGCCAGATGTCTTTCAGGTAGACCGGGCCATCGGTGCCCATGCCCAGAGGCTCGGTCGTCAGGTCGATGTTCATGTCACCGGCCAGCGCATAGGCCACGACCAGGGGCGGCGAGGCGAGGTAGTTCGCCCGCACGTCGGGCGAGATCCGGCCTTCGAAGTTGCGGTTGCCCGAGAGAACCGCGGTGGCAACCAGATCGCCCTCGCCAATCGCGGAGGAGATCGCGGGGTCCAGCGGGCCCGAGTTGCCGATGCAGGTGGTGCAGCCGTAACCGACGAGGTTGAAGCCCACGGCGTCCAGGTCTTCCTGCAGGCCGGCGGCCTCGAGATATTCCGACACGACCTGCGATCCGGGGGCGAGCGAGGTCTTCACCCAAGGCTTGGACTTCAGACCCAGGGCGCGGGCCTTGCGCGCCACCAGACCGGCGCCGATCATCACATAGGGGTTCGAGGTGTTGGTGCAGGAGGTGATCGAGGCGATCACCACCGAGCCATCGCGCAGGGCATAGTCCTTGCCCGCGACGGCGGCGGTCTTGCGCACATCGGTCGAGGGCGCCAGCGGCGCGCCTTCCGAGGCCATTTCCTTGGCGGCCGACGAGGCATCGACGCCGCGGAAGTCCGACACGGTCTTGTAGAAACCGGCGGCGGCCTTGGTCAGCGGGGTATAGTCCTGCGGACGCTTCGGGCCAGAGATGGCGGGCACGATCTCGCCCATGTCGAGGTGCAGGGTCGAGGTATAGACCGGCGCGTAATCGGCCCCGCGCCACATGCCGTTGGCCTTGGCATAGGCCTCGACCAGGGCGATCCGGCCCTCGTCACGGCCGGTGTTGCGCAGGTAGCGCAGGGTCTCGCTGTCGATCGGGAAGAAGCCGCAGGTGGCGCCATATTCCGGCGCCATGTTGGCGATGGTCGCCCGGTCGGCCAGCGGCAGATGGTCGAGACCCTCGCCGTAGAACTCGACGAACTTGTTGACCACGCCATGCTTGCGCAGCATCTGCACGACCTTCAGCACGAGGTCGGTGGCGGTGGTGCCTTCGACCATCTGGCCGGTCAGCTTGAAGCCGACGACTTCGGGGATCAGCATGGACACCGGCTGGCCCAGCATCGCGGCCTCGGCCTCGATGCCGCCGACGCCCCAGCCCAGAACGGCCAGACCGTTGACCATGGTCGTGTGGCTGTCGGTGCCGACGAGGGTATCCGGGTAGGCGACCTCGACCCCGTTCTGGTCCTTGTCGGTCCAGACGGTCTGGGCAAGGTATTCGAGGTTGACCTGGTGGCAGATCCCGGTGCCCGGCGGCACGACGCGGAAGTTGTTGAAGGCCTTCTGGCCCCATTTCAGGAAGACATAGCGCTCCATGTTGCGCTCGTATTCGCGGTCCACGTTGGCCTGGAAGGCGCGCGGGGTGCCGAATTCGTCGATCATCACCGAGTGGTCGATGACCAGATCGACCGGAACCAGCGGGTTGATCTTGGCGGCCGAGCCCTTGAGGCCCAGGATCCCGTCGCGCATCGCGGCAAGGTCCACGACCGCAGGAACCCCGGTGAAATCCTGCATCAGCACGCGGGCCGGGCGATAGGCGATCTCGCGCGGGTTCTTGCCGCCCAGGGTCGCCCATTCGGCGAAGGCCTTGATGTCCTCGACCGTGACGGTCTTGCCATCCTCAAAGCGCAGCATGTTCTCCAGCACCACCTTCAGCGAGGCGGGCAGTTTGGAGAAGTCGCCAAGCCCGGCGGCCTGGGCGGCCGGGATCGAGTAATAATCCATCGTGGTGCCGCCAGCCGTCAGGCTGGTGCGGGTTTTTGCGCTGTCGTGTCCGACGGTGACGGTCATAGCTGGCCTCCTGGGGGTCGTTTGATGCTTTTTGCCGCAATGCGGCACATCCGGCAAGGAATCATTCTGGCTTCTGCCGCATTGTATGCAATGGTATGCCGAAAATCCAGCGCTAATCCGCTGCGGCAGAGCTGCCACTGTGGCGAGGCCAGCGAAATTCCTCGCAAAACCTTGATTGGCCATCCCCAGGGCTTTTCACTAGATGTTGCCGGGCAAAGGGGATGTTTGCCATGAACAAATCGGTCATCGGCGCTTTGGCGGGCCTGTGGGTCGCCGGCGGCACGGCGGGATATGCCGAAGATCAGGGCAGCGCTGTGGGCACGGTGGTCGAGCTTTACACCTCGCAGGGCTGTTCCTCCTGCCCGCCGGCCGATGAATATTTGCGCAGACTTGCGCAAGAGCCGGGCGTGATCGCCCTGGCCCTGCATGTCGATTACTGGGATTACATCGGCTGGACCGACAAGTTCGGCAGCCAGAAATTCACCCAGCGCCAGAAGGCCTATGCCCATGCCGAAGGCGCCAATGCGATCTACACGCCGCAGATGATCGTCAGTGGCGTCGACCGGGTCGAGGGCACCGATCCGGCAAGGGTCGAGGATGCGATCCGCCGCCATCAGGCGGTGGCCAAGGGCGTCACCCTGCGCCTCGTCCGTCACGGCGGGCAGGTGGCGATCCAGGCCGAGGCGGACCCGGCCCTCGAGGCGCCGCTGCATGTGCAGCTGGTGCGCTATCACCCCAATGCCAGGGTCGAGATCGAATATGGCGAGAATGCCGGCCGGGTGCAGGACTATGCCAATGTGGTGACGGCCTGGTCCTCGCTGGGGCTTTGGGATGGGAAAGAGGCGCTGAACCTCTCGGCCCCGGCGCCGGGCGATGACCCGGTCGTGGTGATCCTGCAGGCCGACGGGCCGGGCCGGATCTTTGCCGCCGCGATCCTGAAATAGGCGCCCGCAAACCCGCGCGTCACTCTACTTCCAGCGCCCCTACTTCCAGCGTCTGTGCACCCAGAACCATTGCTCCGGCCGCAGCCGGACCTGGGCGGCCAGGCTGTCGTTCAGCGCCTGGGTCATGGTGACGGCATCGCTATGGGGGATCGGCGCCTCGACCAGAAGGTCGAAGTGCAGGCCATCCTCCAGCCGGATGCCATAGACCGGCACCAGAAGGCAGTTGTATTTCAGCGCCATCTCCGCCGCCGACAGCGAGGTGCGCGCCGGATGGCCGAGGAAATCCAGCGGCGTGCCCTTGTTGAAATGCTGGTCGATCAGCATCCCCACCATGCCGCCCTTGCGCAGATGGGTCACAAGCTCGGCCAGACCGCGGCGGCCGCGGGCGAAAAGGGGCTCGGCCACGGCGCGGATCGCGGCGGCGAAATGGCGGTCGAAATAGGGGTTGGTCTGCGGCCGGTAGAGCGCCGCGACCGGCAGGCCCCGCGACGCCAGAACCGCGCGGGCGATGTCGTGATTGCCGAAATGGCCCGAGATCAGCAGGACCCCGCGCCCCTGGGCCTGGGCCTCCAGGATCGGCTCCAGCCCGTTGCCGCGCACCTGGGCATCGGCGACCAGCGCCTTGAACTCGCGCGCCGAGTAAAGCTCGGCCAGGGTGCGGCCCATGTTGTCGCAGACGCCGGCCACGATTTCGGCCACCCGCGCTTGGGGCAGATCGGGCCAGATCAGGCCGAGGTTGACCCGCGCCCTGCGGCCATAACCGGCCAGCGGTGCGATCACCCGCCGCATCAGCCAGCCGCCGAAGGGGATGCGCCAGGCATAGGGCAGGGCCAGCATCACGCCGATCAGACCCATCAGGGCCAGATTCTGCGTCCAGGCGATGATCTTGAACAGCCTCGAGTTGGGGGTCACGCTTTTGCCCTGGCCCCCGGCCTTACGCCCGGGACACGGTCCTTTCTTGCCGCCAGACATAGAGACCCGCCGCCGCGATCACAAGCGCACCCATGATGGTCAGAAGATCGGGCAATTGCCCGAAGGCCGCGACCGACCAGAAGAGGGCGAAGACCATGTCGAGATAGCCGAAGGGCGCGAGAACCGAGGCCTCCGCCGCCGAATAGGCGCGGATGGTGAAAAGCTGCGCCACGGCGCCGAGGCCGGCCAGAAGGCCGAAGGCCGGAATGTCCTTTACCGCGATCGGGGTCCATTGGAAGGGCAGCAGCACCGAGGTGACGATCGCCCCGAAGAAGGCCGCGTAGAACATGGCGGCCCAGGGGCTTTCCTGCGCGCCGACATAGCGGGTCAGCAGCATGCTCGCGGCATAGCCAAAGGCGCAGAGGAGGGCGAGCAGCGCCTCGGGCTTGAAGACGCCGAGGCCGGGGCGGGTGATGATCAGCGCGCCGATCATCGCGATGGCGACACCGATCAGCCGGGCACGACCCAGCCGCTCGCCAAGGAACAGCGCCGCGCCGAGGGTGATGAGCACCGGGTTGATGTCGGCCAGCGCCGTCGCCTCGGCGAGGCCGATCTGGCCGAGGGCGAGGAAGAAGGCCGCCGTGGTGGTCAGCTGCGCCAGCGCGCGCAGGAAATGCCAGCCCGGCAGCCGGGTCCGGATTGCCGCGCGCAGGCGCGGGCCCAGCAGGAGCAGGACAAAGCCAAGCTGCCCGACATTGCGCGCCCAGACCACCTCGACCGCCGGGTAGAGCCCGACGAGATGCTTGGCCACCGCATCCATCGCGGTGAAGCAGAAGATGCTGATGGCCAGAAAGAAGATGCCCCGGCTGGCGGGGGCGGCGGCGGTCTGGATCACGTCGGGCACCGATCGGGGTTTTGGGCTTTTGGACGCGTCCCGGGAGGGGCTGTTCCGGGAGGGCGTTTTGGGAAAGGGCGTTCACGGGCCGGCCCCTGCGGCCAACCCGGGCGCAACCTAGGTGGCAGATCAGGCCGCGGCAAGGGGGAAAGACGGGGCCGGGTCGGCCTGTAAGGAGCGCCAGGCCGCCTGCCGGAAGGCTTGCGCGATCCCTCCGTGTATCGCGCGAGGCATCGCCATCGGTGCCGCGAGCGGCCGGGGCGGCGTGCCTTGGGCTATTCCTCGGCCTGAACCAAAGCGATCTCGCCGGTGCCTTCCAGCTGGCGGATCGCCATGACGATGGTGCCCATCGCCTCGTCGGCGTCCTTCTCCTTGATCTTGCCGCGCCCGGCGATCTCTTCGCGCAGGCCCTGGGTCATCCGCTGCGACAGGTTGGCCAGGATATGTTCGGCAGAAGGCTCCAGATCCGGGATCGACAGGGCATGGGTGAGGGCGGTGACCAGGGCTGCCTGGTCGACGATGCGGATCACCTTGGGCACATCGCGCGGCGCGAGCTTGGCCTTGATATGTTCGAAGGTGAAGATGTTCTTCTTCACGATCTGGGCAAATTCGGCATCCGCCTCCAGCAATCCACGCAGCACGTCGTCACGGGTCGAGGCGGCGGCGATGTTCAGGATGGCGCCCACCCTCTCGCCCGGCCCGGCCTCGAAAGCCTTGAGCGGCTGGCTGTCGAGCTGCACGGCCAGCGCCATGCCGATCCGGTGCACCGTGTCGGGATCGACATTGCCGGTGAGCGAGACCGCGTAAGCGACCTGCCGCGCCCGGTCGCCCGGCAGTTTCGACAAAAGCTCCGCCGCGCGCGGCACCGGGAGTTTCGACAGGACCACGGCGCAGACCTCGATGCTTTCCTCGGCCAGGACCGGCAGGATGCGGTCGAGCGACAGGGCATTGATCCGTTCCCAGGGATCGACCGAGGAATTGCCCCCCGACATCCGCCGCAACCGACTGGCGGCATTGGCCGACAGATGCCCGTCCATGATGGTCAGCGCCCCTTCAAGCCCGCCGGGGAAGGAGAGGCCGACCTGCTCCAGCTCGAAGAGGAATTCGTCGATCACCAGCCGCAAAGTCTCGCGGCTGACCCGGCGCATCTGGCCCATCTGCTGGGCGAGGGCGGTCTGCATCTCCTCCGGCAGGGCGGTCAGCTTGATCGGCGCGCCCTCGGCCAGCAGAAGCCGCACGATGATCGCCGCCTTCTCGCGCGAGGTGATCGCCGGCGGTGGCGGCTGTTCGGACAGCATCGGCGGGTTGAATGCGTCCGGATTGGTCAAACTGGCCAACATTGCAGGATTGAACGCCATCATGCCCCCGATTCTTCAGATGAGGCCAGACTGCCGCCATCGGGGTTAAATCGGGGTGAAGAGGGGTTCCGTCCCGGCCCGGCGGGGGGCCAGCCCCCCGCACCCCCCGGGATATTTGGATCTGGATGAAAAGGTCTGGCGCGCGCTTCCGTTTCATCCAGACGGAAATATCCCACGGGGGTGCGGGGGTGTGAAACCCCCGCTTTTTTGGCGGGTGCGGGGGTGTGAAACCCCCGCTCCTGTCAGCCAGCGCGGCGGTCAGGCGCCGAAGACCCGGGCGAAGATCGTGTCGACGTGCTTGGTGTGGTAGCCGAGGTCGAATTTCTCCTCGATCTCAGCGGGCGAGAGGGCGGCGGTCACTTCGGGGTCGGCCAGAAGCTCGGTCTTGAAATCGGCGCCCTTCTCCCAGACCTTCATCGCGTTCCTTTGCACAAGGCGGTAGCTGTCCTCACGGGAGACCCCAGCCTGGGTCAGCGCCAGCAGAACGCGCTGCGACATGACCAGGCCTTTGAACTTGTTCATGTTCTTGAGCATGTTTTCAGGGTAGACCACCAGCTTTTCCACCACGCCCGCCAGGCGGTGCAGCGCGAAGTCGAGGGTGATCGTGGTGTCCGGCCCGATCGCGCGCTCCACCGAGGAATGCGAGATGTCGCGTTCGTGCCAGAGCGCGACATTCTCCAGGGCCGGGGTGACGGCCGAGCGCACGAGGCGGGCGAGGCCGGTCAGGTTCTCGGTCAGGACCGGGTTCCTCTTGTGCGGCATGGCCGAAGAGCCCTTCTGGCCGGGCGAGAAGAACTCTTCCGCCTCCAGCACCTCGGTGCGCTGCATGTGGCGGATCTCGATCGCGAGGTTCTCGATCGAGGAGGCGATCACGCCGAGCGTGGCGAAGAACATCGCGTGGCGGTCGCGCGGGATGACCTGGGTCGAGATCGGCTCGGGGGTCAGGCCCATCATCTTGCAGACATGTTCTTCGACCGAAGGGTCGATATTGGCGAAGGTGCCGACCGCACCGGAGATGGCGCCGGTCGAAACTTCGGCGCGGGCGTTGATCAGCCGGGCGCGGCCCCGCGCCATTTCGGCGTAGAAGCGGGCGAAGGTCAGGCCCATCGTGGTCGGCTCGGCATGGATACCATGCGAACGGCCGATGCGGACGGTGTCCTTGTGCTCGTAGGCGCGGGCCTTCAGCGCCGCGAGCACCCGGTCAAGTCCGGCCAGAAGCAGGTCCGAGGCGCGGCAGAGCTGGATGTTGAAGGTGGTGTCGAGCACATCCGAGGAGGTCATGCCCTGGTGGACGAAGCGCGCCTCGTCGGCGCCCACGATCTCGGCCAGGTGGGTGAGGAAGGCGATCACGTCATGCTTGGTCACCGCCTCGATCTCGTCGATGCGGGCGACGTTGAATTCGGCGTCCTTGGCCTTCCAGACACCCTCGGCATGGGATTTCGGGATCACGCCGAGTGCTGCCTGGGCATCCATCGCATGGGCTTCGATCTCGAACCAGATCTTGAAGCGGGCTTCGGGCGACCAGAGGGCGACCATGTCGGGGCGGGAATAGCGCGGGATCATCGGGTGAGCCTTTCAGCGGAAGTTTCGCGGGAGCCTTGGCGGAGTTTGGGCGCGGGATGCGCCCCCTTAAGCCGCATGGGCTTTGGGTGCAAGATCGGCAGCCCGCTTTGGCGTTGAGCGCCGGGGGCAGGGGTGTAATCTGGGCCGGTACGAGGACTGTCCGGGGGAAGATGATGCGGTGGGTTCTGATCCTGGCCTGTCTGGCCACGCCGGTTCGGGCGGAGGAGAAGCTTGACGGTGCCGCGATCACAGCGGCGCTCAGCGGCCAGGCGCTGCACTTCGACGACGGCGCCGCGCAAAGCTTCAAGGCGGATGGCGAGACGGTCTATACCATGGGCAAGGAGAGCATCGGCCATTGGCAGGTGCAGGGTGACCGCTATTGCTCGGTCTGGCCGCCCTCGGACCATTGGGCCTGCTACGCGGTCAGCCGGGAGGGCGACAGCATCCGCTTTACCGCCGAGGATGGCAGTGCCAGTGTGGGCCATCTCGCGCCCCCGCCATGAGCCGGGCGCGGCGAAGGATCTGATGGAATTTGCGAGGAGGTGAGGCGATGGAAGTGGTCAGGGGCAAGGAGGTGACGATCACCTTCGACGGGTCGCGCTGCGTGCATTCGCGCAACTGCGTGCTGAGCCATCCGGAGGTTTTCGTGCCCAATGTCAAAGGCGAGTGGATCTATCCCGATGCCGCGCGGGCCGATGTGGTGCTGGCCTTGGGCGTCAACTGCCCCTCGGGGGCGATCAGGGTGGCGCGCAACGACGGCGGCGAAAGCTCGGATGCGGCGCCGGTGGTCAACCTGCTGCGGATCCGCGAGAACGGCCCCCTGGCCTTCGAGGCGCCCCTCTTGATGCGCGGCGTGGCGGAACCCGGGCCGCGGGCGACGCTCTGCCGCTGCGGCGCCTCGGCCAACAAGCCCTATTGCGACGGCAGCCACAATGGCGCGGGCTTCACCGCCACGGGCGAACCTGCGGTGAAGGAGGCGGCGGCCCTGGAGGTGCGCAATGGCGAGGTGGCGGTGACGCCCTTGCCCAACGGCCCCCTGAAGGTCACCGGCAACCTCGAGATCGTCTCGGGCACCGGCCATACGATCAACAAGGTCACCCAGACCTTCCTCTGCCGCTGTGGCCACAGCCAGAACAAGCCCTATTGCGACGGCAGCCACAAGGCGGCGGGGTTCGTGGCAGACTAACCTGTCCGGTAGGATGGGCGATGCGCCCATCTTCGGGGCTTTCGGAAGATGGGCAGATTGCCCATCCTACCTTGGGGCGTCTGAGCGCCCTTGGGCTAAACCTGATGGCCGCAATGGCCCTCTTCAAACTCCCAGACACCCTCCGCCTCGGCTGCTTGCATCAGGTGAAAGACCTTTTGAATGTCGGCATCCGGGGGAACATCGACGGCAAACAAATGGGATTTTCCGTGGGAATGGCCCTCGTAGGTGCAGCCCAGAAGGAAGAGCGGCTCCCAGGCCGCCTCGAACGCTGAAGAGGGCCATGGCACCCGCAACCGATAGGTCGAATGACCTGCGGAAAGGGCCAGGCTTGTGAAAAATAACCTGCCATCTTCCTCTTGGGCGCGGACCAGATCGCAAAAGCTGACCCCAAAGGCGTAGAAGGGCGAGTTGTCGAGCTCGAACACATTGGCCCCGGTGTCGGTCGCCACTCGCTTTGCCCAGAGGGATTCCACGGCAGCGCCATGCCAGGCGTCCGGGTCGAGGTGAAAATGCAGCTTGATCAGAGGGTCATCCACAGCGCGCCTTACCCCAGAAGACGCGGGTCGAAGGGGTAGGTCGTCAGCGTCTCGTAGCCGGCCTCGGTGATCAGCACCTGATCCTCCAGCTTGATCGAGAAATCGCCGCCCTCGGGCGAGACCAGCGCCTCCACACAGATCGTCATGCCGGCTTCCAGCGCATGGTCGAAGGAGCCTTCGACCCAGGCATCGGGATAGGGCACATAGGGCCATTCGTCGCATAGCCCGACGCCATGCATCTTGCAGGAATATTTCTGCTTCCAGTACTGCTCCTCCAGCTGGTGGCCGGAATGGACGATGTCGCGGATGCGGGCGCCGGGTTTCAGAAGCTCGCGGTTGACCTCGATATGGTCCAGCGCGTGCTGCATGGCCGAGATCATCGCATTGGAGGGCCGCGCATCGCCCACCCACCAGGTGCGCGAGATGTCGATGCAGATGCCATAGGCGCCGATGAGGTCGGTGTCGAAGGCCACGATCTCGTTGTTCTGCACGATTCGCGGCCCGCATTCCTGGAACCACGGATTGGTGCGCTTGCCCGAGGCGAGGAGCCGGGTCTCGATCCATTCCCCGCCGCGCTTGATGTTGCCCTTGTGGAGTTCCGCCCAGATCGCATCCTCGGACATGCCGCCCAGCGGCACGCCAAGGCGGGTCGCCTCCTCCATCTCGGCGATCGCGGCTTCGCAGGCGTGGTGGGCGCAGCGCATCGCGCGGATCTCGTCCGGGCCCTTGATCGCGCGGGTGCGCTCGGTGACCTCTTCGCCCTCCATCACCTCGAACCCGGCGCGTTCCAGCGCGCGCAGGCCGTGGATCATGATCTTGTCCACCGCCAGCCTGCGGTTGGTGCCGGCATGGGCGCGCATCACCTCGTCCACCTGGGCGGCAAAGTTTCTCGCGTCATTGGCCGAGGTGTCGCCGGTCACCGAATAGAAGAAGGACGCGCCGGAGCGGAGTTCCTTGACCAGGGGATTGAAGGTCACGAGGAAGGGCGAGTTCTTGTATTCCCACATCACCATGTGGCCATCGGCGCAGATCAGGCAGGCGCGGAACGGGTTGTGGCTGTTCCAGAGCTGCATGTTGGTGGTGTCGGTGGCGTAACGGATGTTCATCGGGTCGAACATCAAGAGCCCGCCATAGTCGCGTTCGACCAGCGCCGCCGTTAGCCGCTTCCAGCGGAACTCGCGCATCCGGGCGAGGTTGGGCAGCTCCAGCCCCGCCGCTTCCCATTCGCGAAAGGCGAGCTGGGTCGGGCCGATCTCGATCCGGTCATTGTCGTTGGGGGTCCCGTCCCCCAGCGTGGCCCCGCGCGAGGGGTCGATCTTGCGGCGGTCGGAATAGGCTTCGGCCATCGGGCGCTCCTGATGCGGCTGCGGAGCCGGAGAGACCGGTTCCGCCGCTCAGTCTGCGTCAGCGTGCGCCACAGGCTTTGCCGCAGCCGACGCCCCATGTCGCAAACGGGGGGCGCCCGGCCGATCGCCGGTCAGTGCCAGCCGCGGACCGAAGCCATGGCCTTGACCGTCTGGCCCAGCGGCGTCTGGGCCAGCCCGACCACGGTGCCCACGACCGCCATCATCCGCGCCGAAAAGCGGATATCCTCGCCCTTCAGCAGCGCATAGGTCATCACCGCAGCCCCCAGCGGCGCATAGACGAGGATCAGCGTCGCGTTCAGGCAATGCGCGGCAAGGCGGATCTGGGTGCTCGGGCGCTGCTCCTCCTCAACCTCTTCCGCGGCGGGGTAAAGCGCCCCGCGCAGACGCTGCAGCGCCTGGTCCTGCGGCAGCGGCAGATCGGGGACATCATTGGCCACGGAGGGCAGGGCTTCGGCATGTTTCTGCGCGCCAGAGGCGAAAAGCCCCATGCCGGCGCGCTTGGGCGGCGCGGCGGTCATCGGCGCGGCGGGCACGGCGGCGATCGGGGCCGCGAGGACCGGCGCAGCCACAGCCGGGCGCGGGGCTTGTGGCGCCGGAGCTTGGTCCGAGGTGTGGACCAGCGCCGGAGCCTTCACCGAGGCCCGCTGCCGGGGCGCCGATCTGTCGGTGGCAGGGGCGCCATCCTTCGGCACGACGCGCAGGTTGGGCAGTTCGGCGTTCAGGCTTTCGACGAGGTCGCTGTCCACCAGCGCCTCGATCTCTTGCCAGAGGATCGCGGCCGGAACGAAGCGGCCCTGCACCCTCTCGACCAGACGGGAGCACAGCGTGGCATGATCCATCCCGCCAAGCGCGCTCAGCGCCGAAAAGCGGTCCGGGGCGGCAGGGGTCTCGCCGTCCTGCGGCGTGGTCGAAGGGCCGACCGAGACGGTCAGGCAATTGCCCTGCGACGACCGGCCGAACTCGGCCGTGGCCAGCAGGATATGCGCCTCCGGCAGGTCGAAGGTCACAAGGTCTTCGGTATCCCAATGCAGCTGCGCGTCGCAGCCGCCCAGCCGGGTCAGCACCGTTTCCAGTTCTGAGACGATGCGGGCGAAGTCGAGCTCAAGTTCGTTGGGGTACAACACTTGGGCAATCGTGCTTGGAACGCGGTCCGTCATGGCGTTTCTCCACTTGGCATTTGGCAAGGGTACGGGACGATTGTGATCTAACCGCGCAACAATTGAGGTAATTGCAAGAAATTTAGTCAACTTGAGGTCGTGTTTTCGACACAAAGACAATGGCGATGGATGCGCGGGATTGTTCGCGGAACTTCGCCGGATCGCGCGGGGGAGGGCGCGCGCCCTGCCGCACAGGGGCTTTGCAAGCCTCGGGCAAGGCGGCTAGGATGCGGCATGGAACTTCGCCTCAAGTCCTTGTTGCCGCGCAGCCTTTACGGGCGGGCCGCCCTGATCCTCGTCCTGCCGGTCGTGGTGATCCAGCTTGTGGTCTCGGTCATCTTCATCCAGCGCCATTTCGATGGGGTCACCCGGCAGATGTCGCGGGACGTGGCGCTGGAGGCGCAATATCTGCTGGCCCAAGTGGAGGCGGCCCGCGACCGGCCCGCCGCAGAGGCCGCGGCCGAGGCGGTGGGGGCGGGGCTGGTGATGTCGGTCGATCTGCCGGCGATGGGGGTGCCGCCGGGCACCGACCAGCGCGACTGGCTGGATCTGTCGGGGCGCGAGGTCGGCTCGATCCTGCACGAGGCGCTGCCGGGGCTTGCCGCGGTCGATCTGACCGCCAACCCGCGGGAGGTGGTCCTGTGGATCGACACGCGCTTTGGCCTGATGCAGGTGCGGGTGCCGCGGGCAAGGGTCTCGGCCAGCAATCCGCACCAGCTTCTGGTCGTGATGCTGCTGGCCTCGGTCCTGATGACGGCGGTGGCCTTCGCCTTCCTGCGCAACCAGCTGGTGCCGATCACCCGGCTGGCCCAGGCAGCCGAGGCCTTCGGGCGCGGCCAGACCCTGCGCTACAAGCCGCGCGGCGCCATCGAGGTGCGGGCGGCGGGCATGGCCTTTCTGGACATGCGCGCCCGGATCGAGCGCCAGATCGAACAGCGCACGCTGATGCTGTCGGGGGTCAGCCATGATTTGCGCGGGCCGCTGACCCGGCTGAAGCTGGGCCTTGCCCTGCTGCCCGAGGATGAGGAGACCGAAGCGCTGCTCGGCGATGTCGAGGATATGGAGCGGCTGGTCGAAGAGTTCCTGTCCTTCGCCCGCGGCGATGCGATGGACGAAAGCGCGCTGATCGATCCGGCCGATCTGGTGCAGGAGGTGGTCGAAAAGGCCCGGCGCGGCGGCCTTGCGGTGACGGTGGCCCCCGCGCCGCAGGCGGGCGCCATGGCCAACACCCGGGTCCGGATGCGGCCCAAGGCGGTGGCGCGGGCGCTTGACAACCTTCTGGGCAATGCGACGCGCTACGGCACCCGTGGCGTGCTGAGCTATGTCCTGACCGAGCGTAGCCTGAAACTGGTGGTCGAGGATGACGGGCCGGGCATCCCCGAGGCGCGGCGCGAAGAGGCGATGCTGCCCTTCACCCGGCTGGATGCCGCCCGCGACCCCAACCGGGGCGGCGGCGTCGGCCTCGGCCTGTCGATCGCCGCCGACATCGCGCGCAACCACGGCGGCACGCTGCTTCTGGGCCGCAGCGAGGCGCTTGGCGGGCTGAAGGCAGAGCTGATCCTCGCCCGGTGAGCGGCTTTGCCGGGGGCGGGCGCTGCCTTGCGGGGCCGGGCCGGGGCTGCTAGGGCTTTGCTGATCAAAACCCTTGGGAATTGGCCCGTGACCGATACGCCGCACCAGACCTCCTCCGCGCGCCTCGTCGTGCAATCGCTGAGCCGCGCTTTCGGCGGGCGCAAGGTGGTGGCCGATCTGTCGCTGGTGGTGGAGGCGGGGCAGGTGACCTGCCTGCTCGGCCCCTCGGGCTGTGGCAAATCGACGACGCTGCGGATGATCGCCGGGGTGGAAACGCCCGACAGCGGCCGCATCCTGATCGACGGGGCCGAGGTCTTCGGCCCCGGGCGCAACCTGCCGCCCGAGGCGCGGGGCGTCGGGCTGATGTTCCAGGATTTCGCGCTGTTTCCGCATCTGACGGTGGCGGGCAATGTGGCCTTCGGTCTGGCCCGCGACGCCGCGCATCGCCAGCGCCGGGTCGACGAACTGCTGGAGAAGGTCAATCTCGCCGGCTTCGGCCCCAAGCACCCGCATGAGCTTTCGGGCGGGGAACAGCAGCGCGTGGCTCTCGCGCGGGCCCTGGCGCCGCGTCCGCGGGTCATGCTGATGGACGAGCCCTTCTCCGGCCTCGACAACCGGCTGCGCGACGGGATCCGCGATGCGACGCTCGACATCCTGAAGGAAGAGGGGGCGGCGGTGCTTCTGGTGACGCATGAGCCGGAAGAGGCGATGCGGATGGCCGACGAGATCGCCCTGATGCGCGCCGGCCTGATCATGCAACGCGGCGCGCCCTATAACATCTACAATGCGCCGGTCGACCGGGCGGCGGCAGCGTTTTTCAGCGATATCAACGTGATCCGTGGGATTTCCCGCGGCGCCTTGACCGAAACGCCCTTTGGCGCCTTCCTGACGCCGGGGCAGGTCGATGGCGCGGCGGTGGATATCGTGATCCGGCCGCAGCATCTGAAGATCGACTTCGACCGCGCCGGACGCGGCCCGAACCCGACACCGACCGAGGGCACGGCCGCCCGCGGCACCGTGACCCGCGCGCGGTTCCTCGGCCATGAAAGCCTGGTCGAGTTCCGGATGGAGTTCGACGGTTCTACCCTGACCGCCGCCGTGCCGGGGGTATTCCTGCCCAAGCCGGGCCTCGCGCTTTGGCTGATGATCCGGCGCGACCGCTGTTTCGTCTTTCCGGCCTGAGCCTCCGCTATAGGCGGGACCTGCTCAAGGCCGCGAATTTTCCGCGAAAATTCAAAAAGGAAGGGCGCTGAATTTTCGCAGAAAATTCGGGCGCGTCAGGCCTGGGCGCCTTGCCATTTGCGATAATCGGCCAGGCGTTTGCCGGCCTCGCGCGGGAAGATCTCGCCGCGCGGCACGATGTCGAGCAGCCGGTCCAAGCCGAAATCCTCGAACCGCGCCCTGGTCTCGCACCAGGCGCCGAGGGTCCAGCTCATGTCCGCAAGGGACAGGACCAGCGGGCGGATGTCGCGCTGGGTCAGCTTGCCCTCGGCGTCGAGGATCGCCACGGTCAGCCGCTCGCCTTGGCGGATCGCCTTGCGCAGGAGGGGAAGCTGCGGGCTCGTCCGCAGCGGTTCGGCGCTGCGGCTGGCGAAGAGGTCTTCGCCCTCGCCCTCCTCCCTTGGCCCTGGGGCCGCGGTGGCAATCTTGGTGGCAAGGCTGCGCGCGGCGGCGGCAAGGCCTGCATCGCTGCCCTCGGCCACCAGCCTCACGCCCTGGCGCAACGCCAGCATCTCGGCCGGGGTCAGGAGCATCGGCGGCAGGGTCAGGGGCGCGCGCAGGATGTAGCCCACGCCACGCTCGCCCTCGACCGGCATGCCCGAGGCCGCCAGCACCCCCATGTCGCGCCAGATCGAGCGGACCGAGACCCCCAGCCGCGCCGCGAGATCCGTCGCCCGGTGCAAGCGCCCGTCGCGCAGGATCTGGATCAGGTCGAACAGGCGGTCGGAACGCGGCATGGCAGGGTCTCGAAGGGCAGCCTCGGGCAGGCCCCAATGGCTTACTGACAGAATTATGTCAGTAAGGCCCCGCTTTCGCAAGCCGCCGCCGATTTTTGCCCCGCTTGACGCTTGCTCTCTCAGGCCCCAGGCGCAGAGTGTGCGCCAGCAGGGCCGCATGCCGCGGCCACAGGAGGTTTCCCATGCACATGTCTTCGCCGCTCGGCATTCTCGTCATCGCCATTGTCGTCCTTGTCCTCTTCGGCAAGGGCAAGGTTTCGTCCCTGATGGGCGAAGTGGGCAAGGGCATCAACGCCTTCAAGAAGGGCATCGATGAAGGCAAGGCCGAAATGGCCAATGAAGAGACCACGACCACCACGACGACCGTCGTCGCCAAGGACGTGACCCCCATCGAAAAAGACCAGGCCTGAAGGCCGGATTGACAGATCATGTTCGGATTCGATTGGCCTGAGCTTATCATCATCGGCATCGTGGCGCTGATCTTCATTGGCCCTGAAGACCTGCCCGATATGTTCCGCCAGCTGGGGCGTTTCACCGCCAAGCTGCGCCAGATGAGCCGCGAGTTCTCGCGCGCGATGGAGCAGGCCGCCAAGGATACCGGCGTGAGCGACGTGGCGCGCGACCTCAAGACTTCGACCTCGACCAAGTCGCTTGGCCTCGACAAGGTCCGCGAGGCCGCCGACAAGTTCGAAAAGTGGGACCCGATGAAGCACACGGCCAATCCCACGGTCAACCCGACGATGCCGGCGCGCAGCCTGACCCCGCCGCCCTTGCCCGCGACCCCGCCGACCGCCCTTGCGGCTGCGGTGGAAGCGGCACCCGTGGTGCCGGAAGTCACCATCACTGAGGCGGCGATCGCCGAAGAGATGGACGACGATCTGGCCGCGATTGCCGAGCATGAAGAGTTCGAGGCGGCGCAGGCCTCCCCGGCCACCACCTCGGCCGTCGTTGTTGCAGAACCCGCGCGCGGCCCGGTGCCAGACCCGGCCAAGGAGGCCTTCTACGACAAGCTGGCCCTGCGCAGCCAGGTCCTGAAGGAACAGACCGAAAAGCTGAAGGCGATCGAGGCGGGGACCTATGTGCCCGAACCCGCAGCGCCGCCGGTCGCGCCGCCCGCCCCGGTTGAGGTCGCGGCCAAGGCCAAGCCCGCGGCCAAGCGGACGGCCAAGCCCAAGGCCGCTGCCGCCGAAAAGACCGGGGCCACGGCAGACACCGCCGAGACGCCGAAGAAAAGCCCGCGCAAGAAGAAGGCGGACAACGCATGAGCCAGACCGAAGACCTCGACGGCAGCGCAGCCCCGCTGATCGAACACCTCAAAGAGCTGCGCAACCGGATCATCATCTCGATCGGCGCCTATGTCGCCGCCTTCATGATCTGCTATGTGGCCTGGAGCTATGTCTTCGCCTTCCTGTCGCGCCCGATGTGCCAGGCCCTGGCCGCGCGCGGGCAGGAATGCGAATTCGTGCTGATCAAGGTGCAGGAAGGCTTCTTCGTCACCCTCAAGATCGCGATGTGGGGCGGCTTCGTCCTGGCCTTCCCGGTCATCGCCTTCCAGCTCTGGCGCTTCGTGGCGCCGGGCCTTTACAAGAACGAGCGGCATGCTTTCCTGCCCTTCCTCCTCGCCTCGCCGATCATGTTCGTCCTCGGCGCGGGCTTTGCCTATCTGGTGGTGCTGCCCTTCGCCTTCGACTTTTTCCTGAGCTACCAGGACAGTTTCAAGGCGGCGATGCAAAGCACCAATCCGCTGGCGAATGTGCCCAAGGGCGTGGTTTTCCAGGGTTCGGTCGAGGCGTTCTTCGCGCTGACCATGCAGTTCCTGATGGCCTTCGGCCTGTGCTTCCAGCTGCCGGTGCTGCTGACGCTGATGGGCAAGGCCGGGCTGATCGGCTCCAAGGGGCTGAAATCGACGCGGAAATATGCGGTGGTGGCGATCCTGATCGTCTCCTCGATGATCGCGCCGCCCGATGTCACCTCGATGCTGATCCTGTTTGCGGTGATCTATCCGCTCTACGAAGTCTCGATCTGGATCATCGTCTACTTTGAAAAGCAGGCCGAAAAGCAAGCCAAGCTCGACGGGACCTGGGAAGAGCCGGACGAGGACGAATGACTGAGTTGGAACGGATCGCGGCGGCGCTGGAACGTCTGGCGCCGCAGCCCTTGCCCGCCCCGGATTTCGCGGCGGCCGAGGCTTTCGTCTGGCACACCGGCCCCGACCGGCTGGAGCCGGTGGCGCGGGTGTCGCGGGTGGATGTGGGGCTTCTGGTCGGCATCGACCGTTCGCGCGACACGCTGTGGGAAAACACCCGCCATTTCGCCCGTGGTCTGCCCGCCAACAACGCGCTCCTCTGGGGCGCAAGGGGGATGGGGAAAAGCTCGCTCGTCAAGGCGATCCATGCCTCGGTGCGGGCCGAGGGACATGATCTGAAGATCGTGGAACTCAGCCGCGAAGATCTGCCCTCGGTCCAGCGCCTCTTGAGCCATCTGCGGGCGGCGCCCTGCCGCTTCATCCTCTTCTGCGACGATCTGTCGTTTTCCAGCGATGACCAGCATTACAAGTCGCTGAAGGCGGTGCTCGATGGCGGGATCGAGGGGCGGCCGGAGAATGTGCTCTTCTACGCCACCTCGAACCGCCGCCACCTGATGCCGCGCGAGATGATCGAGAACGAACGCTCGACCGCGATCACCCCCGGCGAGGCGGTGGAGGAGAAGGTCTCGCTCTCCGACCGCTTCGGCCTCTGGCTCGGCTTCCACCCCTGCACGCAGGACGATTACCTCGCCATGATCCGCGGCTACTGCGCGGCGCATGGTCTGGTGATCCCGGAAGAACGGCTCTGGGCGGAAGCGATCGAATGGCAGGCGACGCGCGGATCGCGCTCGGGCCGGGTGGCCTGGCAGTTCTTCTGCGACCTCGCCGCCCGCGAGGGCGTGGCGCTCTGACCTGAACCCAAGCCGCTCTGCGGACCCGGCTGGGAGGGCTTACCACCCTCCCAGACCCACCCCGTGGATATTTATGGACCGATGAAAAGGGTTAACAGAACCTTTATTTCATTGGTCCATAAATATCCCACGGAGGGGTCCGGGGAGGTGTGAAACCTCCCCGGCGCCTGCCAAGGGCGCGCGCTGTCCTATTGCAGGTAGGTCAGCGGGTTGACCGATTTCTGGCCCTGACGGACCTCGAAATGCAGCTGGGCCGGGTTGCCGCTGCGCACGGTGCCGAGGGTCTGGCCGCGCTTGATGGTGGCATCCTTGGCAACACTGGCGGAATCGAGCCCGGCGTAGACGGTCAGCAATCCATCGGCATGGCGCAGGATGACGATCAGCGCCCCCGAGGAGGAATCGTGGGTGATCACCGCCACGCTGCCATCCTGGGCGGCATGGACCGCGCTGCCGGCGGAGGAAGCGATGTCGATGCCCTGGTTGGTCTTGCCGTCATAGCTGCGGATGATCTTGCCATCGACCGGCATCGCCATCGCCGCGGCCGAGGCCTTTGTGCGCTGGCCGCCGAGATCCGGGGCGGGCGGGGCGGTGCGGGCGGCTTCGGCGGCGCTCACGGTCTTTTCGGTCGGCAAGGGCAGGCTGGCCGAGGGCGGCTCGGGCGTGGGCGAGCCTTCGCCGGGCAGTGTCGTCTCGACGGCGGCGGCGGAAGCGCCCGGCAGGCGCGAGATGTCGGTCGGGGTCGGGATGATCAGATACTGGCCCTCTCGCACCGAGAGGTCGGGGCCGAGCCCGTTCCAGTCGGCCAGCGCCTTGGCCGAGATGTTGAACTGGCGCGCGATGGTGAAGGCGGTCTCGCCGCGCTTGACCTGATAGCGCACCGGCACCGGGCCCGAGCCCGTGGTCGAGAAGGGCGTGCCGTTGCTCTTGGGCGTCGTGGTGCCGCTGGCGGTGGGCGTGCCCGAGGCCGGGCCGACGCGGTCCAGCGCGGTGGTCGCGATCGCCGCCACGTCGATGCCGCCCGCCGTGCCCTGGTCGGGCATCACCGTACCGGGCAGGGCGGCGGGATTGGCGGCGATCCGGACTGGCAGGGCCAGGATCTCGCCCTGGCGCAGCGTGTCGCCGACCTGCAGCGCGTTATACGAGGCAAGCTGCCCCGCCGGAATGTTCAGCCGCGCCGCGACCGAGGCCACGGTATCGCCGCGCCGGGCCGCCACGACCTGATAGCCGGGATAGGAGATCACCCCGTTGCTGTCCGCCGCCGGCCGCGCCGCCGTGCTGTTCTCGGCCGCCGAAGAGGTGCCGCCGCCATTGTTGCGCAGATCCCAGTCGAGATTGCCACTGTTGGCACAGGCCGACAGGAGCAGCGCCGCCATCAGAGGCAGTGCCTTGCCACGCCCGATCATCCCCAAAATCCTGTCGTCGCTCATCGCCATCCCAACCCTCTGGCCCCGCCTTGCGCCCGTTCCTTCCGGGCTGTGCTTATTCCGTTCCCAGACCCTCGACCAGCGGCACGAACCGCACCGGGCGAAGCTCTTCGTAATCGTAGCCGCTTTGCAGCCGCGTCACCTTGATCAGGCTTTGCACTGTATCGGACTGTCCCACCGGCAATACCATGATACCGCCGATCTTCAACTGCGCCAAGAGAGGGCCCGGCGGGTCCTCGGCCGCGGCGGTCACCAGAATCCGGTCGAATGGCGCCTGATCGGGCAGGCCAAAGCTGCCATCGGCGGCAAATGCCGTGATATTGACCAGACCGAGGTTGCGAAACACCTCCTGCGCCTCGCGCACCAGGCGGCGGTGGCGGTCCACGGTATAGACCCTGCGGCAGAGGAGGCTGAGGATCGCGGCCTGGTAGCCCGAGCCGGTGCCGACCTCCAGCACCTTGTCGCGCGCCTGCACGTCCAGCGCCTGGGTCATCAGCCCCACGACCGAGGGCTGCGAGATGGTCTGGCCGCAGGAGATCGGCAAAGGCATGTCCTCGTAGGCGCGGCTGGCGAAAAGGCCGCGCACGAAGGCGCCGCGGTCGATCCGCTCCATCGCCTGCATGACGCGGGCATCGGTCACGCCATGGCTGCGCAGCGCGTAGATGAAGCGCATCTGCCGCTCGGCCACCTCGCGGGCAGGATCGTCAGATGGCGCGTCGGGGTCGCTCATGCGAGGGCTGCCGAAAGGTCCGCCAGAAGGTCATGCGCGGTCAGGTCGGCGCGCAGGGGCGTGACCGAGATATAGCCTTCCACATTGGCGGTGATGTCCGAACCGGGCAGGGTGGCGCGGCCCTGTTCGCCGCCCTTGATCCAGAGGAACTGCCGCCCGGTCGGCGAGACATGCGGCTCCAGCGAGAAGGAGGAGTAGCGGCGGAAGCCCTGGTCGGCCACGCGCAGGCCCTTGACCTCGGCGGCGGGCAGGGCGGGGAAGTTCACGTTGTAGAAGACCCGGTAATCGGCCTCGTCCCAATGGCCCCGGTCCAGAAGCTTGCGCACCAGCGCCGCGCCATGCTGGACGGCGGCCTCGAAAGGTTCGTCCAGCTGGGCATTCTTCGGGCCGAAGAACTGCGACATCGCAATGGATTTCACCCCCTGCAGGGCGGCTTCCATCGCGCCGCCGATCGTGCCGGAGTAGAGCACATTCTCGCCCGAATTGTTGCCACGGTTGACGCCGGACAGGACGAGATCGGGCCGCGCATCCTTCATCACATAGTACAGCCCCGCCAGCACGCAATCGGCGGGCGAGCCTTCGGCGGCATAGCGGCGCGGCCCAAGCTCGGCGATCATCGTCGGATGGGTGTAGCTGATGCAATGGCCGACGCCGGATTGTTCGAAGGCCGGCGCCACGACCCAGACCTCGCCGTCGGGGCCTGCAATCTCGGCCGCGATCTGCTCCAGCACCTTCAGGCCGGGCGCGTTGATTCCGTCGTCGTTGGTGATGAGAATGCGCATGAAATCCCCTTTTCTCCCTGATAGACGAGGGGGGGCGAGGGGGCAAGCGCAGGCCACGCCTCTGGCAGCAATGGCTGTGGATAGAGGAAATTTGGCGGCTTTTGCCACACAGGTCGGGGCCGGGGTGCCCGATCCGGGGCGCAGGCTGTGGATCCGTTAAGCCGCGCTCTGGGCGCCGGAGTCGGGGCCTGCGGTCAGGGTGGCGAGATAGCCGGTCTGGATCAGTTCCATCCCCTCGGCCAGGTTATGCGCCATCTGGTCGATGGCGGCGAGGCTGCGGGCGATGATCATGTTGCGGTCATGCAGCTGGTTGATCGTCGCATTGATCCGCATCCCCTCGGCCCCGATGCGGGCGCTTTCGACGCGGCCCATGACGGTGATGGTTTCGAGGCTCAGCATGGCGCGGCGCAGGTCGGTGCTGGCGATGTGGATCTTGCCGCCAAGCGCCACCGCCTCGGCCAGGGCCGCGGTCGCGCTCTGGCGCAGCTGGGCGTCGAGGGCGGCGAGATGGCGTGCCTCCTCTGCCATGGCGATGCCCGATCCGGTCATGTCCTCACTCGTGGTGGCGGCGATCATTTCGGTCATCAGGCAGGAACAGGTCATCGCGAACATAGCGCCTTCGAAGCGGTCGGCCATCCGCCGGCAAAGCGAGGCCTCGCCCAGCAGGAAGGAGCCGACCTTGGCGAAGATATCGGCGGACATCATCAGGTAAATGTCCGAGATCGCCCCGACCGGCCCGCCGGTCGGTTCCAGCCGCGAGGCGAGGATGCGCATGTTGGTGGGCAGGATGCGCAAGCCGTCGAATTCCTTCACCAGAACTTCCTGGGCGGCGATGATGGTGGCGATGTTCTTGCGCAGCTGGCCGACCTCCGCCATCGCGGTGCGCTGGTGCATCCGGGCGGCGCGGGCGGCATATTCCTCGGCCAGGGCCTGGCGCATGAAGGCGGTGTAGCTGGCAAAGCCCATCTGGGCGAGGGCCGCCGTCAGCCGCGCCAGCGACGCCTCGACCGTCAGCCCGGCGCGTTCGGCGGCGCTGAGTTCGGCATAAAGCGCCTGGACGCGGGCGAAGAGGGCTGAGCTTGGCTTGATGCGGACCGACAGATAGCCGGTGCCGAAGGGCAGGACGGTGGCCAGCACCCAATAGGGCTGACCCGCACGCGTCTTGTTGCAGACATAGGCCACGACGGGTTCGCCCTTCTGGACCCGCGACCAGAGCAGCGCGAAGACGGCGCGCGGTGTTATGGGATGGCGGACGATCCTGTGCGGCGCGCCGATCAACTCGCTCCAGTCAAAGCCCGCAACCCGTTGAAACACCGCATTTCCCGCCAGAATGACCCCGCGCGCATCGGTGCGGGAATAGAACATCTCCGCAATGTCATAGGCGGCTTCGGGCCCGAGGATCAGCGGGGCTGCGGCTTCGGCGGTGGCGGAGGAAGGACACATGCGGGAAGGGCCTTATGCAGGGCTTTCGCCTTGGTTCTAGGCCACAGTCGCTAAGAAAGTGTCACTGGCCTAAGCCTCGGCGCCGATTTTGTGCCGGCCCTGACGGGATCAGGCCACGCTGTCGGGGTCGGCGGCGCGGTAGCCGATGCCGGGCTCGGTCAGGATCAGGCTGGGCTGGGCGGGGTCGGCCTCGATCTTCTGGCGCAGCTGGCCGATGAAGACGCGCAGATAGGGCACATCCTCGACATGGGCGGGGCCCCAGATCCGGCCCAGAAGCTGGCGGTGGGTCAGCACCCGGCCCGGGGTTTCGACCAGCGCCACCAGAAGGTCGAACTCCTTCGGCGTCAGGCGCAGGGGCTGGTCGGCGCGGAAGGCCTGATGCGCGTCAAGGTCGATGTCGAGCGGCCCGAGCCGCAGCCGCGTGCTGGGCGCGCTGCGCGCCGGGCGCAGGCAGACGCGCAGCCGGGCCAGAAGCTCGCCGATGGCAAAGGGTTTGCCGACGAAATCATCGGCGCCAAGGTCCAGCGCCATGATCTTCTCCATCTCCTGGTCGCGCGCCGACAGCACGATGATCGGCAGGGCGGATTTCGCGCGCACCGCCTCGATCACCTCCTTGCCGTCGCGGTCGGGCAGGCCGAGGTCGAGGATCATCAGGTCGGGCTTGCGCGCGGCCAGTTGGGTCAGCGCCTCGGCGGCGGAGCCTGCGAGGCAGATGTCATAGCCGCTCGCCCCCAGGGCATGGGCAAGGAAGCGTTGGATCTGCGGTTCGTCATCGACGATCAGGATCAGGGCGCGCGTTTCAGGCATCGGAGGCTTTCGGCAGGGAACGGGGCACTTGGGTGTCGGGCGGGATCGGCAGGGCAAGACGGGCGGTGCTGGGGCTTTCGGTCATGGTCAGATCGCCGCCCAGCACCCGGGCGATGCCCTTGGCTACCGCCAGCCCCAGACCGTTCATCCCCAAGGGAGGGCGCGGATCGGAACTCGCCAGCCAGTCGCGCACCGGTGCCGGGGCGCCCGCGCCCTGATCGGCCACCGTCAGGATCAGCGCCTGCCCGTCCTGCGCTGCGTGGAGGGTGATCGGCGCCTTGCCGTGGCGCAGGGCATTCTCGATCAGGTTGAAGACGGCCTGTTCCAGAAGTCCGGCCTCGGCGCGCAGCATCGGCAGGTCCTGCAGGGCGGCGGGCTCGATCACCGCCTGTGGCCAGGCGCGGCGGGCGCGGGCGGCGGCGGCGCGGGCCACGTCGCCGGCATCGACCCAGGCCAGCGCCGGGCGCAGGCCGGCCTGCAGGCGAGTCATCTGCAGAAGGTTCGTCACATGGCGGTTGAGGCGCGCCGCTTCCTCTTCGATGGCGGTCAGAAGATCGGCCTGGGCCGCCGCCGAAAGGTCGGGGCCAAGATCCTTCAGCGCGGTCGCAGCCCCGAGGATCGTCGCCAGCGGCGTGCGCAGATCATGGCTCAGCGAGGCGAGGAGCGCCGAACGCGTCGCCTCCGCCTCGGCGCGCTGGCGTTCGCTTTGCGCGCGGGCGGCAAAGTCGAGCCGTTGCAGCGCGGCGCGGGTCTGGCGGCAGAGCACGTCGATGGCGGCGGTGCGCAAGCCCGCCTCGGGGCCGAAGAGCGGCACATGGCCGAGGGCCAGCGCGCCGGGGCTGGCCTCGGTCTGGCCGGGGTCGCCAGCAGAGACATCGAGCGGCAGGATGGTCAGATGCGCCCCGGGGCCGCCATCGGCGGGGGCGGGCTGACTGCGGCTTTGGCGCAGCGCGCGTTCGACGGCTTGCAGATCGGCATCGCTGGGCCGCGTGCCGGGGCTGGTGGTGACCACCACCGGACCGGTGGCATCGGCACGAAAGGCCGCGGCCCCGCCCCCGGAAAGCGCGGCAAGATGGCCCGTGGCGCTGGCCAGCACGCTCTCGGCATCCGCCGCGCTGCCGAGATCGGCGGAAAGGGCGGACAGGACGCCCAGCACCTCGGCCCGGCTCGATGCCGCGGCCGCCTGGTCATGCAGGCGCCCGGTCAGAAGCCCCGCCAGTCCCGCCACGAAGAGAAAGACCAGAAGCGTGATCAGATCCTGCGCATGCGAGATGTGGAGCGTGAACAAAGGCTCGGTGAAGAGGAAGTTCAGCACGAAGAAGGCCAGCGCCGCCGCAACCAGCCCCGACCAGAAGCCATAGGCGACCGAGGCCACCAGCACCGAGGTCAGGAAGATCAGCGGCATCACCGGGCCGGGCAGGGCGTCGCCCCCAAGCGTCGCAAGCCCGGCCGCGATGCCGACGAGGGCCAGGGTCGCGGCGAGTGCGGCCAGATCGGGCGGCTCGGGCAGGGCGGGCAGGTCGGGCAGCGCCGGGGCCGGGCGGGGGGCGGCGCCTTCGGCCGCGCCTGCGAGGGGAATCGGCACCGCCGCCGCCGCGGGGCGGCTGTCCGGTTCGGCCATTCGGGCGCTGTCAAAGGGGCTTTCGGGCGGGCTCATGGCCTTTCATCGCGCCCTTCGGCCCCCGCTGTCCACGCCCTTTCGCGGGTCTTTATGCAATCCTTATGCCGGCCCCCGCCTTTCCCATCGTTTCCTTACGCCGAAGGGCAGAGAAGGACCCCGCCGCCCCTAGGCGGTGCCACGTCCGGAGCTTTTATGTCCTCGCCTTCCGCGAACCCGCCGTCTCTACTCATGTCCACGGCCCTTCCCCCCGCAGCAAACCTTTCCTCCACCCCCGTCCCGGCAGCCTGCACCCCCGCCGCCGATCCGGCGCTGGACCATGGCGGCCATGGCAAACAGGGGCTTCTGACCTTGTCGCTGGCGGCGATCGGCGTGGTTTACGGCGATATCGGCACCTCGCCGCTTTACGCCTTCCGCGAGGCGATGCGGGCTGCCGGTGCCAGCCATGGCGGGGTGCAGGAATCGGATGTGCTGGGGGTTCTGTCGCTGATCACCTGGTCGCTGATGCTGATCGTGACCTTCAAATATGTGCTGATCCTGATGCGCGCAGACAACCAAGGCGAGGGTGGCACGCTGTCGCTCTTGGCGCTGGCGCAGCGCTCGCTCGGTGGCAAGCTGCCCTGGGTCCTGGCGCTGGGGCTGATCGGGGCCGCGCTCTTTTACGGGGATGCGGCGATCACGCCGGCGATCTCGGTCCTGTCGGCCGTCGAGGGCTTGAGCCTCGTCACCACCGCCTTTGACCCCTATATCCTGCCGATCTCGATCGTGGTCATCGTCGTCCTCTTCGCGGTGCAATACCGCGGCACGGCGACGATGGCGCGCTTCTTCGGTCCGATCACGCTGGTCTGGTTCGTGGCGCTGGCGGTTGGCGGCCTTATGCACATCAGCCAGCGGCCCGAGGTGCTGATGGCGCTGAGCCCGAGCTTTGCGGTCAGTTTCCTTGCCGAAAACGGCATGCTGGGGCTGGTGGTTCTGGGCGCGGTCTTTCTGGCCGTCACCGGGGCCGAGGCGCTTTACGCCGACATGGGCCATTTCGGGAGGTTGCCGATCCAGCTGGCCTGGCTGATCGTGGCCCTGCCGGCGCTCTTGCTCAACTACTTCGGGCAGGGGGCGCTGATCCTTGGCGATGCCACGGCGATGGAGAATCCCTTCTTCCGGCTTTACCCCGATGCGGCGCTGTTGCCGATCGTGGCACTGGCCACGGCGGCCACGATCATCGCGAGCCAAGCCGTGATCTCGGGCGCCTATTCGCTGACCCGGCAGGCGATCCAGCTGAAGCTTTTGCCCCGGATGCGGATTCGCCACACCTCGGACGCGCAGGAAGGTCAGATCTACATGTCGGCTGTCAATGGCGTGCTGCTGGTCGCGGTCCTCGTGCTGGTTCTGGTGTTCCGCGGCTCTTCGGCGTTGGCCTCGGCTTACGGCATCGCGGTCACCGGCACGATGGTGGTGACGGCGACGCTGGCGATGATCGTGGCGCACAAGCATTGGGGCCTGCCGAAATGGCTGGCCGTGGGCATGATGCTGCCCTTCCTTGCGCTGGATCTGACCTTCTTCGGCGCGAACCTGTTGAAACTCTTCGAGGGCGGCTGGCTGCCTCTGGGGCTGGCCACGCTGATGGTGATCCTGATGTCCAGCTGGATGCGGGGCACGGCGGTGGTTCTGGCCAAGGAAGCCAATGGCGACCTTGCCCTGGCCACGCTGCTGCGCCAGATCAATGCCAAGCATATCGCCAATGTGCCGGGGACGGCGGTCTTTCTGACCTCGGCGCCGGATTTCGCCCCGGCGGCGCTGCTGCACAGCCTCAAGCACTTCAAGGTGCTGCACGAGAACAACGTGATCCTGACCATCGTCACCGCCGCCGTGCCGCGGGTCGCCCCCGAGCAGCGGGTGGTCATGTCGGACCTTGCGCCGCATTTCCGCAAGGTGACGCTGACCTGGGGCTATGCCGAAGAGCCGGACGTGCCCGAGGGGCTGGCCTTGTGCCGCAAGCTCGGGTGGAAGTTCGACATCATGTCGACCTCCTTCATCCTGTCGCGGCGCAGCCTGCGCCTGTCGTCGCGGCGGCAGATGCCGGGCTGGATGGCGCGGCTCTTCATCCTGATGGCGCGCAACTCGGCCCCGGCCTCGGACTATTTCCACATCCCGGCGGGGCGCGTGGTGGAACTGGGCACCCAGGTCAACGTCTGACCCTGCCCGCAAGGAAACAGCCGCCCCGGAGGACCCGGGGCGGCTCTTTCATGGCGTGGCTGCGGTATCAGAACAGCAGCTTGTAGGTGTTGCCCAAGGTGTCGGTCACCCGACCGGTGCCGCTTTCGGTGCCCGAGCCGCTGATGAAATGGCCCTGAACCCGGGTGCCGTCGTTGCAGATCGCATAGACCTCGCCCGAGTTGATGCCGGCCACGTCCTTGGAGGAATTGGTATAGCTGCCGCCGGTGTCGCGCAGGCCAAGCTTCAGCCCGCGCTCGTGGCTGGCCACCTTGGGCGCGACCGAGGTCCAGGTGCCCTTGCAATAGACCTTGCTCGGCGGCGGCATCCTGAAGCCGATGTCGCCGGAAGTCTCGGTCCGGTAGGTCGTGGCAATCGAGATGACCTGCGACGGATGGGCGAGGGCGATCGGCCCCTCGATCGGATAAAGCCGCATGTCGACCGATTTGTCGCCACAACCGGCCAGACCGGCCAGCGCGGCCAGAAAACAGATCTTGCTCAGAACACGCATCGTCACGGATGTACCACCCAGGCCCCTGGGGGCGCATGACACGGCCCCCTTGTTTCGCCCCGGTTTATGTCATCGCAGGCCAGAAGGCCAGAGTCGCCGCCGCAGATGACGCCCCCCTGCCGCAGCCGTGATCGGCAGGAATTTGCCACGCGGCAGGATTTGGGGCCGCAAACGATTCCCCTGCTGTCCTGGAGGCGCATCGGCAAGGCCAAGCGCCTCTGACGCCCGTCAGACTCACCGGACGACAGGTTCCGGGAGGCAGAGAAACAGGCGGGTTCCGGGCAAACTTTGCTGACCGAACAACCCCTGAGGCCCGGCAGAAAAGACGCGACGACGCCCGGGTGAACCGGTGTCGTCTCGCGCGCTTTCAGGGGTAGTTGGCTGGGGCGCTAGGATTCGAACCTAGGTATGGCGGTACCAAAAACCGCTGCCTTACCGCTTGGCGACGCCCCAACTGCGGCGGTATTTAGCGGGGTCTTTCGGGGGCTGCAAGAGGGTTTGGCCGGAAAATGATGCAAAAAAATCCGGACGTTGAAAGCGGCCCTTTCGCAGTCTAACAGAGGCTATGGAACAGGTTGATGTCGTAATCCTCGGGGCTGGCGCTGCCGGCATGATGGCTGCCATCGAAGCCGGGCGGCGCGGGCGGCGGGTGCTGGTGATCGATCACGCGGCTGCGGCGGGCGAAAAGATCAGGATTTCCGGGGGCGGGCGCTGCAACTTCACCAACCTCGGCACCGGGGTCGGACAGTTCCTGTCGCGCAATCCGCGCTTTGCCCTGTCGGCGCTCAAACGCTTCACCGCGCAGGATTTCGTGGCGCGGGTCGATGCGGCGGGGATCGCCTGGCATGAGAAGACCCTCGGGCAATTGTTCTGCGACGGCTCGGCCAAGGAGATCGTCGCGATGCTTCTGGCCGATATGGGGCGGGCGCGGGTGGCCTTGTGGCTGAAGTGTTCGCTGGGAGAGGTGCGCCGCGCGGGGGCGGGATTCGTGGTGGAGACCGAGCGCGGGCCGGTGCAGGCGGGCAAGGTCGTGGTGGCGACCGGGGGCAAGTCGATTCCGAAGATGGGGGCCACGGGCTATGGCTATCGGGTGGCCGAGGCTTTCGGCCTGCCCCTGACCGAGACGCGGCCGGCGCTGGTGCCGCTGACCTTTGCCGAGCAGGAGCTGGCCTGGATGGCGCCCCTGGCCGGGGTTGCCCTGCCCGTGACGGCGCGGGCGGCGCAGGGGCCGGGGTTCGACGAGGCGGCGCTTTTCACCCATCGGGGGCTGTCGGGGCCGGCGATCCTGCAGATCTCGAGCTTTTGGCGCGAGGGGCAGGGGGTGCGGCTGGCGCTGTGCCCCGGGGTCGATGTGGCGGCGGCCCTGCGGGCGGCCAAGGCGGCCAATGGGCGGCAGGTCTTGCGGACGGCTTTGGCGGCTTTGCTGCCGGAGCGGCTGGCGCGGGTGGTGGCGGGGCAGCTCGGGCTTGGCGAGGCGATGCTGGCCACCCTCTCCGGCGCCGAGCTGGAGCGGATCGCGAAGGTCTTGCAGGACTGGAGCCTGATGCCGGTCGGGTCGGAGGGCTACCGGACGGCGGAGGTCACGCTGGGCGGGGTGGATACGGCGGCGCTGGATGGGCGGACGATGGAGGCGAAGGCGGTGCCGGGGCTCTATTTCGTGGGCGAGGTCGTCGATGTGACGGGATGGCTTGGTGGGTATAATTTCCAATGGGCCTGGTCCTCGGGCTGGGCGGCGGGGCAGGCGGTGTGAAAGGGGCGGGATTGCACGCGTGCAATCCTTGGCAAGGCCTTGTTATGGATGGGTTTTGCGAATTTTCTTAAGGTTTCGTTAGGATATGGCCGGGAGCCAGAGGCGCGCCTGCGGCGCAAGGTCTTGTCTCGCCTCTGGCCTTCGGCCAACCGGCTCGGGCGAAGGGCCTCCGGCGGGAGTATTTTGGCAAGGAGCAAGGAGGGGGAGGTCTGGCCGGGTTCTGGCCCCGGCCTTCTCTTGGCTTAAAGCCGCAGGGGGGCGGCCTTGGCGAGGCGGTCGAAGTCCATCAGGCTTTCGATCAGGCCTTTCATGTCTTTCAGGTAAACCATGTTCGGGCCGTCGGAGGGGGAATTGTCGGGGTCCTGGTGGGTTTCGAGGAAGACGCCGGCGATGCCGAGCGAGACGGCGGCGCGGGCCATGACCGGGGCGAAGCGGCGGTCGCCGCCCGACGAGCTGCCCTGGCCGCCGGGTTGCTGCACCGAATGGGTGGCATCCATGATCACCGGATAGCCGGTCTGCGCCATCACCGTCAGGCCGCGCATGTCGGTCACCAGGGTGTTGTAGCCGAAGGAGACGCCGCGCTCGGTCAGGAGGATCTTCTCGTTGCCGGTCGAGGCGACCTTGGCCGCGACATTGGCCATGTCCCAGGGGGCGAGGAACTGGCCCTTCTTGATGTTGATCACGGCCCCGGTTTCCCCGGCGGCCAGGAGAAGGTCGGTCTGGCGGCAGAGGAAGGCCGGGATCTGGATCACATCGACCACCGCGGCGGCGCGGCGCGCCTGTTCGGCGTCGTGGATGTCGGTCAGGACCGGCATGCCCATGGCGCGCACGGCGGCCAGCACCTTCAGACCCTCGTCGATGCCAAGGCCGCGGCGGCCCTTCAGGCTGGTGCGGTTGGCCTTGTCGTAGCTCGCCTTGAAGACATATTGCGCACCGGCCGCGGCGCAGACCTCGGCCATGTGGCCGGCGATCATCTGGGCATGGTCGAGGCTTTCCAGCTGGCAGGGGCCGGCGATCACCAGAAGCGGGCGGTCGTTGGAGGCCGTGAGGCCACCGATCTTGACGTCTTTCATCACAGTGTTCCTAAAGGGGCCACAAAGTTCGGGCCTTAGCCCGAAACCTGCTCGCGCAGGATGGCGATGGTCATCGAGATCATCAGGTAGATGCCGCCAAAGATCAACATGACGACCAGCGTATTCTCGAAAGCGCGCGGATAGCTGGGCGTGTCGGGCGGCAGGGGTTCGACGGCGAGTTCCAGGTAACGGGTCTGGCGCTGCGCCTCGATCCGTGAGGTTTCCATCGCATTGGTGGCCTGGGCCAGCATCATCTGCCGGGTTGCCACATCGGCGGTGGCCATGACCATCTGGCTTTGCACCGAGGCCAGCGAGGGGCCGGTGCTGTTGTCTTGCGTGAGGCCGGCGCGCAGCTGCTTGATCTGATCCTCCAGCGTGTTGATCCGGGTGATCACCGGGTCCATCCTCGCCTGGTTCGGGTTGGGATTGGACTGCATCTGCGCCAGCGAGAGCTTTTCGGTCATCACCTGGGCGTTCAAGGCGCCGATCTGGCTGGTGACCAGCCCGGCCTCGACATCGGCGCTGAGGGTCTTGTACTTTTCCTGCAGCTCGACCAGGTGGGTCTGGGCGGATTGCAGCTTGACCTGGGCATCGTCGAAATTGGCCTTGGCACTGTTTTCCTGGTCGCCGCGCAGGCGGGCGGTCATCTGGTCGACCTGGCCTTCGGCATAGCCGACGAGGGCCTTGGAAAACTCCACCGCCTTGGCCGGGGTCGCAGCCGAGACCTCCATGTTGATCAGCCCCTCGGTCGGGTCATAGCTGACCTTCACATAGCGCTGATAAAGGTTGTAGGTCTGGGCGATGCTGGCCTTTTCCGGCAGGCGCTGGATCGGGTCGATCTTCGGGTCGGAGAAATGGGCGCGAAAGCCGTTGTCGTCGTCGAGCCGTTCCATCGCGGCGATGGATTGGAGGTAGTTCTGCACCGTCACCGAATCCTGCGAGGTGGCAAAGGCCGTCCCGGTGAAGAGCGAGGAGAATTGCGAGGCGGCGGTGGCCTGCTGGATCACGAATTTCGTGGTCACCGAATACATCGGCGTGGCGACCATGAAGTAATACCAGCCCGCCATCAGCGTCGGCAGGAAGACGAAGACGGCGAGTTTCGACCACATCAGCGCCAGTTTGCGGCGTCGGCGCGAGAGGATGTCGCTTTGAATCCGCCGCACCTCGGCGATATGGGCCTCTTCGACGCGCACCTCGGTTGAGGGCAGCGGCACCGGCTTGACGGTCTGCGGCAGGCGGTCCTGGCCGCCCTTGGAGACGGTCAGCGCGCGCGAGGGTTCGAGGTCTTCTTCCGGCAATCCGTCGCTGTCGCCCTGCACCAGTTCGAGAACGGCCGAGCGGCCGAAAGGGTCGATGCCGGACCGGCGCAGCAGGCGGACGGCGTCGAAATCGGAGGTGGCGGGCAGGCCGTGTTTCTGCGCCAGCCGCCGCGCGACGCGAAGCTGGCGGCCGGTCAGACCCTCGCGCCGGATGGCGTCGATATCCTCGGGGGCCGAGGCACTGTCGCCAGCGGTCAGGGTGGCGGTCCCGGCGGAAGGTTCGGGGCGCAGAAAGCTTTGATTGCCAAAGCCGTCATCGGTTTCGGCGGGCATGAAGGCGTCATCGCCGAAGCGCTGCGGCGCCAGTGCGGTGTTGCCCTGCACGGAAGGGGTGACCGGGGACGCCATGACAGGGGCCACGGCGGCGGGGTCGGGCTTGCGGGTGCGAAAACGGCTAATTGTGAGCTTCGTAGTCATACAGCTGTTTCGCTTCTTGCAAAGTTTCGAACATGTAAAGCTGGCCGTTCTTCAGCACCGCGGCCGAGCGGCAGAATTTCTCCAGCGTCTTGGGCTGGTGGCTGACGATGATCACCGTGGCATTCTGCAGCCGCTGGCGCAGGATCGAGCCGGCCTTGCGGTTGAACTCCACATCCGTGGTCGAGGGCATGCCTTCGTCGATGAGGTAGATGTCGAACTCCAGCGCCAGCATCAGCGCGAAGTTGAAGCGCGAGCGCATGCCCGAGGAATAGGTGCCGACCGGGCGGTCGAAATATTCGTCGATGGCGCAGAGCCAGCGGCAGAAGCTTTCGACGTAATCGGGGTCGAGGCTGTAGAGCCGGGCGATGTAGCGGGCATTCTCGGTCGCGGAATGTTTCGAGACGAGGCCGCCCATGAAGCCCAAGGGAAAGGAGATGCGCGAGGTGCGGCGGATCACCCCTTCGTCGGGTTTTTCGAGGCCCGCCATCATGTTGATGATCGTGGTCTTGCCGGTGCCGTTCTTGGCCAGAATGCCGAGCGAATGGCCCAGCGTGACCTTGAACGAGGCCCGGTCGAGAATCACCTTGCGGCTTTTCCCGGTCCAGAAACTTTTGCTGACATTCTCGAATTCGATCATGTCGTTCTGCGTTCCGCTCCCATCCTGGGACATGGCCCAACCGGTGCCAGGGGCGACCGATGCGGCCGGCCTGCCCACCGGCCTAAGGGATTATCATTAACAGCAGGTGCATACCTGCCGGGTCGCTGCAATTTAAGACTGCGGTCTGGGGGAAACAATAGCGTGTAATCGGGCAGCAATATGTTCGCCCTGCGGAGAAGCTGGGGTGAAGGGCCCTGCGTTGGCGCTTGCCCGCTCAGGAGCTTTCCTTGGCCCGCGGCCGGGCGCGCAGGCCCTGGCGCAGCCGGGCCAGACCCAGGGCCAGCGGTCCGAAGCAGAGGCTGAGTGCCACGCCGGCCCGGGCCTGATCCTCGGGCACGCCGCCGGGCAGGGTGTAGTCCAGACCGAGGAGGGGCACGGTCAGGCCGATCCCCGACAGCACCGCGATCAACAAAAGGTCCGAGATGCGCAGCCCGGCGGGCAGCGCGCCGCGCCCCATCGCCACCACGGCCCCGGCGCCGATCAAGAGACCCAGGGGCTTGCCGAGCCAGAGGGTCGCCAGAACCCGCAAAGTCATCGGGCCGATGGCGGAAAGCTCGACCCCGCCGCGCGTCAGGCCGAAGAGGAACAGCACCAGCGGCAGCGGCCAGACGAGGTAATGCGCCAGACGGTTCAGGGGGTCGTGCAGCAACTCCTCCGCCTCGGCGAAGAGGCCGAAGCTGCGCCCGGCATGGGGCACCAGCGGAACCAGCGGCAAGAGACCCAGCGCGCCGGGCAGACCGGCCAGCACCATCCCGGCCCAGGACAGAACCCCGGCCAGAAGCCAGGGCCAGAGGGCGGCGGCGCGGCGGTGCTGCACCTCGCTCGCCTGCGGGCGGGAATAGCGCGCGCTCAGCGGCCAGACCGCGGCCAGCGCCAGGACCGGCACCAGCAGCCAGACCGGCCGCAGCGCGCCGAAGGGAAAGGCCAGGCCAAGCGCCAGCAAGCCGAGGATGTCGAAGGCAATCGCGATCAGCAGCAGAAGGTGCAGCGCCGGATGGTCGCGCCCGAAGACCCGCGCGCCGAAGACATAGCACAGCACCACATCCGAGCCGACCGGCAAGGGCCAACCGGTGCTGACGCTCAGGCCCGCATCGGCCACCGACCCGTCGCCCAGCTGGCTCGACAGGCCGACATCCAGCCCCGCGGTCGCAAGCCAGAGCACCACCGCCCCGATCACCCCGCCCAGCACTGCGCCCAGCGGCATGGCCCGGCGGCCCGGCCCCGAAAGGCTGCCATGTTCCAGCACCAGCGCCTCCCACAGCTCCTTGGCGATGAAGAAGATGAAGAGCGCCATCAGCCCTTCCGAGGTGATCAGCTGCAGGGTCAGCACCGGGTCGGGCACCGCCGTCCAGGCCGGCATCGCGGGCGACCAGAGCCGGTATTCCATCACGTCGAAATAGGTGTCGGGCGCCAGATTCACCCACAGGGTCGCGGCAAGGGCCCCGAAAAGGAGCGCCAGGGCAAAACGGGGCAGGTGCGAGGAGACGCGGTACATCGGGCGAATCGAGCCTTTCGAAAGCTTGGTCGCGGGGTCTTTTTCCCGGCATAGGCCCGGCGGCCTGCGCTGGCAACGGCGGGGTGCGGCCCATCGCCTCGGCAGGCTGCGAGTGATGCTGCAACGCACACATGACCCGGCGCCTGCCGCCGCAAAGGGCAGCTGCGGCCCGCGCCGTCGCCGGGATTTGAACGGGCGTGCCGCGCCCGGCCCCGCTTTTTCCTTGAAGAGCCACGCCGGGCGCAGTAGCGGCTGGCGCAAAGCCACCACAGGGATGGAAGAGCCATCATGACCCCCCTCGATCAGGCCCATGCGGCGATGGATGCAGGCGCCGAGGCCGAGGCGCTGGCCTTCTGGCGCTGCCTTGCCGATGCCGCGCTGTTCCTCGTGCTGGAGGAAGAGGCCGCGGGCGATGTGATGACGCCGCGGGTCTATGACCTGGCCGAGGGGCCGCTGCTTCTGGCCTTCGACAGCGAGGAGCGGCTCGCCACGATCAGCGACGATCCGATGCCCTATGCCGTGCTGCCGGGCCGGGTTCTGGCGGCGCAGCTGGCGGGGCAGGGGCTGGGCCTGGGGCTGAACCTCGGCACCGCCGCGGCAAGCGAGACGATCCTGCCCGCGGAAGCCATCGACTGGCTGGCCGAGATGCTGGCCCAGACCGATCCGGAGGAGGCCGAGGCCCGCATCGCGGCGCTGGCCGCCCCGCATCTGCCGCAGGGGCTTCTGACGGCGCTTGGCGCGCTGTTGCCGCCGGGCGCTTCGGCGGCGCTGGCGCAGGTGACCTATCAGGGCGGCGGACAGGGCCATATGCTGGCGCTGTCGGGCATCGCCCCCGAGGCCGAGGCGCGGATGGCCCGCGCCGTGGCCGAGGCGCTGGTCTTTTCCGGGCTGGAGGCCGCGGCGCTGGACCTTGCCTTTGCCGAGGCCGGAACCGCACTTTTCACAAGGATCAGTGCGGCAGGCCTGACCGTCAGCGCGGCAGAGCCCGTGCCGCCGCCCGCGGCCCCGGCCCCCAAGGCCCCCGGTTCAGACCCCGACAAACCGCCGCGTCTGCGCTAGGGCGCGGTGCCGATATGGGGTAGTATAATACCTCATATCATAACTCATTGATTTTGCACGTTTTAAACTTTGCAACGCCTCTTGACCCGCTGCAAGCCATCAGCGATAAGCCGCCATCCAAGATCACGGCGGCCTCTCCGCCCTCCAACTTAGGTTCCGATATGAAAACCTTTACCGCAACGCCCGCGGATATCGAGAAGAAGTGGGTCCTGATTGATGCCGAAGGCGTCGTTCTGGGCCGTCTCGCTACCCTCGCGGCTTCGATCCTGCGCGGCAAGACCAAGCCGACCTTCACGCCCCACATGGACATGGGGGATAATGTCATCATCATCAATGCTGACAAGATCCAGATGACCGGGACCAAGCGCAAGGACAAGAAATACTACTGGCACACCGGCCACCCGGGCGGCATCAAGATGCGCACCGCCGAACAGATCCTCGATGGCGCTCACCCCGAGCGGATCGTGGAAAAGGCTGTCGAGCGCATGATCTCGCGCAACCGTCTTGGCCGCGTGCAGATGACCAACCTGCGTGTCTACGCCGGTGCGGCCCATCCGCATGAAGCCCAGCAACCCACGGTCATCGACATCAAGGCGATGAACCCGAAGAACACCCGGAGCGCATGATCATGACCGATATCAAATCTCTCGACGATCTGAAGTCGGCAGTTGGTGCGGCGGCTCCGGCGGCTGCCTCGGCCCCGGCCCGTGTCGCGGTGCGCGACAAGCTCGGCCGCGCCTATGCCACCGGCAAGCGCAAGAACGCGGTCGCCCGCGTCTGGATCAAGCCGGGCTCCGGCAAGGTCGTCGTCAACGGCAAGGCCATGGCGGAATACTTCGCCCGCCCGGTGCTGCAGATGATCCTGGCCCAGCCCTTCACCGTGGCCAATGTCGAAGGCCAGTTCGACGTGATGGCGACCGTCGCTGGCGGCGGTCTCTCCGGTCAGGCCGGTGCGGTCAAGCACGGTGTCTCCAAGGCGCTGCAGCTTTATGAACCCGCGCTGCGCGGCGCCCTGAAGGCCGCCGGCTTCCTGACCCGCGACAGCCGCGTGGTGGAACGCAAGAAGTACGGCAAGCGCAAAGCCCGCCGCTCCTTCCAGTTCTCCAAGCGCTGATCCGCGTTACAGTTTTGGAAAGGCCCGTGCCCCTGGCGCGGGCCTTTTGCTTTGCGGTGGCCTTGTCTGGGGTTCGGGCATAAAAAAAGGGCCGCAACTGCGGCCCTAGTCGGGGAAAAATCGGGGGGAGGGCGATGCCTCGGGGCCTTCAGGCCTTCCAGAAGGGTTTCGCAGCCTCATGCGCCGCCGACATCGGGTCGAGGCCGATATCCTGCAGCATGTAATCGGTCAGGCCGCGAAGGTCCTTGCGGGTCCGGCGTCGCAAGTCCCATTGCACGACGACCAATGTGGCACGCAGCAGGGCGCGCGACAGGGGCGGCAGGGGCAGGCGGAGGACGTTCACGTCAAGGGCGGTCATTTTCCATCTCGATTGTGTTGATACAAGTTTGCATTTATCGTGAGTAATAGATACAATGTAGCAGCGCGAATCGCCAGAGGACAATTGTCATGGATACAATTTGGCAGCCAGAACTTGCCGAAGACGGCCCGAAGTATCTGGCGCTGGCACAGGCCCTGCGCGGGGCGATCCGCTCTGGTGCCTTGGCCGAGGGTGTCCGCCTGCCGCCGGTGCGCGATCTGGCCTGGCAGATCAAGGTCACCCCGGGCACCGTCGCGCGCGCCTATCAGATCGTCACCCAGGACGGGCTTTTGCAGGCCACCGTCGGGCGCGGCACTTTCGTTGCGGCGCAACGCCAGCCCCTCGGCCCGCCGGTCCCCACCCCGGCGGAGCGTGACACAAGGCCGGTCGACGGGCGGCTCGATCTGCGCTCGCCCAACCTGCCCGAGGTCGGCCAGCTTGCCGCCATCTCCGAGGCGCTGCGCCGGATCGCGGGGAAGATGGATGCCAACTGGCTGGACTATACCAGCCAAGCCGCTGAATATCCTTTGCGTTCTGCCGTCTGCGACTGGCTCGCCGCCCGCGACATGGGGCCGGTCAGCCCGCAGGATGTGGTCCTCAATCATGGCGGGCAGAACGGCGTCTCGCTGGTGCTCAATTGCTGCCTGCGCGGCGAAAAGCCGGTCGTGCTGGTCGAGGATCTTTGCTACCCCGGCTTCCGCTATGCCGCCCGGCTCGCGCGGGCCGAGGTCTACGGCGTCGAACTGGACGACGAGGGGATGCGCCCCGATGCGCTGGAGGCGGCCTGCCGGCGCTATGGGCCGCAGGTCCTGTGCCTGACGCCGGTGGCGCAGAACCCGACCGCCGCCCGGATGTCGGAGGCGCGGCGGGCCGAGATTGTATCGGTCGCCCGTAAGTACAATCTGCAGATCATCGAGGATGAATGCTATTCCGCCCGCCTCTCCGGCCTGCCCACCCTGCGGGCCCTGGCGCCGGAACGGGTCTGGTACATTGGCAGCCTGTCGAAATCGGTCTCGGCGGCGCTGCGCTTCGGCTTCGTGATCTGCCCGACCGGCATGGGCGACGCCGGGCGGCTGGCGGCGCAGCAAAGCTATTTCGCGCTGTCGCAGGCGGTCTCCTCGCTTTGCCTCGATCTGTTCCAGTCCGGCGCCGCCGACGAGATCCGCACCAAGGTCATGGCCGAGTTTGCCGCCCGCAGCCGGATGGCCTCCAACATCCTCGGCGGGTTCGACATCCGCTGGCAGCCGGGCCTGCCCTTCGTCTGGCTGAACCTGCCGCAGGGCTGGCGCGCCTCGACCTTCGCGCGGCGGGCCGAGGAGGCGGGCGTCCTCCTCCGCTCGGCCGATCAATATGCGATGGTGACCGGGCGGGCGCCCAATGCGGTGCGGATGGCGCTGGCCGGGGATTCCTCGCGCGCCAGGCTGGAACAGGGGCTGGAAAGCCTGTGCAGCCTGCTCGCCTGGCCGCCGAACGACATGGCGGTGTGACCTCTTCCCGCCATCTTACCTTGTAAGGCACTGTGTCCCGCAGGACTCATGCTGCACCTGCGGTATCGGCAAGGGATTGACGCAAAGGTAAAGCTTTGGGCACAGTTCCCCATCGGGCATAAGCGAGCAGTCAAAAAAGCGCCCGGCGAAGAGGTAACATGGGACTTCAATCCACATTCCACGCGCCGCAGGGCGCGGATTTTCTGGGTTGGCGCGTCAGCCGTGCCGGCCGTACCGAGATCGTCTACGAGGACGGCGCCGCCCACCGCCAGATCTGGCGCCTGACCGAAGCCGGCCCCGACGAGGCCCTGGTCGAGGCGATGCAGCTGGCCGTCGCCAGCCCGCATGTCGTGCCGCGCCTGATGGAAGAGTTGAAGAAGCGGGCGATCGCCGTGGAATCCGGCACATTTTAGCCCGGTTTTCCAGCATCAGCCTTGTCAGCTTCAGGGGGCAGGCGCAATCTTGCCATCAAATCGCTTGCGCGGCGCGTCGCAAGCTGCTTAATTTGATCAAACGTTGAGAGCGGGGCGCCGATCCTGCCGCCGCATGCCAAGATACAAAGAACTGAGCCAACAGGGTGATTGATGTCTGAACCGCAACAGCGGAGCCGCTTCTGGGGATCGGAGGCTGCAAGTGGGCTTGCCTTGATCAGCCCTCCGGCGCTCTACGCAATACTGCTCCTGGCCGCGCCTCTGGCCACGACGCTGCTTTATTCCTTCTTTACCGATGGTTACCTGACGATCGTCCCGCACTTCCAATGGTGCAACTATGTGGGCGAATGTCATTCCCATATGCCGGATGGCACGGTTTCGACCGAGACCTACCTGGGCGCCTGGACCGATCCGGTGGTGCAGACCCTGCTGATGCGCTCGATGGTCGTGTCGATCATGGTGACGGCGACCACGGTGCTTCTGGCCTATCCGGTGGCCTATTTCCTCAGCTTTTCGGTCTCGCCGGCGAAGAAGTCGCTCTGGCTGTTCCTGATCACCATCCCGTTCTGGACCTCTTACGTCATCCGCGTCTTCATGTGGAACGTGATGATCGGGCGGACCGGGGTGATCAACTCGGCCCTGATGCAGCTTGGGCTGATCTCCGAGCCTTTGCAGATGGCCTATACGATCCAGGCCATGGTGGTGACGCTGGCGCATTCCTATGCGCCCTTCGCGATCCTGCCGATCTATGTGGCGCTGGAGAAGATCGACCGCTCGCTGCTGGAGGCGGGGCAGGATCTGGGCGAGACGCGGTTCACCACCTTCCTGCGCGTGACCTTGCCCCTGTCGATGACCGGCGTGGTGGCGGCGGTGCTGATCGTCTTCATCCCGACCATCGGCGACTATGTGACGCCGAACCTGATTGGCGGCGGCAAGATCCCGATGATCGCCAACATGATCGAAAAGCAGATGCTGAAGGCGGACAACCGGCCGCTCGGCTCGGCGGCGGCGGTGTCCTCGATGGTGGCGGTGGTCCTGGTCCTGTTCTACGCCTTCGTACAAAGTAAGCTTTGCGCGATCCTGATGAAATATGTGTCCGAACGGGTGACGATCCGTGGCGCGGGCGTGCCGTGGGTCCTTGGCGCTGCGGCCTGCATCGCGGCGGTCGGGGCGCAGTTCCTGGTGTTCAGCGCGCTGGGAGAGGCCCTGGGCAGCCCGGTGATGGCGATCCTTCTCGCGGTGATCTGGCACGCGGCGCTTTATCTGGTGCTGGTCGGCGGCAAGCTGAGGAGTGCAGCATGAAATTCCCGACCCTGCGGATCTATACGATCCTCTACCTTGCCTTCCTTTACACGCCGATCGTGATCCTGCCGATCTTTGCCTTCAACGATGCGACGGCGGTGGCTTTCCCGCTGCACGGCTTCACGACGCAATGGTTCCAGAACGTATTTCACGACGCGCAACTGGGCATCGCCTTGAAGAACAGCCTGATCGTTGCGGTCTGCACCTCGGTTCTGGCGACCACGCTGGGCATCTTCGCGGCACGGGCCAGCACGCGCTATTCCTTCAAGGGCGCGGGGCCGCTGATGGGGCTGATCCTGCTGCCGATGGTGCTGCCCGACATGATCATGGCCATGGCGATCCTCGTCGTGCTGCTGTCGCTTGGGGTGCAATTGTCGCTTTTCACCATCATCCTTGGCGATGTGCTGATCTGCACGCCCTTCGCGGTGGCGATCCTGACCTCGGCCTTCCAGAGCCTCGACAAATCGCTGGAGGAAGCGGCGCAGGATCTTGGCGAAGGGCCGATCTCGACCTTCTACCTGATCATCCTGCCGCTCGTCATGCCGGGGATCATCTCGGCCCTCTTGATCTGCTTCACCATCTCGATCGACGAGTTCATCCTGGCCAACTTCCTCGGCTCGGGCGAGCCGCTTTTGTCGACCTATATCTACGGGCAGCTGCGTTTTCCGAAAAACGTGCCCAATATCATGGCCTTGGGGACCATTCTCGTGGGGGTCTCGATCCTCCTTCTCGCCCTGGCCGAGTTTTTCCGCCGTCGTGGCCTTGCCAAGACCGGCGCCAAGGATACCGGAGGCTTCCTGTGACGTCTGACAAACCCACCATGATCGAATTCAAGGACGTCCATAAATATTATGGCGATTACCACGCGCTGCGCGGCATCAATGCCACGATCAAGGCGGGGGAGTTCTTCTCGCTTCTCGGGCCTTCGGGCTGTGGCAAGACCACGCTTCTGCGCACGATTGCCGGGTTCGAGGGCATCTCCTCGGGTGTCGTGCTGATCGATGGCAAGGACATGGCCAATGTGGCGGCCAACCAGCGCCCGACCAATATGGTGTTCCAGAGCTATGCGATCTTCCCGCATCTCTCGGTCGAACAGAACGTCGGCTTCGGGTTGCGCAAGGACCCGCGGTCGAAGGAAGACAAGGCCAAGGCGGTGGACGAGGCCCTGGCGATGGTCGGCCTCGCCGGCTATGGCAAGCGGGCGGCCAATGCCCTGTCGGGCGGCCAGCGCCAGCGCGTGGCCTTGGCCCGCGCCCTGATCCTGAAGCCGAAGGTGCTTCTGCTCGACGAACCCTTGTCGGCGCTGGACAAGAAACTGCGTGAGAACATGCAGGTCGAACTGATCAAGCTGCAACGCCAGGTCGGCATCACCTTCATCCTGGTGACCCATGACCAGGAAGAGGCGCTGGTCATGTCCGACCGGATCGCCGTGATGTTCGAAGGCCAGATCGCCCAGTTGGACGATCCTGAAACCCTCTACCGCCTGCCGAAAACCCGCGCCGTCGCCAATTTCATCGGCACGATGAACTTCCTGCCCGCCAAGCTGATCTCCGAATCCGGCGGCAAGGTCGAGGTCGAGGCCCAGGGTTTCGGCCGCATCACCCTCGACGCCGAAAAGCAGGTGACCGGCCAGCCTTCGCCCGGCGGTTGCACCGTCGGCTTCCGGCCTGAGACGGCGACCCTGCTCTTCGACGGCCAGGCCGCCACCGACCGCGAGACCATGGCGACGATCCAGGAGGTCGTCTATTACGGCGACATGACCTATTACGACGTGGTCCTGGATGGCACGAGCGAGCCGATGCGCCTGTCGATGCGCAATGTCTTCGGCCGCCCGGTGCTCGACATCGGCACCCGCACCCGCGTCGGCTGGAGCCCGGGCGCCCTCGTCATGTTCCGCTGACATCCGCTGCAAGTCCAAATCCTACGCCGTAAGTCCTCCGGGCTTACGGCGTAAGTTTTTCGCCCTGCAGTGTAAGGTCAGGAATCCGGCTTCAAAAGCCCCAAGCCGCGCAGATAGATGCCGATCCCGCTCTCCAAGAGATCCTCGGGCGAGAAGGGCGATTTCGCCCCGGGATTGCCGCGCATGTACAATTCGACCACGCCATGGCTCATCGCCAGGATATGCGCCGAAAACATCGAGGCCGGCGGTCGCCGCCCGGCAGGCATGTGCTGGCTCAAGCTCTCCGCCGCCTTCTCCAGCACCGAGCGCGCCTTCTGCGCCATCAGCGCGAGGTCGGGATGGGCGTTGAAGCTGAGGCCGCTTTCAAACATCGCCATGTAATGCCCGGGGTATTTGCGCGCAAAGGCCAGATAGGCCCGCCCGGTCGCCTCAAACGCCGCCAGGGCCGAGGGCTTGCCGTCGTTATAGGCAAATTCCATCAGGGCGGCGAAAATGTCATAGCCCTGCCGCGCCACCTCGGCGATCAGCTCGTCGCGCCCGGCGAAATGCCGGTAGACCGCCGCCGGCGTCACCGCCACCGCCTTGGCCGCTTCCGAAAGGGCAAAGCCGGTCGGCCCCTTTTCCGCAATCAGTTCCAGCGCCGCTTCCACCAAAGCCTGCCGCAGATTGCCATGATGATAGCCTTGCTTCACGTCGCGTCTTTCATCCAGACAAAAATATCCGCGGGGGGTCTGGGGGGCGGCAAGCCCCCCAGCCGGAGCCGCCGCGCGCCCCCCGGGCCGGTCACATGCCCGCCAGCGCCGGACCGCCGCAGACCTTGGGGTCGATCGTGCCGATCAGGCTCAGGTCCTTGCCGTCGTAATCCATCGCGTTCAGCACGGTCTGGATCGCCGCGATCCTCGCGCGCAGCTTGTCGTCCGACAGGATCACCGTCCAGGGCGCATAGCTGAAATTCGACCGTTGCATCGTATCGGAAATCGCCTCGGAATAATCCTTCCACTTCGCCAGCCCGTCGATGTCGATCTGGCTCAGCTTCCACTGTTTCAGCGGGTCCTTCTCGCGGTCGAGAAAGCGCTGCAGCTGTTCGGCGCGGTTGACCTCCAGCCAGAGCTTGACCAGCACGATCCCCTCGTCAGTGATCATCCGTTCATATTCCGGCAGCTGGCGGAAGAACTTCGCCCGCTGCTCCGGCGTGCAGAAGCCGAAGACCGGTTCGACGATGGCGCGGTTGTACCAGCTGCGGTCGTAAAGCGAGATCTCGCCCAGAGCCGGCAGCTGATCGACATAGCGTTGGAAATACCATTGCGCCGCCTCGCGCTCGGTCGGCTTGGCGAGGGCTATGACCCGCGCCACCCGCGGGTTGAGGTTCAGCCGCAAAGCCTCGATCGTGCCGCCCTTGCCCGCCGCATCGCGGCCCTCGAAGACCACGATCAGGCGCTTGCCCCTGGCTTTCAGGTCGTAATGCATCCGCACCAGCTGCAGCTGCAGAACCTCCATCCTTGCTTCGTAATCCTTCTTCTTCATCTCTTCGCGGTAGGGATAAGACTTGGACAGGATCTCGTCCTTGGAGGCGGTCTCGATCGCCTCGCGCACCTCTTTCGGGGCGTCTTTCCTGAAATAGCGGGTGATGGCACCGTCGAATGGCAGGTCCATGATCTTCCTCCGGTTTTCCCTTGTGTAGGGCAAAGCGGCGGGTCAAGTCCACCCGGCGCGGCGTGCCGCGCGCAGAACCGCCGCCGCCACCCGGGCGGTCTGGCTGTGATGCGGCATATGGCCCACGCCGGGCAGAAGCGTCAGCGCCGCCCCCGGGATCAGCCGGCTGACCGGTTCGGCATGGATCGCCGCCGGCACGATCGGGTCGGCATCGCCATGGATCACCTCGACAGGAAGGCTGAGGCTGGCATAGCGCGTCTGCATCGCCACGACATGGGCAAACAGCGCGTTCACCTGGCGGGCATTGTCGGCGAGGTGGCGCCAGGGCAGGGCCAGCGCCGCCCCGGTCCGCCGCGCATAATCCGGCGGGGCGGCTTCGGGGGTGAAAAGCCCCGGCATCATCGCCTCCAGCCGGCGGTCGCTGATCAGCGCCGTGGCCCAGGGCAGGATCAGCAGCCGGCCGAGCGCGGTTTCGGTCAGCCGGTAGGTCCAGTCAAGCTTGCCCGGCCAGGGCATCGCCGCGGCCGAGACGAGGACCAGTGCCGAGGCCGCCTGATCGCCCGCCACCTCCAGCCCCCAGGCCAGGGCCACCGCCCCGCCATAGCTTTGCCCCAGCACGATCGGCGCGCGGATGCCGAGATCCCCCGCCGCCACCGCCAGATGCCGCGCCTGATCGCCGGGGGCGACCCCGCCGGCGCCAAGGCTGTCGGAATGGCCAAGCCCCGGCCGGTCGAAGGCCGTGACGCGGAACGAGGGCGCCAGATGCTCCATCAAGGGCAGAAGATCGCGCACCTGGCCCGAGGCGCCGTGCAGCAGCACCAGATCCGGCCCCGCGCCCATGGTCAGGGCATGGACCCGCCGCCCGGCCACCGTGACCAGCTGCCCAAGCGGCGGATAGCGCCGCCGGATCTCTGCCGCCCTGGCCCGCACCCGCCAGACCAGCCCCGCGACGAGCACGGTGAGGGCAAGGGCGGTCAGGATCAGGGCGAACAGGGTCAGGTCAGCTGCCAATCTGGTTGAGGTCGAAATAGGTCGTCTGGTACAACTCATTGACCCAATTGCCATAAAGCAGATGGGCATGGCTGCGCCAGCGGTTGCGCGGGGCCTTGGAGGGGTCGTCCTCCGGATAGTAGTTCATCGGCACGTTGATCGGCGTGCCATTGGCCACGTCGCGATCATATTCCTGCTTCAGCGTGCCGCTGTCATATTCGAAATGGTTGAAGATATAGAGCGCGCGGCGGCTTGCATCCTCGACCAGACAGGGCCCGGTGTCGGGCGAGCCGAGCAGGGTGCGCAAGCCGGCGGCGTCGATCTCCTCCTGCTTTTCCTCGGTCCAGCGGCTGACCGGGATCACGCATTCATCGGAAAAGCCGCGCAGATAGGGCGAGGTCGGCGCGAGGTTCTGCTGCGGGAAGCAGCCGAAGGCCTTGGCCGGCAGGAGGTGTTTCTGCACGCCGTGGAAATGGTAAAGCATCGCCATCCCGCCCCAGCAGACGCCGAAGGTGGAATGGACATGGCTCTGGGTCCAGTCCATCACGCGTTTCAACTCCTCCCAATAGGTCACCTCCTCGAAAGGCAGGTGTTCGATGGGGGCGCCGGTGATGATCAGCCCGTCGAACTTCTCGCCCGAGGCCTCGACCTCGGCGAAGGGGCGGTAGAAGGTCGCCATATGTTCGGCGGCGGTGTTCTTGGTCTGATGCTCGGTCATCCGGATCAGCTGGAAGTCGATCTGCAGGGGTGTCGCGCCGATCAGCCGGGCGAACTGGTTCTCGGTCTGGATCTTCTTCGGCATCAGGTTCAGGAGGCCGATCCGCAGGGGCCGGATATCCTGCGAGGCGGCCCGGTCGGGCGACATGACCATCACGCCCTCGGACCGCAGGACGTCATAGGCGGGCAGGGTTTCGGGCAGGGTGATCGGCATGGTATCCTCGGGGTTCAGGCGAAAGCGGCGGCGTCGGGCGTCAGGCCCAGGGCGGGAAACGTAAGGCAGGGTGGTTAAGTAAGGGTTCCCTTGGGGCGATCAAGCCCCCGGGTCCTCGTCCCGCCGGTCGATGGCGCGGGCGATCAGGGCGTCGAAGGCTTCGGGCGTGCGGGCCTCTGCCGCCTCTTCGGCGGTGATCGTCACCCCCCAGCGCGCCATGGCCGCATAGCGCGGCTGGCGGCTTTCCAAAAGCCGTGCATAGCCAAAGCGCAGGAAGGCGTCGGGATCGACCTCCTCCGGGCCCTTGCCCTGTTCGGCCAGAAACTCGGCCCAGACCTGCATCAGGAATTCGGGCCGATAATACATCGGCTTCGGCGCGCGGTCAAAACGCCGGCAGAGTTCGGCGCTATGGGCGGCGGAGCCCTTGATCCAGACCAGAAGCAGATGCTGCGAAATCTCGCTCAGAACCGGGTCGGCGGGGTTGTCAGGCTCGACCACCTCGCAGACCGAACCGGAGGTGTCGCAGATGAAATGCGGATAGCCGTAGATGTCCTTGGCCCGCGCGATGAAACGCGTGGTGTCGAGCATCGCGGCCACTTCGGCGCTGGCATGCTGGGCCTGACGGCGCTGGTATTCCTCCAGCGGCAACCCGCCCAGATCGGCAGCGCCCGGCTTGCCGAGATAGGTCGACAGCGGCGCCAGATTGTCGAAGGTGATGTTCGAGGCGATGAAGACCGAATCCGACATCAGCAGCTCGCGCAGCAGCGGCACCTTCATCGCCTCGCGCTTGAAGTTGTCGGCGATGTATTCGCCCATGTAGCGGGTGCCGATCCGGTAATCGACCGAGTAATGGAACCAGCCGCCCGCGCCCTTGGTGTCGCGCAGCATGTTGGACAGCGTGGTCTTGCCCAGACCCGACATGCCGAACAGCAGCACCTGCTTGCGCGGGGCAGAGAGGTAGTCTTGCGCGGTCTGATAGATCATCGGCTCTGTTCCTGGCGGGCAAAGGGGTGAGCGGGGGTTTAGCCGCTCGGGCGCGGAGTTTCACGCGGAAAATCGTGCGGCGAGCCAGGCGAGCGGACGACCGTCGATCACCATGAGCCCGAGGGTCAGAAGCGCCAGCCCCGCGAAGGCTGCGGGCGGCAGCGCCTCGCCAAAGGCCAGCGCGCCGAACAGCACGGCAACCGGCGCGATGAGGAGGGTGACAAGGCCGAGGTTGCCGGCGCCCGCCGCCTGCAGGATCGTGTAGAACAGCCGGTAAGCGAAGGCCGAGGCGATCAGCGCGAGGTAGAGCACCGCCAGCACGGTCCTGCCCTGCGGCAGGTCGGGGATGCCGTTGAGGCTCAGCGCCATGGGCACCATGATCACGGCGGCGGCGGTCAGCATTGCGGCGGCCCCCACCTCGGGCCGGATGCCTTTGAGCGCGCGCCTGCCGTAGGCCGCAGAACCGGCATAGGACAGACCCGCGCCCAGCATCGCCAGTTGGCCGAGCGAGGTGAGGTCCAGATGGGTCAGCGCCGCAGGCCCGATCACCACGACGACCCCCGCCAGCCCGAGCACCACGCCGACCAGCCGGCGCAGGCCCAAGCGCTCATCCGGAAAGACCATCGCCGCCACCAGCACCGAAAAGACGGCGGTCGAGGCGTTGAGGATCCCCGCCAGCCCCGAGGCGATCTGGGTCTGGCCCCAGACGATCAGGCTGAAGGGCACCACATTGTTGAAAAGCCCCAGCACCAGCGCATCGCGGGCAAAGCGCCAGCCGCGCGGTACCGGAAGGCCGGTTGCGGCGATATAGGCCCAAAGCGCCAGCGCCGCGATGCTTGTCCGCCCCGCCACCACCAGCGTTACCGGCAGTTCGGCCAGCGCCGCATGGTTGGCGGTGAAAGACCCGCCCCAGATCAGCGCGAGGAGGAGGAGCAGAAGCCAGCTTTTCAGGCTCAGACGGGTTTGGGTGACGGGCGTGGACATGACGCTCCCTTGCGGCAGATCCGGGCCGCGCGCGACCCGGACCCTGCGCTTTCGGCCTCAGTATTTGCGGAACTGGGCGCGGATGTTGAGGAGGATGCCGGCGAAGATCACCGCCCCCCCGATCAGGACGAAGGGGTCGAAAGGCTCGGCAAAGAACAGCGCGCCGATGACGGCGATGAAGGGCAGGCGCAGAAAGTCGATCGGCACGACAAAGCCCGCCGGGGCGAGGGCGAGGGCGGAGGTCAGGCTCAGATGCGCGGTGACGCCGCAGAGGCCGATGACGGCAAGCCACGGCAGGGTCTGCGCCGTGGGCCAGGTAATATGGCCGTCATAGCCCGCCGCGATCAGGCCGAAGAAGAACTGCATGAAGGTCAGCCAGAACAGGATGCCGATCACGCTGATGCCGCGGGTCAGCCGCTTGGTCATGATCGAGACGGCGGCGAAACAGACTGCCGCCCCGGCGCCGGCCAGAACCCCGATGTTCATGGCGCCAAGCCCGGGCCGCGTGACGATCAGGATGCCGAGGAAGCCCAGGGCCGCCGCAAGCAGACGCTGCGCGGTCAGCTTCTCGGCCAGAAAGACCGGCGAGAGCAGGATCACCCAGATCGGCGAGGTGAACTCCAGCGCGAAGACCTGGGCGAGGGGGATCAGCGTCAGCGCGAGGAACCACAGGTTCTGCCCCGCGAAATGCACGATATTGCGCAGGAAATGCCCGGGCAGGCGCTGCAGCGTCACCTCATGCAGGCGACCGGTCAGCAGCCCCACCAGCACGACCAGCACGAAGCCGAAGGCCGAGCGGACCATCAGCACCTCGAACGTGTCATGGACATGGACGACATTGCGCCCCGCCACCGCCATCAGCGAGAAGGAGACGACCGAGCCCATCATCCAGACGGCGGCTTTCCAGGGCTGATAGGTCTCTGAAGGCAGGCTTACGGTGTCAGTCACGGCTGGTTCCATCCAATGTATCGGCCTTGCGCAGGGCAGGGAACAGCGTGGCCCAGACCCCGGTGACGATCAGCGTGCCGATGCCGCCGAAGGCCGCGGCCATCACCGGCCCCATGAAGCGCGAGAGAACCCCGCTTTCGAACTCCCCGAGCTCGTTCGAGCCGGAAATGAACAGGCCCGACACCGCCGAAACCCGGCCCCGCATGTGATCGGGGGTGACGATCTGGATCAGGGTCTGCCGGACATTGACCGAGATCATGTCACCTGCGCCCAGCACCGCCAGCGCCAGGACCGACAGCCACATCGAGCGGGAAAAGGCAAAGACCAGCGTGGCCAGGCCAAAGGCCGCGACGCCAAGGAACATCTTGACCCCCGCCGCCCGCCGGATCGGGAAGAAGGTCAGCCAGGCCGAGATCGCCAGCCCGCCCACCGCCGGCCCCATCCGCAGCAGCGCATTGCCCAGGGGGCCGACCTGCAGGATATCGGTGGCGAAGGCCGGCAGCAGCGCGGTGACGCCGCCCAGCAGCACGGCGAAGAGGTCCAGCGAGATCGCCCCGAAGACCACCTTGTTCTGCCAGACATAGACCAGCCCCTCGCGCAGCTGGGTCAGGGGATGGCCCTCCTGCCGCTCGGGCGTGGTGGGGGTGCGGATCACGGCGAGGCAGGCGATGCCCAGACCATAGGCCAGCGCCGTCACGCCATAGGCCGCCGCCATGCTCAGCGTGATCAGCAAGCCGCCGATGAAGGGGCCGACGATCACCGCCGTCATCCAGACCGTGGTCGAGATCGAGATCGCCTTGGGCATGTCGGTCCGCGTCACCAGCATCGGCACCAGCGCCGAGGCGGCGGGCGACAGGAAGGCCCGCGCCGCGCCGAAGACGGCGGCAATCACGAAGATCGCCTGCAGCGAGGGCGCGGTCTGCAAGGCAAGGAAGGCCAGCGCCACGACGCCCGCCGCCTCGGCCACCAGCGCCCAGATCACGATGGCCTTGCGGCTGACCCTATCGGCGAGGGTGCCGGCAAACAGCGTCAGCACGAACATCGGCAGGAACTGGCAAAGGCCGACCATGCCGACCATGAAGGCGCTTTCCTCGATGCTCCTTGTGGCGCGGGCGATGTGGTAGACCTGCCAGGCGATGGTGATCGCCTCGATCTGCGCGCCGAACTGGATCGGCACCATGCCCATGAAATAGCGCAGGTAATCGGGATGACGCGTCAGGAAACGCAAGGGATTTTCGGCCATGATACACCAAAGGGAAAGCGCGCGGACATTGGTCCCGCCCCGGCGCAGGCGCAAGGGTGAAAGGTGCTTTTTCGGGCAGATCGCAAAAAGCCCTGGGATTTGATCGGGGGGCTGGCGAGGGGAAACCCCGATTCTGCGCCGGGTTCTGTTCATTTGTGCAGAGGTGCTCTGCGCCTACAGGCCTTTCCTGCGCAGGATTGCGCGCCTAGCTTAAGCGCAACACAACGAGGATTTCGCCATGAACGCTCCCGTCACCCCCGCCCGCATCGCCGACCATCCGGTCAACCCCGTCTTCCTGGAACGCTCTTCGCCGCGCGCCTTCACCGCCGAGACGATGAGCGAGGCCGAAATCAAGACCATCCTGGAAGCTGCCCGCTGGGCGCCTTCGGCCGCCAATTACCAGCCCGCCCGCTTCGTCTGGGCCCTGCGCGGCGAGCCCGGCTTTGCCGCCTTGGCCGAAAGCCTGGCCCCCGGCAACAAGGTCTGGGCCGAGAAGGCCGCAGCCCTCGTGGTGGTCGGCGCCCGGACCGTCATCGAGCGTGATGGCGTCAAGACCGCGCTCTCGACCCATGCTTTCGATGCCGGCGCCTCCTGGATGAGCCTGGCCCTGCAGGCCCATATGAACGGCTGGGTTGCCCATGCGATGGGCGGCTTCGACAAGGACAAGGCCGCCGAAGCGGTGCATCTGCCGGAAGATCACGAGCTTTATGCCGTCGTGGCCCTCGGCCGTCAGGGCACGCCGGACCTGCTGCCCGAAGCTTACCGCCCGCGCGAAGTGCCCAATGGCCGCCTCGCCCTGCACGAGATCGCCCGCCACGGCAGCTTCTGAGCCGATAGCTGATCGGGCCTTCGCGCCCCATGCCCAAGCCTGCTCCGCCCTGCGGGGCAGGCTTTTCGCTGCCCGCGGGGCCGCGCTAGTCGCCGATCTCTTCCATGCGGAAATCGCGCAGGATGCCCCGTGTGGCGGCGAACCAGGCGCTGTCCCGGGTGCGCGCCTGATGCGCGTCAAAGGAGGGGCGGTCGCGGAAGGCCTCCATCACCTCGTAGATCATCGGATCATCGGTCGGGGCCACGTCAAAGGTCAGACAGCCCGGCTCGGCCCGGGTCAGCGCCAGATGCGCGTCAAGATGCGCCTCGACGGCGGCGCGCTCCGCCTCGGTCATGCAGATCATCTGGCCACGCAAACGGATCATCTTCAGGCCTTTGCTTCAGGGGTCCAAGGGGGCGCCGCGCCCCGTGCTTGGCATCGAAGGCACCAGATCCGGCAGGATCCTGCCGAAACTCTACAGGCAAGCCCGCGCGCTTCACAAGTCATTGACCGAAGACCGGCCCTGCGCCCAAGCTGACCCGATCCAAAGGGAGGATGCGATGCCAAAGCCAACCCTGTGCCTGTGGTACGACGATGCCGCCGAAGAGGCCGCCACCTTCTATGCCGAAACCTTTCCCGACAGCCGGGTGGTGGCAGTCCACCGCGCGCCCGGCGATTTTCCCGGCGGCAAGAAGGGCCAGGTCCTGACCGTCCAATTCACTGTGCTCGGTCTGGCCTGCATCGGTCTGAACGGCGGGCCGATCTTCAAGCCGACCGAGGCCTTCTCGATCCAGGTTTCGACCGAGGACCAGGCCGAGACCGACCGCTACTGGAACGCGATCATCGGCAACGGCGGACAGGTTAGCGACTGCGGCTGGTGCAAGGACAAATGGGGCCTGTCCTGGCAGATCACGCCCCGCGTGCTGACCGAGGCGATGGCGGAAGGCGGGGCCAAGGCCGAACGCGCCTTTGCCGCCATGATGACGATGCAGAAAATAGACGTGGCCGCGATCGAGGCGGCGGTGCGCGGGGACTGATTTTTCGCAGAAAAATCGAAACCAGGCCCGATTTTTCTGCGAAAAATCGACCTGTAAGGGGAGTCTCGATTTTTCGGCGAAAAATCGGGCCCGGTTCGGCACCCTCCGCGATGCCAAACCGGGCCTGCGCAGTCATGCAGCGGCCTACGCCTCAGCTGCGGGTGATCGAGGCGCCGCCATCCACCAGCGAGGCCGTGCCGGACACGAAGCTCGCATCATCGGAGGCGAGATACAGCACCGACCGCGCCAGCTCTTCCGGGGAGGCCACCCGTTTCAGCGCGTGCAGGTTGGTGATGTAGCTTTGCTTTTCGGCGGTGTCGTTCATCTCGCGGTACATTTCGGTGTCGACGGCCCCGGGCAGGATCGCATTGACCCGCACCTTTGACGGGCCGAATTCGGCGGCCAGCGCCTGGGTCAGGCCGATCAGGCCGGATTTGCTGGCGGCATAGGCGGCGACGCCGGGAAAGGCAAAGCTGTAGCCGACGAAGGTCGAGGTGAAGATCACCGAGCCGCCGCCATTCTTCTCCATCTGGGCGATCTGGTGCTTGGCGGCAAGGAAGGAGGCGGTGAGGTTGACCGCGACGGTCTGGGCAAAGCCCCCTTCGGACACGCCGGTGCTGGGGCCGGCCTCGCCCAGGGTGCCGGCATTGTTGAAGGCCACGTCGAGGCGGCCATAGGTCTCGACCGCCGCGGCGACCAGCGCCGCATGGAAGGCTTCCGCGCGGACATCGCCGGCCACGGCGACGGCTTCGCCCCCGGCGGCGGTGATTTCGGCCACCAGCGTGTCAAGCTCGGCCTGGCGGCGGGCGCCGACCACGACCTTGGCACCCTCTGCGGCGAACAACAGGGCGGTGGCGCGGCCGATGCCGGAGCTGGCGCCGGTGACGATGGCGACTTTCTGGTTCATACGGGACATGATCTTTTCCTCTTTCCTGGCGCTGCGGCCTTTGCCGCGGCTTCGATGACAGGAAGATGGCCTCGCGCGCCCGTTCGGAATAGAATGCCAATGCGGGAACTCGAATTCGGAAAGACCGAACGATGATCAGGATCGAGGGGATTGCAGCCTTTGTGGCCATCGTCGAGGGCGGCTCGATCAGCGAGGCGGCGCGGCGGTTGCGCCTGTCGAAATCGGTGGTCAGCGAAAGGCTGGCAGAGCTGGAGCGGGCGCTTGGTGGCACGCTGTTAAGGCGCACGACGCGCAAGCTGACCCTGACCGAGGATGGCAGCGATTTCCTTGACCATGCCCGCCGCATCCTGGCCGAGATCTCCGATGCCACGGTGGCGATGGCCGAGCGGCGCGGCACCCTCTCCGGCCCCTTGCGGATCGCAGCACCGGTCACCTTCGGGCGGATGCACCTTGGTCCCGCGCTGTATCCCTTTCTCGCCGCCCATCCGGGGATCGAACTGACGCTGGATATGGATGACCGCAGGGTCGATATCTCGGCCGGGGGCTATGACGCGGTGATCCGCAACGGGCCGATCGCCGACTCCCGCCTGATCGCCTGGAAACTGGCGCCGAGCCGCAGGCTGCTGACCGCCTCGCAGGCCTATCTCGACCGGTACGGCACGCCGGCCAGCCTCGCCGATCTGCAGGCGCATCGCGGGCTGTTTTACACCAACCGCGGCGTGGCGGACTGGCGGTTTCAGACCGATGACGGGCCGGTCACGGTGCGGGCCAGGCTGGCGATGGGGGTGAACAACGGCGACATGCTGCGCGATGCGGCGCTTGCGGGGCTTGGTATCGCCCTGCTGCCCGCCTTCATCGCCGCGCCGGAGGTGAAATCCGGCGCCCTGATCGAGATCGACCTTGGGGTCAGGCCCGAGCCCGAGTTCATCCACATGGCCCATCCCGAGGGCCGCAACCCCTCGGCCAAGCTGCGCGCCCTGGCGGAACATCTGAAGGCGGCCTTCGGCGCGCCGCCCTATTGGGACCGTCCGGACTGAGAGGGGCGGGAGATCGGCTAACACCTTGGTATGATGGCTCGGCCCCCACGCCGATCCTACTGATGGGGCATCGCCACGCCGCCATGCGCCCGAGGGACCCGCAACATGACCCAGACCCTGCTTGACCCCACCTCCTGCGCCCTTCTTCTCGTCGATCCCCAGGCCGGGCTGGCCTTTGGCGTCGGCTCGCAGGACCGCCAGGCGCTCCGCGACAATCTCGTGGCGCTGGCCGCCACGGCCCGGGTCTTCGGCCTGCCGGTGGTCGCCTCGACCTCGGCAAGCCGGGTCTACAGCGGCCCGATGATGCCGGTGGTCCAGGCCGCCATCCCCGATGTCGTGGCCATCGAGCGCCGCAACATGAACGCCTGGGAGGATGAGACCGTCCGCCGCGCGATCGAATCCACCGGCCGCAGGCGCCTGATCCTTGCGGGCCTCTTGACCGAGGCCTGCGTCAGCTTTCCGGCGCTTTCCGCCCTGGCCGAGGGGTATGAGGTCTATGTCGTGGGCGATGCCTGCGGCGGGTTGACGGCCACGAGCCACGACCTCGCCCTGCGCCGGATGGAGACGGCGGGCGCGCGGATGACCAGCTGGATTCAGGTCCTGCTGGAGCTGCAGCGCGACTGGACCCGGCACGACACCTATGACGGCGCCCGCGCCATCGTCGAGGCGCATGGCGGCGGTTATGGCATCGGCCTCGCCTATGCCCGCGACATGATCAAGCCGTGACCGCGGCAGCCGAGCCGATCGGGACGCGCCATGGCGTCACACTTCTGGTGGCCGTCCGCGATGCGGTGACGGCCGAGGTCGATCTGTCCTGCGCCGGCGTCTTCGCGCATGAGCTTGGCGCCGCGGCGCCGGTCGGCGGGCTGGCCCATCTGGATGCGGCGCTGGACCATGCGGTGACGCGTCTGCGCGCCGAGGGGCATTTCACGGCGGGCGAGGGCGAGACCCTGCTGATCAGCCGCCCGCCGCCCGGCATCGCGGCCAGGCGCGTGCTGCTGGTGGGGCTTGGTGCGCCCGAGCACTGGTCGCCTGCGGTGATGGGCCGGGCGGTGGCGCTGGCGGCGCGCACGGCCTTACAGCTGAAGACTGGCGCGGCGGCCTTCGCGCCGGGGATGCTCGACGGCGGGTTGGACCCCGCCGCCACCGCCGGCGCGGCCGAGGCGATGGTGGCCGGTCTGCTGCGCGCGCTTGACGCGCAGGCAAGGTTGGAGGGTCTTGGCCTATCCGAACCCTCTGCCCTGACGCGCTGGATCTTCGATGTCGGCGGTCCGCGTTTTGCTTCGGCCACCGCAGGCTTTCGTGCCGCGCTGGCCGCTTCTCCCGCGCCTTAGGCGCCCTTGTCAGAGGTTTTTCATGCCTGACCCCGACATCCTTTCCAGCCAGGAATTGCGGATCACCGATGCCGCGGGTGTGACGCGGATGGTCCTGTCGGCCCGGGAGGGTCTGCCCGCGATCACGCTGTTCAATCCCGACCCCGCCGGGCCAAGCGCCAGGTTCGAGCTGGACGCCAAGGGCGCGCATCTGAAGTTTGACCGGCCGGGCGGCGCCTCGGCCTATCTCTTCCTCAACGCCGAGGGTGCTTCGGGCGTGGTGCTGATCGGCGCCGATGGGGTGACGCGCGGCAGCGTGGTGATGGCGGCGGATGGCAGTCTGACGCTGCGCCAGCCCTCTTGAAACCTTACAGTGTAGGGCAGGCGTCTTTCACGCCGTGTCGGCAAGGGGCCAGGCCCGCAGGCCCAGATCCACCAGCTTGCGCAGATCCTCTTGCCCCGCGCCGGCCTGCGGCAGGGTCATGATCGCCTGCAAGACGCCGAGGAAATGCCAGGACAAGGCGGTCAGGTCGGCGTCGGGCGCAAGTTCGCCCGCCTGCACCGCCGCCTCCAGGATCGCGGAGAAAATGCCGCGCTGCTGTGCCAGCCCCTGCAGCGCAAGGGCCTTTCCCGCCTCGGGCAGATCGGCCATCTCGGCGCAGGAGCGGACCAGCATGCAACCCGGGGGCCGGGGGAAGGTGGCGGGTTTCGGCAGGAAATCCATCAGCAAAGCCTCCATCTGCTGGCGTCGGGTCCGCCCCTCCACCGCCGCCATCCGGCTGAGGACACGGGCGGCATAGGCGGAGAGGACCTCCTGAAACAGGCCCTCCTTGTCGGTGAACCGCTTGTAAAGGCTCGACCGGGACAGGCCCATCGCCGTGGTCAACTGGTCGATCGAGGCCGCCGCATAGCCGTGCCGCCAGAACACCTGCATCGCGGCGCTGATCACCGCGGCCTCGTCGAATTGGGGTTTGCCGCTCATCTGGAACTCGCTTGACATCATGGACTGATCGTTCCATGTATGATGGACCGATTGTTCCAAGATAGGAAGGAAAGCCCGAAATGTCGAGTGTCTCAGCGCGGGACCTACGGCCGAAGATTGCGGTGGCGGGGGCGACGGGCCGGGTCGGGGCGGCTCTGGTGGCGCAGCTGGCGCAGGACCCGGTGGATCTGCTGGCGCTGACCCGGGATGCGGGCACGACGCGGCTGCCTGCGGGCGTGGCGCGGGCGGCGGTGGATTTCGACGATCCGGCCAGCCTGACCAAGGCCTTGCAGGGGGTGGAGCGGCTCTTTCTGGCGCATGGCACCTCGGACCGGCAGGTCGCCAACGAGATCGCGCTGATCGACGCCGCGGTCAGCGCGGGGGTGGCGCATATCGTGAAACTGTCGGTGATGGGGCCGCCGACCCGCCTGCATCCTTTCGACTGGCACATGCAGATCGAGGCGCATCTGGCGCGGCAGGATCTGGGCTATACCGTGCTCAGGGCCAGCACCTTCGTCGATATCCTGATCGCGCGGGCCGGAAAGGCCGTGGCGGGCGACTGGTGGGGCGGGGTTGCGGGCGAGGGGCGCGTCAACCTGATCGACACCCGCGACATCGCCGACGTGGCCCGCGTGGTGCTGCTGGACGGCGCCAATCTTGCGGCGCAGCGCGCCTTCCACCTGACCGGGCCGGAAGCGCTCAGCATGCCCGACATTGCGCGGAGCCTGTCGCAGCTGCTGGGCCGGACGGTGACCTACCACCACCGCAGCGCCGAGGCGCATCGCAAGGTGCTGATCGAGTCTGGCGTCACCCCGATGGTCGCCGACCTGCAACTGGGTCTGGACAAGATCTTCCACGACGAGGTGCTGGCCGAGACGACCGGCACGGTCGAGGCTTTGACCGGCAACGCGCCGCGCTCGGCTGCGGGCTGGCTGCAGGACAATCTCGCCGCGTTCCGCTGAAAGGGCAGGGGGCGAGACGCCCCCTTAGCCCGGCTTATTCCAGCTCGATCGTGCCCGGCGGCTTGGAGGTGCAGTCGTAGAAGACCCGGTTGATGCCCTTGACTTCATTGATGATCCGCGTCGCGGTCTCGCCGAGGAAATCATGGGTGAAGGGGTAGTAATCCGCCGTCATCCCATCGACCGAGGTCACCGCCCGCAAGGCCAGCGCATAGTCATAGGTCCGCCCGTCGCCCATCACACCCACGGTTTTCATCGGCAGGATGGCGGCAAAGGCCTGCCAGATCTCGTCATAGAGCCCGTGCTTGCGGATCTGGTCGATATAGACCGCATCGGCGCGGCGCAAGATTTCGAGCTTTTCCGTCGTGATCTCACCCGGGCAGCGGATCGCCAGACCCGGGCCGGGGAAGGGGTGGCGGCCGATGAAGCTGGCCGGCAGGCCAAGCTCGCGGCCAAGCGCGCGGACCTCGTCCTTGAACAATTCGCGCAGCGGTTCGACCAGCTTCAGGCCCATCTTTTCGGGCAGACCGCCGACATTGTGGTGCGACTTGATGGTGACCGAGGGCCCGCCCGAGAAGCTGACGCTTTCGATGACATCGGGATAAAGCGTGCCCTGGGCGAGGAACTTCGCCCCGCCAACCTCATGCGCGTGTTTCTGGAACACGTCGATGAAGAGCTTGCCAATGGTCTTGCGCTTGACCTCGGGGTCAGAGACGCCTTCCAGCGCGCCAAGGAAAAGCGCGCTTTCATCGGCATGGATCAGCGGGATGTTATAGGTGTCGCGGAACATCGAGACGACCTGCTCCGCCTCGCCCAGCCGCAACAGCCCGTGATCGACGAAGACGCAGGTCAGCTGATCGCCGATCGCCTCATGGATCAAGACCGCCGCGACCGAGGAATCCACCCCGCCCGACAGGCCGCAGATCACCTTGGCATCGCCGACCTGCTCGCGGATCTTGCGGATCGCCTCCTCGCGGTAGGCGCCCATGGTCCAGTCGCCCTTGAAGCCCGCGAGCTTCACGAAATTCGCGTAAAGCTCGGCACCTTTCGGCGTATGGTGGACCTCGGGGTGGAATTGTACGGCGTAGAACTGGCGCTTCACATCGGCGGTGATGGCAAAGGGCGCATTGGGCGAGGTGCCGTAAACCTCGAACCCCGGCGCGATCTTCGAGACATGGTCGCCATGGCTCATCCAGACCTGTTCATCGCCCGCCTCGAACCAGCCTTGCAGCAAGGGCAGGTCGGTGGCGGCGGGAGTGACATAGGCCTTGCCGAATTCGGCGGTGCCATGGCCGCCTTCGACATGGCCGCCCAGCACATGCATCATCACCTGCTGGCCATAGCAGATGCCGAGGATCGGCACGCCCATGTCGAACACGCCCTTGGGCGGCATCGGCGCGCCCTCCCAATAGACCGAGGCCGGGCCGCCGGAGAAGATCACGGCTTTCGGCGCGAAGGCTTCGAGGAAAGCCTCGTCGATCTTGTTATAGGGGTGGATCTCGCAATAGACGTTCAACTCCCGCAGGCGGCGCGCGATCAGTTGCGTCACCTGAGAACCGAAGTCGATAATCAGCAAGCGTTCGTGGTGCGGGGCGGGGTGCGATGCAGCTTGGGTCATGCGCCCGATTATCTAGGGCGCGGCAGAATCGCAAGACCCCTGCGGCTCTGCCCCGAAAAGCACCTGATGCCGGGCCGCAATCCGTGGCCAGAGGCGGGAAATCTCGACGCCCGTGATGCCGAAATGGCCGCAGAGCAGCGATTCCAGCGCCTCGGGCGTGTCGATCAGCTGTTTTTCGACGCCCTCCGGCGTGGTGCGGCGCAGCACCCGGCCCAGAAGGGTGAGGGAATTTTCCGGCTCCATCAGAATCACCTCGGCATTCTGCACGAAATGCGAGGATGGGTCGCTTTGCAGAAAGGCGTTCTGGCGCAGGAACAGCGCCTCGTCGGCGGGGGATTCGCTGAAATCGAAGGTCTCTGGCGCGCCGAAGGCGTGGTTGTGAAAGCGCCAGTAGCCGTCCGCCAGACGTTCCAGCCGAAACTCCAGCCTGCCGTCGCGGTGCGGCCCCTCTGCCAGGGGGATCGGCCCGCGCAAGCCGTCGCCAAGGCCGAGGTCGCAGAGCCAGGGCCGATCCAGCGTCGCAATCAGCGTCAGATGATTTCCAAGCGCGGCATCGCCCCGCTCGCGCCGATAGACGCCCGCCACGCAGCGCCGGACCTCGAAGCCGATCTCGCCAAGCGCCCAGGCCAGAAGCCCGTTCGTCTCGTAACACCAGCCGCCGCGGCGCCGCACCACCAGCTTGTCGAAGATCCGCTCCGGGTCGAGGTCGAGCGGCACGCCCGCCTGGATATCCAGCCCCTCGTAGGGAATGGCGAAGGCCTGCGCCCGGTGCACCGCCGTCAAGGTGGCCAGCGTCGGGGGCAGGGGGCCGGACAGGCCGATCCGTTCGAGATAGGCGTTCAGACGCATCAGAAGCTCCTTTTCCCCAGCCTAAAGCCGCGCGCCCGCGCCGACGCGTCGTTTCCGTCAAAGTTCGATGTCGGTTTTAGGCCGCAAACGGCGCTTTCGGGGGCCCGCGCGGGCGTGACCTCGGCCATAACAGGCAAAACTTTCGGGAGAAGAACCATGAGCGATACGGGTGCAGCGCGTCGGGTGCGTGGCGGCGGCGGGGCAACGCGCCGGGCTGAACGGACGGCTGTCAGCTTCGAGACCGCGAAGTTCATCGAGCGCCAGATCCCGAATTTCGAGATCCTGAACGACGAAGCCCTGCAGATCATCGAATGGAACGCGGAAACCGTTCTGGAAGAGATCGGGGTGAATTTCGTCGAGAACCCCGCGGCCCTGCAACGCTGGCGCGATGCGGGCGCGGATGTGAAGGGCGAACGCGTCCATATCCCGCGCGGCCTTGCCCGCAAGCTTTGCGCCACCGCGCCGAAAAGCTTCACCCAATATGCCCGCAACCCGGCCCGCAATGTCGAGATCGGCGGCAAGAACCTCGTCCTCGCCCCGGTCTATGGCCCGCCCTTCGTGCGCGATGCCGAAGGCGGCCGCCGCTATGCGACGCTGGAGGATTTCCGCAATTTCGTGAAGCTCGGCTATATGTCGAAATGGCTGCACCATTCCGGCGGTACGGTCTGCGAGCCGACCGATATTCCGGTCAACAAGCGCCACCTCGACATGCTGCTTGCCCACATGACCCTGTCGGACAAGCCTTACATGGGCTCGGTGACCGAACCCTCGCGGGCGGCCGATTCGGTGGCGATGTCGAAGATCCTGTTTGGTGCGGATTTCGTCGACCAGAACACGGTGATGACCTCGCTCATCAACATCAACTCGCCGATGACCTTCGACGGCATCATGATGGGTGCGCTGGAGGTCTATGCGCAGAACAATCAGGCGGCGATCGTCTCGCCCTTCATCGTCGGCGGGGCGATGGCGCCGGTGACGGTGGCGGGCACGCTGACGCAAGTGCTGGCCGAGGTTCTGGCCGGCGTGGCCTATAGCCAGCTGGTGCGGGCCGGGGCGCCGGTGATTGCCGGGGCCTTCGTGACCTCGATCGACATGAACTCGGGCGCGCCGACGTTTGGCACGCCGGAAGCCGCCCACATCACCTATGGCGTGGGTCAGCTGGTCCGGCGTCTGGGCCTGCCTTACCGTTCGGCGGGGGCCTTCTGCGGCTCGAAACTGCCCGATGCGCAGGCGGCTTACGAATCGGCCAACTCGCTCAACATGGGGCTTTTGTCGGGCGTGAACTTCATGCTGCACGCCTGCGGCTGGCTGGAGGGCGGTCTGGTTTCCTCCTACGAGAAGTTCGTGATGGATGCCGACCAGCTGGGCACGCTGCACCACCTGGCGCAGGGCGTGCATATGGACATCAACGGCCAGGCGATGGATGCGATCCGCGAGGTCGGTCCGGGCGGCCACTACCTCGGCTGCGAACACACCCAGGCCAATTTCAAGACCGCCTTCTGGCGCAGCGACCTCTTCGACTACAAGCCCTTCGAGACCTGGGCCGACGAAGGCTCGCGCGATACCCAGGCTTTGGCCTCGGAGCGGGTCAAGAAGATGCTGGGCGATTACGTTCAGCCCGCGCTGGATGAAGGCAAGCAGGAAGAGCTGGAGGCTTTCGTGGCCAGTCGCAAAGCCTCGATGCCGGATGCCTTCATCTAGGGCCGCGGCCCTACCGGTTTCGCCTTTGGAAACAATGACGCCCGCGCCGATCGCCTCGGTGCGGGCGTCATTGTTTCTGATCCGGCGTCAATGGCGCCGCGTGCGGGGAAATTGACAGGGGGCGGCCCGCGCGGCTAGCCTTGGTCCACCCGTTTCGGACGTCCGGGAGATGATGGCCGATCCGAAAGGCCTTTCCATGTCCTACCTCTTCCACCCCGCCAAGCGGCGCTTCATCGATTGCCCGGCCTGCGAGCTGCCCTTGCGCCCGCGCGACCATGTGATCTTCGGCGCCGCGCATGGCACGCCTTATCCGGCAACCTCGGACATGGGCTACGATGTGGCGACCGGCAGCAGCGATGCGCCGCAGGCGATCCGCGATGCGGCGACGCAGAACTCCTCGCTGTTGAGCAATTACGACTTCGACCTCGGCGGGCCCCTGCTGGACGAGGGGCAGCATGGGTTGTTCGATGCCGGGGATCTGGCGCTCGACCCCGCGGAGGGGGCCACCAACCGCGCCGCCATCGCTGCCGCAACGCGCGACATCGTGGCGGCGGGGGCGGTTCCGGTGATGATCGGCGGTGACGATTCGGTGCCGGTGCCCTTCCTTCAGGGCTTTTCCGGCACCCCGGTGCATATCCTGCAGATCGACGCCCATATCGACTGGCGCGACACGGTGGGCGGCGAAAAGTTCGGGTATTCCAGCACGATGCGCCGGGCCTCGGAACAGGGCCATGTCCGCTCGATCACCCAGGTGGGGATGCGCGGCGTCGGCAGCGCCGGGCCGGCCGAGGTGCGGGCGGCGCTGGATTGGGGCGCGCGGCTGGTGACGGTGGAGGAGGCGCGCAGCCTTGGCGCCAAGGCCGTGGCCAGCATGATCCCGGGCGGGGCGCCGCTGATCATCCAGATCGACCTGGATGCCTTCGACCCTTCGGTCTGTGCGGCGGTCAATGCGCCCTCGCCCGGGGGTTTCAGCTTTGCCGAACTGGCCGCCATCGTGAAGGCGGCCATTCAGGCGCATGGGCTGGCCGGATTGTCGGTGGTGGAGCTGGTGCCATCCCGCGACACCGACCTGCGGTCGGCCAATGCCGCGGCGCGGGTGATCTGCAACGCGGTGGGCTGGTCGGTCCGCCACGTCTGATCCGCCGCGCCTGAATTGGCCGCGCCGCGGGGTCAGAGCTTCGCCATGACCCGCGGCAGCAGCCGGACTTCGGCCATCAGGGCGATCAGCACCTCGATATGGCGGGTCAGCGAATAGGCGGCGTCGCCGGATTTGCGGATCTCTTCCAGCCGCTCCTCCTCGTTCAGCAGTCGCGGCACGGCGCGGTCGGGCGCCGGCTGCTGACCGTCGAGCAGGCGCTTGAGGTCGCGGTCGCGCCGGTAATCGCACAGGCCGAAGCGGGCCGCGCGGATCAAAAGCTGCGGGCGGCGCAGGTCGGACAGCAGGGCGCGAAAGTCGGTCATGGCAGGGGCTCCGATGCGGATTGTTTCGATTTCCGCATCATGCCGCAGCACAACCATGCGTTGCACAAGCCCGGTTTCCACCGTGCGATGGTTAATGGTTTGTTTAACAAATCGAAACAATTATACGGAACAGCTCAGAAATTAACGATTGGGTAATCAATGCTGCTCAGTGTCGTAAAACTGCCAGTTGTCTCTTTGCAGCCTGATGCGCCGCAGCCGGAACCCGATATGCAAGCCAACCTGAGCCGCCATCTGACCCTGCCTGCCTGGATACCGGACGCGGTGCGCCTTTACCTTGACCACACCGAAACCGGCCTGTCGCTGCGTGCCATTGCCCGGCGCGACGGCCGTCATGCCTCCACCGTCCTGCGTCAGGTCCGCCGCTATGAAGGCCGCCGCGACGATCCTTTGCTGGACGAAGCGTTGCAGGCCCTCGCCCGGCAGCAGGGGAACCCCCCTTCAGACCCCGCCAGAAAGGAAGCCGCCATGTCAGCGCCCCTGCGTCACCCGAACCTCGTTCTCGATGAGGCCGCCCTCCACCGCGAGGGCCGCCGGATCCTGCGCCGCCTGGCCGAGCCGGGCGCGGTGCTGGCGGTCGCCCCCGACATGGAAAAGGCCGTGGTGATGCGCGAGTTTCCCGATGGCCGCAGCGCGCGGACCGGGGTGGTGGACCGCGCCTTTGCCCAAGCCTTCGCGCTGAAGGACTGGATCGCGATCCGCAAGGCGGGCCGGGTGACGAGCTATGAGCTGTCGGCGACCGGGCGGCTGGCGCTGAAGCGGATGGTGGAGGAGGAGGAAAGCGCCCGCATGGGTCTGGCCGAGGCGCCCTCGGCCTTTGCCGGCCAGCACCGCGACTGGGCGGAGCGCGAGATCAGCGGCGAGGAGGGCCCGCGCCGGCTGCGCTACAACCTCGCCGAAAGCCCGGTGGCGGTGCTGGGGCGGCGGCGCGACAAGGACGGCAAGGTCTTTCTTCCGCCGGAGCTGATCGACGCGGCCGAACGGCTGCGCGAGGATTTCGAACTGGCGCAGATGGGGCCGCGGGTGGCGCAGAACTGGGAGCGCTTCCTGACCACCGGCGACCGCGGCGGCTTTCGCGCCGACAGCGGCCTGGCCGAAGGCCCGCGCGCCGCACGCGAAAGGGTGGCCGCGGCGCTGCGCGACCTTGGCCCCGGCCTCGGCGATGTGGCCCTGCGGGTCTGCTGCTTTCTGGAAGGCATCGAGGCGGCCGAGCGCCGGATGGGCTGGGCCGCCCGCTCGGGCAAGATCGTGCTGCGCATCGCCTTGCAACGCCTGCGCCGGCATTATGACGAGACCTATGGAAGGTCCGGCCCGCTGATCGGCTGACCCTTCCGGTCAGATGGGCAGATTGCCCATCCTTGTCTCTTCGCGATCTGCGATAATGGAGGTTGCAGACGAGACCCCGTTCCATCCTTGGGTGCGTGAGCCCGTTCGGTAGCTTGGGGCTCGTCTGCTTTTACGCGTTCAAACCTGAACAGTTGCCTGGGGCGCTGCGCCAACAGACGACCCCGCAGATCAAGGACAGGCCTCCATGACTTTGCCACAGGATTTCATCGGTGTCGACGTTTCGAAGGATTGGCT
>NZ_JBFUAG010000019.1:0-89669 GCF_056406375.1 Rhodobacter sp. P1_C2
ATGTCCGCGTCGACCATGGCCGCGACGAATTCGTGCGTGGCGAAGTCCATATCAATGGCATCGAGGCCTTCTGGGGCTATGCCAAGACCCGCCTCGCCAGGTTCCGCGGCATCAGCCCCGCCACCTTTTCTCTGCACTTGAAGGAGTGCGAGTTCAGGTACAACAATCGGGGCGAGGATCTCACCCGGCTTCTCCTCGAAATCTGCCGGAAAAACCCCCTCTGCTAGTCAAGACCCTCTGCGAAAATTCGGCGTCCCGATTTTTCGCAGAAAAATCGTTACTGGGCGTAGGTCGCGCCTTCTTCGTCCAGCAGGGCCTTGATCTCCGCCAGGTGGAAATCAGCGCCGCCGGGATAGGCTTCCCATTCGCGGGCTGTCTTTTCGGCCACCTCGTCAGAGAGGACGCGGAGCGGCTTGCCGGTCTGCAGGGCGCGGATATAGGTCTCGGCGGCGCGTTCGAAATAGGTCAGGCGGTTGAAGGTCTCGGCCACGGTCTGGCCGATGATCAGCACGCCGTGGTTGCCCATGACCATGGCCGTCACCTTGGGATCGGCCAGCATATGGGCGCAGCGCGCGCCCTCTTCCTCGAAGGCCATGCCACCGTAATGGCCATCCACCACATGCCGGTTGAAGAACATGGCCGAGTTCTGGTCGATCGGCGGCAGGGTGCTGTCGGCGAGGCTCGCCAGCACGGTCGCATGCATCGAATGGACATGCATCACGCAGCGCGCATGCGGCAGCGCGCGGTGGATCGAGCCGTGGAGGCCCCAGGCCGTCGGATCGGGGGCGTCGGGCCGCTCCATCGTCTTCGGGTCATTGGCGTCGATCTCGACGAGGGAGGAGGCGGTGATCCGGCCGAAATGGCGGCCATTGGGGTTGATCAGGAACCGCGTGCCTTCCGGGTTGACGGCGAGGGAGAAGTGGTTGGCCACCGCCTCATGCAGGTTCAGCTTCACCGTCCAGCGGAAGGCGGCGGCGAGGTCGACGCGTTCCTGCCAATGAGTGATGTTGGGGGTGGCTGTGGGCACATGGGTGTTCATTTCGGGTCTCCATAGGGCCATTCGCCGGCGGCGAAGGCGGACAGGGCGGATGTGATGCGGGCAAAGCTGGCCCGGGCGCGGGCCACAGTGTGGCGGGCGCGCAGATAGCCGTGGACGAGGCCGGGCTCGGTCACGGCATGGGCACGGCCCCCGGCTTTTGTGAGGGCTGCGGCATAGGCATGGGCGTCATCGCACAAGGGGTCGCATTCCGCGCCGAGGCAGAGCGTAGGCGGCAGGCCGGAAAAGTCGCTGTCCTGCAGGGGCGAGACGCTGGCATCGCCTTTGGGCACCCGCCCGCCATGGCGGATCCCGGCGTAAAACAGCACGTCGTCGCGGGTCAGCATCGGCGCATGGGCATGGGTCAGATAACTCCCCGCATCGATATCGCCGCCGAGGCCGGGATAGATCAGCACCTGGCCCAGCACCTTTACCCCGCTGCCACGCAGGGCGCGCGCGGTGGCAGCACAGAGGTTGCCCCCCGCGCTGTCACCCGCCAGCAGGATCGGCCCCGCGGCGCCCAGCAGGCGGGCGACGGCCAGCGCATCCTCCAGCGCCGCCGGATGCAGGTGTTCGGGCGACAGACGGTAATCGGCACAGACCACTTTCAGCCCGGTGGCGGCCGCGATCTCGGCGCAGACATCGTCATGGCTTTCAAGGCCGCCCACCACAAAGCCGCCGCCGTGCAAATAGAGGATCGCAGGCGCCGCCCCGGCAAAGATCCGGCACGGCACCCCGGCGAGGTTCCGGTCCTCTGCCGTGATGCCCGGCGGATAGCCGCGGTGGAAGCTGCGGCACATCGCATCATAGACCTTGCGCTGGTCCGCAATGGAAAGGCTAGCCGCATCAGGGGGATAGGCGTCGTCCGTGGCCTTGATGAAGGCCCAGGTCTCCGCATCGATCAACGTGTCGTAATTCATGATCACCTCGCCGCGCGACAGTGGCGCAAACCGCGGCGCAAGACAATCTCTCCCGCCCTGCCCTTCCGGCGACTTTCGGGCAAAGCCGCCCGATTGTGGTGAGGTTCCGGCCAGATTTCGCCCTCATTCCGCCTTGAGGCCCCGATAGTTTGAGTCAAATACCACGCTCACATGAGTCTCCGATGCAAATCATCCGCACCATCCATGAAAATACGGCCACTCCGATCGGCTTTGCCTGCAAGGTGCTGCTTCTTTCGGCAGAGGCGGGGGGTGGCGAACTGGCGCGCCGGTTGGCGGGTCTGGGCGCCCAGGTTGACGTGATGGACGAGATGTTCACCGCCCTGTCCGATGTGATCGACGACCCGACCGGCTACAGCCTTCTGGTCATGGAATGCGACAGGACCAATGCCGGCGGGTTGGAGGGCGGCCTGCGGGCCACCAAGATGATGGGCGATCTGGTGGCCAAGGTGCCGGTGATCCTCGTCTCGAAGGAATGCCAGCAGCAGCGCTTTCCCGAGGACCGCAACGCGCCGACCGTGCTGCGCGCGCCGGTCTCTGCCGTGTCGTTGAAGGTGGGCTTCGAACATGCCCTGCGCGACCGGCTGGCCTACCGGGTGCTGTAACCTTCGGCCGGGGCGCTGCGCCTCATTTCCCGACGAATTCGAACGAGAAGCTGCGCCCGCCGACCTCTGGCGGGGCGGGAAACGGGGCCGCGCGGCGGATGTGGTTCAGCGCGATCTGATCCAGCCCGCTGTCCCCCGAACTCCTCAGCACCTGCACGCCTGCCAGCGCGCCGCTTGTGGCCACGGTGAAACCCACGACCACGCGGCCCTTTCCGGCACCGGTTTCCTTGCGGGTCGCCCGGACCTTCTTCATCACCGCCTTGGCATAGAGTGCGGGAGAGGTGGCGACACCGCCGCTGGCTTTGCTGGCCGCTTGCGGGGCGCTGGCGCCTGCCGCGCTGGCCTGCGCGGGTTTGGCCTTGGGCGGGTTGGCCTTGACGGTCTTGGTCTTGCGCTGAACCGGCTTTTCGGGTTCGGGCGGTTTGGTCTTGGCCTCGGCCTTCGGGGCGGGGGACGGGCTCGGGGCTGGGGCGGGCGGCTCTGGCGTGAGGGGTGCGGGCAAAGCCACCTCCGCCGGTTGGGAGATGTTCGGCAAGGGCGGCGCGGGCCGCGTCTGCGCCTCTGGCACGGGTGGCGCGGGGGCGGCGACGGGCAGCGGCGCGGGTTCGGCCATCGGGGCGGGCGGGGCGGCCAGATCCGGGGCCTCGTCCACCACCTGGGGGGCGGCCTCGGCCAGGGCGGCGAGCGCCGGGGCGGCGGGCGGCGCCTGACCGAGGTCAAGGAAGAGGGGCAGCGGCTCCAGCGGCGCGCGCACCGTCATCGCCAGCGCCGCCGCCCCGGTCAGCAGGGCCGCGGCCGCCCCTGCAGCGCCGAACCAGCCCAGGGCCGGGCGCAGGGGCGAGAGGGAGGCGGGCGGGGACAGCGCGCTCATCGGGCGGCCTCCAGCCCGACGAGGGCCACCTTGAGGTAGCCCGCCGCGCGCAGGTCATCGAGAACCTGCATCAGCGAAGCATAGGTCACGCTGCGGTCGGCGCGCAGGAAGATCGGCGTCTCATGCGCGGCACCGGTGCGGGCGTCGAGGGCGGCGGCCAGCGTGCCGGGTGGCACCGTGTCATCGGCCAGCAGAACCGACAGATCGGCGGCCACGGTCAGCCAGACCGGGTCTTGCGGGCGCTGGGTCGGCGGGGCTGAGGAGGCGGGCAGGTTCACCGGCACATCGACCGTCGACAGGGGGGCCGCGATCATGAAGACGATAAGCAGGACCAGCATCACGTCGATGAACGGGGTGACGTTGATCTCGGCCAGTTCTGCGGCGTCATCGGCGGGGCCGGTCTGCAAAGCCATGGTCAGCCTCCCGTGACCATGCGCGCATCGGCGACATGGCTGAACTGGCGCAGCACCTCGGCCACGCCATCGGCCAGCCGGTGGCGGAACCCCGCGATGCGACGCATCAGGTGGTTGTAAAGCAGCACCGCCGGGATCGCTGCCGTCAGGCCAAGCGCGGTGGCCAGAAGCGCCTCAGCGATGCCGGGGGCGACGATGGCGAGGTTGGTGGTCTGGCTGGCCGAGATCGCCATGAAACTGTTCATGATGCCGAAGACCGTGCCGAACAGCCCGACGAAGGGGCCGACGGACCCGATCGAGGCCAGAACCCCGGTGCCCGCCCGCAGGCGCTGTACCGCGCCGGCCTCGATCCGCGACAGCGACAGCTCCAGCCGCTCGCGGGCCGAGGCGCGCAGATCGGCGGTCAGCAGGACGGCAAGGCGGCTCACCTCCTCCTCCGCGGCGCGGGCGCTTTGGGCAAGCGGACACGAGGGGTTGCGCGGCCCCGCCATCCCGCCCGACAGCGCACGGAGCGAACGTGACAGCCGCGCGGACATCAAGGCGAATTCGCCGGTCTTGAACAGCAGGATGGTCAGCACGACAAAGCTGGCTAGCCCCAGAAGGCCCATCACCCCCTGCACCACCGGATGCGCCTTGAGGACCAGGGCCAGCAGAGCGCTTTCCCCCTCGGGCAGAAGGCTGCCCGAAGAAGGGGCCAGGGTCTGCGCCCGGGCCGTGCTTGCCACCAAAGCCTGCGCCACGGCGGCAAGCCAGAGGGGGGATTGTCTTACCATGTCAGCGTCTTGGCGATGGTCAGCTTGGCATTGCGTCCCACGCCATTGTCCAGCGTCAGGTTGTTGCGATAGGTCCTGTCGAAGACATTCTCGATGGCAAAGTTCACGCTCAACCCGGCAAAGGCCCCGGTTTCCGGCGTCCAGGTCACGAAGAGATCATGGCTGGCATAGCCGCTGGCCGAGGTGCTGAGCGAAGAGGTGGTGATCCCGTCGAAAGCCTGGGCGCGCCAGCCGATGACCAGGTGCTGGTCGGGCAGCTTGGCCCCGAGCGTCAGCGCGAGGTTGCGCGCCGGCGTATCGGCCAGGGTCTTGCCGGTGGACTTGTCCTTGGACCCGATGCCGGAGACCGCCAGCTGGCCGAACCAGCGCTCGGCATCATAGCTCGCTTCCAGCTCGGCGCCCCAGATATGGGCCGAGGCGATGTTCTGGTAATAGGACTGGCCCGGTGCCGAATCCGTCGCGGGCCGGGTGCTGATCTTGTCCTTCATCCGGTTGTCGAAGCCGGTGAACTTGACCTGCAGGCTGTCATCCGCGGACAGAAGATCGCTGCCCTGCCAGGAAAAGCCCAGCTCGCCGGTATTGGCGCGCTCTTTCTTCAGGTTCAGCGACGCGGTGCGCTGCGGCACCCGGCCTGCGGTCGGGTTGTACTGGTAAAGCTCGTCCAGCGAGGGCATCCGCTCGGTATGGGCGAGCGAGCCGAAGACCGAGAAGCCGCCGCCCAGCTTGTAGATCGCGGCGATCTTGGGCGAAAGGGCGGTGAAATCCTTGTCCGCCCCGCCATTGGCCGCCGCCACGGCGGAGGGCGACAGGCTGCCAAGGTCGACCCGCAGGCCGGGGGTCACGGTCAGCCGGTCATCCCAGACGAACTCGCCCTGGACATAAAGGCCCAGCTTCTGGTCGGTGCCCTCAGGATGGAAGGCCAGGGGCCCGAGGGTTGAGGTGGCGCTGCGGTCCTGGGTGGAGATCTGCGCGCCATAGATCACGCTGTTCTTCCAGGCGCCAAAGGCGAAGTCCGAGGTCTGTTCGACCTTCAGCGCGGTGGTCGCATAGGCATAGGAACTGTCGCAGAGCACCTGGCTGTCGCCCGGCGCACAGGCCACCCCGAGGGAGAAGTCCGACTTGTCGACCTCGGTGCGGGTATGGGAGAGCTGGACCTTCAGGTTGCCGATGTCCCAGGCCAGGCTGACGGTGTCATCCACCGCACGCACGTCATTGGTCCCGAAACTCGCCGCCGCCGAGGATGGCGAGGTGCCGAAGAACAGAAGATCCCCGGTCATCGCCACCGAAGCATCGTCAAGGCTGGTATCGGTGCGTGAGGCCGAGAAGGTCACGCTCTGATCGCCCGCGATATGCCAGACGCCCTTGACGAGGCCGGACCACGAGGAATGTGCCGTGCCCGGGATGGTCACGCCGGAACCGTCCTGCATGTCGCCGCCTTCGGAATGGTTCAGCGCGGCCAGAAACTCGCTCTGGCCATGGCGGTGTGCCCAGATCACCCCGGCCCGCGTGCCATCGCCATTGCTGGAATAGCCGCCCGAGAGTTTCAGCGCGGTGCCGTCGCCCTCGCCCAGAAAATCCGCCGGGTCCTTGGTGGTGAAGGCAATCGCCCCGCCGATCGCCCCCGCGCCATAAAGCGTCGAGGAGGCCGGGCCGCGCAGCACCTCCACCCGTTTGTAAAGGTCGAGATCGCCGAAGAACGACCCCATCCGGTAGGATTCGTAGAACTTCGGCGCGCCGTCCACCGTGACCGCGATCCGCGCTTCGGAAGCGGTCTGTTCGGCATTGCCGATGCCACGGATGTTGAAGGCCTGCCCCAGCGGCCGGGCCGAGGCCCCCGCGGCCTTGACCCCGGGAACCGAGGCGAAGAGGTCGCTGATCGTCTCGGGCTGGGCGCGGTCGAGATCGTCCTGATCCAGCACGCTCACCGCCTGCGGCGTGTCGATGGCCAGCTTGGCGCTGCCGGCGCCGAGGATGATCCGGCCCAACATCTGGAACATGCCCTCTTGCGGCGGCGGCGCGGTCTGCGCCCCGGCGGTGCCGGGGGCGAGGGGTATCCACAGCGACAGGGCGGTGGCTGAAAGCAGAAGTTGCCTGCGCAGGGCAGGCGTGTGGCGCGTCGGCATGGTCGTCCCTTCGTGTCTTGTCTGCGGAAGGGCTGGCCGGGCCGAAAGGGGCGTGAGCTGGCGGCAGAAATTTCTGACTTGAACTGTCAGGAATAGCCTCTATGAAAGGTGACAGAATTTGTCAAGTATACCCTGTCGCCCGCCTGCCGGCAAAACGGCGCCAGGGAAACCCGCGCCCCAGCTATCCGCCAGAGATGCGCGTCCCCCGAACCCAAAGGAAGGATGCACCATGGCCGCGCTCATGCCCGCCACGATCCGCACATTGCGACTTGAAAACCCCAAAGCCCGCGCCCGCGACTTTGCCCAGAGCCATGGCATCGCCGAGGCCGAACTGGTGGCGGCCCATGTCGGCCATGGCACCACGGCCCTGGTCGCCGACCCCGACCGGCTGATGCCGTGGATCGGCAGGCTTGGCGATGTGATGGCGCTGACGCGCAACGAATCCTGCGTGCACGAGCGGCGCGGCAGTTACCTCGATTACCGGACCGGCGCCTTTGCCGCGATGGTGCTGGGGGCCGAGATCGACCTGAGGATCTTCCAACCGCATTGGGTCCATGCCTTTGCGGTGGAGGAGGATGGCGCCGATGGCCCCAAGCGCAGCCTGCAGATCTTCGATACGGCGGGGGATGCGGTCCACAAGGTGCATCTGAAGCCCGAATCGCACCATGACCAGTTCGCCGCCCTGATCCGCGGCCTGCGTCATCCCGATCAGGCGGCGCCCCTGACCCTCAAACCGCGCGCCGCCGTCGAACCCGCCCGCGCCACGCAAGCCGGGGCGGACGGCTTGCGCAAGTCCTGGGATGCGATGAGCGACACGCATCAGTTCCTCGGCATGGTCAAGGACCATGGCATGAACCGGCTTGGCGCCTACCGCGTCGCCGGGGCGCCCTATGTGAAACCGCTGAAGACGGGCGCCGTGACCCGAGTGCTGGAGGCGGTGGCGGCAGAGGCGATCCCGCTGATGATCTTCGTCGGCAACGCCGGCTGCATCCAGATCCACTCCGGCCTGATCGAAAAGGTCGTGCCGATGGGGCCCTGGATCAACGTGATGGACCCGCGCTTCAACCTGCATCTGCGCACCGATCATGTGGCCGAGGTCTATAGCGTCTGGAAGCCGACCCGCACCGGCGATGTCTTCAGCGTCGAGGCCTTCGACGCCGAGGGCGGGCTGATCCTGCAGATGTTCGGCTATCGCAAGGACGCCCCCGCCAAGGCCTGGGATGCGCTGATCGCGGCCCTGCCCCCGCGCGAGGAGGCCTTCGCATGAGCCGGGCGCGCAGGAAGCTGTCCGCGCTGGCCCTGCTGCTGGGCCTGGCCCTGCCCGGCCCCGCCCTGGCGGACAAGGCGGCGCGGGTTCTGTCGCTGGGCGGTTCGGTGACCGAGATCGCGGTGGCCCTTGGCGCGCAGGACCGGCTGATCGGGCGCGACAGCACCTCGAACTATCCGGAAAGCGTTCTCGCCCTGCCCGATGTCGGCTACCTGCGCGCCCTGTCGCCGGAAGGGGTTCTGTCGCTGTCGCCGGACCTCGTGCTTGCCGAACACGACGCCGGCCCCCCCGCCGCGATCGAGGTGCTGAAGGCGGCAGGGATTCCCTTCGTCTCGATGCCCGGGACCCCCTCGCCCGAGGGGGTGGTGGCCAAGATCACCGCCGTCGCCGCAGCATTGGATATGGCACCCGAGGGTCAGGCGCTTGCGCAAAAGGTCCGCAATGATCTGGCAGCAGCGACTAAGCGCGCCGAGGCCGTGCCGCAGCGCAAGAAGGTTCTCTTCCTTCTGTCCTTGCAGGGCGGGCGCGTCATGGCAGGGGGGCAAGGCACCTCGGCTGAGGGAATCATTCGGCTGGCCGGTGGGCAGAACGCGGTCACCGGCTTTGCCGGCTATAAACCGATGACGGACGAGGCGGTGCTGGAGGCCGCCCCCGATGTCATCCTGATGATGGCGCGCGAAGGATCGCTTTCGATGTCGGATGCCGATGTGCTGGCCCAGCCAGCCTTGGCTCAGACCCCGGCAGCCAAGGCCGGTGCGATTGTCAGGATGGACGGGATGCTGCTTCTCGGCTTTGGCCCGCGCACCGCCGAGGCGGCGACGGCGCTGCATGACCGGCTTTATGGCCCTGCGGCCGCCGGCTCGGGGGGCTGAGGCGATGACCATGGTTCTGAGCCTTCGCCCGGCGCGGTTCCGGGCGGGGCTTCTGACGCCGGCGCTGGTGCTGGGTGTGCTGGTGGCCTCCATCCTGTCGCTGACCACCGGGGCAGCGGATCTGGGCCTGCGGGCGGTGCTGGCAGCCCTGACCGGCGGCGAGGTCGCCTTGCGCGACCGGGTGATCCTGTTCGACATCCGCCTGCCCCGGCTGGTGATGGGCCTGGCGGTGGGGGCTGCGCTGGCGGTGTCTGGCGTCCTGTTGCAGGGCCTCTTCCGCAACCCTCTGGCTGATCCGGGGATCGTCGGCGTCGGGGCCGGGGCCGGGCTTGGCGCGGTCCTGGCCATCGTGCTGGGCGGGCTTTTGCCCGCCTCGGTCGCAAGCGCGTTGGGGGTGAACCTTGTGCCGCTGGCAGCCTTTGGCGGCGGCTGGATTGCGACGCTGGTCCTGTATCATCTGGCCACCACGGGCGGGCGGACGCAGATGGCGACCATGCTGCTGGCCGGGATCGCGCTTGGCGCGCTGGCGGGGGCGGTGACGGGGCTGCTGGTCTACCTCGCCGATGACCGGCAGCTGCGCGATCTGACCTTCTGGGCGATGGGCTCGCTCGCCGGGGCGACCTGGGGCAAGCTTGGCGCCGGCCTGCCGCTGATCGCGCTGGTGCTGGGCCTTGCGCCGCGTCTGGGCAAGGGGCTGAACGCGCTGGCCCTCGGCGAGGCGCAGGCCGGGCACATGGGCGTCGATGTGCAAAGGGTCAAGCATCTGGCCGTCTTCGGTACCGCGGCGGCGACCGGGGCCGCTGTGGCGGTCTCGGGCGGGATCGGCTTCATCGGCATCGTCGTGCCGCATCTTCTGCGGCTGGCGCAGGGGCCGGATCACCGCCGGCTTCTGCCCAATGCCGCCCTCCTGGGCGCGGGGCTTCTGGTGCTGGCCGACCTCGCCGCGCGGCAGATCGTGGCCCCGGCCGAGCTTCCGATCGGCATCATCACCGCGCTGCTCGGCGCGCCGGTGTTTCTCTGGATCTTGCTGCGCCAGACGCGCAGGGGAAGGTTTTGAATGCTGCAGATCCTTAACCTTTCCGCCCGGCTGGGGGGCAAAGCCATCCTGCAGGGCATTACGCTCAGCGCGCATCCCGGGCAGATCCTTGCGATCTGCGGGCCGAATGGCGCGGGCAAAAGCACGCTCTTGCGCGCGGCTTTGGGCGAGATCCGTGCCGAGGGCCATCTGTCGCTCAACGGGCTTGACGTGGGCATGACCCCGCCGGCCCGTCTGGCGCGCATCCGCGCCGTCCTGACACAGGAAACGCAGGTGGCCTTCGGCTTTCACCCCGAAGAGGTGGTCGAAATGGGCCAGGAGGCCGGCGATTTCGCCCATCTGCCCGGTCTGGCCCGCAAGGCGCTGGCCGCGGTCGGCCTTGCCCATGTCGCAAGGCGCGACTTCCAGACCCTGTCGGGCGGCGAGAAGCAGCGCACCCATCTGGCCCGCGCCCTCGCCCAGGTCTGGGAGCCCAAGGGTCCACAAGGCCCGCGCTGGCTGTTTCTGGATGAGCCGGTGGCGAGCCTCGACCTTGGCCAGCAGTTGCAGGTCATGCAACTGGCCCGCAGCTTTGCCGATGCGGGGGGCGGGGTGGTGGCGGTGATGCATGACCTCAACCTTTCGGCCATGTTCGCCGACCGGATGGCTCTGGTCGTGGCGGGCCGGGTCATCGCCTGCGATGCGCCGGCGGCGGTGCTGACCGCGCCCCTGTTGCGCGCGGCCTATGGCTGCGAGGTCGCGATGAACCGGGCCCCGGCCTCGGGCCCCTGGTTCGTGCCGCAATCCTGCCGGAGCGTCGCAACGCCCCAGCCCTGAGGGTCAATGCGGCCTTGTGCCGGGCGGGACGGCGAAGTCCGCCTCTGTCGCCTGCCGGCTGCGCAGGCGGCGCGCCATGGCGAGGATCATCAGGCCGAGCGGCGCCGCCGTCTGCACCGCATCGAAGGCGAGGTCGGCGGGCAGCATGGTCAGGGCCAGCGCCATGGCATCCTCACGCTCGCCCGCCATGGCGGCGGCGACCATGAGGGCAAAGGCGCTTTCGTCGCCGCCAAGGCAGGTGCAGCGGATGTCATGGCGCATGAAGGGGCGGCGGCCGTGGTGTACCAGAAGGGTGATCAGGTGGTCAAGCGCCGCCACCGCCTCGCCCGCGCAATCGGGGCCGAGGGTGGTGGTGAAATCCTCGGCCACGGCGCTGCGGCCCGAAGGGCTGTCGCACCAGTGCCGCATCAGCAGGACGGCTCCCTGTTCCAGCACGGGCAGATCGGCGACGACGCCGACCGGCGCCGCGCCACGCGGCGCAAAGGCGCCCGGAAGGGCGGGGGAGATGAACCAGGGTTTGCTCATTTTGTCAGGATCAACTTTCCGGCTTTGGTGATGCGCAGGGTGTAGACGTGGTCATCCAGCACGATCTGCGCCACCGACTGGCCCGAGGTCAGAACCCGGGCATCATAGGTCGGCACGGCGGAGGCGGGGGGCAGCATCGCAAGCGCCATCATCGGGCCGTCCCGGCGCTGCTGGGGTGTGAAAGGGCTTGGGTCATCGGTTCCTCTGCAAAGGGTGTCGCGGATCAGGTCCGGGCTTCCCGAGAAACGGGTGGCTGGGCGATGCCTATTTCTGAGTTATTTAGTCAACTTTGTAAATCAGATTCTTTTAGTCAACAATTATCCCGCCACCGCAGAGGCCGGTCAGAGCCGGGGCACCTCCACCGGAACCAGCGCGCCGCGCTGCCGGATCACCTGGGCGGCAATCTCTGCCCCCATCGCGACCGCCTGCGCCAGCGGGGCGCCGCCCAGCCAGCCAGCCAGAAAACCGGCGTTGAAACTGTCGCCGGCGGCGGTCGTGTCGACGATATCGGCGACCGGCTTGCAGGGATGGGTCGCCCAGGCGCTATTCTCCAGCGAGACCATCTCGCCCCCGCCGTTCTTGACCACCACGCAGGCGGCCCCTGCCCCGGCATAGCGGCGGGCGGTGGCCTCGGGGCTGGCATCGCCGAACCAATGCGCCTCGTCCTCGAAAGAGGGCAGGACGATATCGGCGCAGGCGGCGGCCTCGATGATCGCCTGGCACATCTCTTCGGCCGAGGCCCAGAGCCTTGGCCGCAGGTTCGGGTCGAAGGCCACCTTGCCGCCACGGGCGCGATGGTCCTGCAGGGCGGTCATCAGGGTCTGGCGGTCGGACGGGCTGAGGATCGCCACGGTGATGCCCGAGACATAGGCCAGATCCGCGCCCTCCAGCGCCCGGGTCAGGGCGGCAGGGTCGGAGGCCAGGGTGCGCGCGGCACTTTGCCCGCGCCAATAGGCAAAGCTGCGTTCGGCCCCGGTCAATTGGATCAGGTACAGACCCACGGTCAACCCGGCCCGCCGCGCCACATGGGCGGTGCCGATTCCCGACTGTTCCAGGAACCCGACCATCTGGTCCGAGATCGTATCGGCCCCCACGGCAGTCAGGTAATCCACCCCCGCCCCCGGCAGAAGCCTGCGCAGATACCAGGCGGTGTTGAGCGTATCGCCGGCAAAGCCGATCCGGTAGAGGTCGCCCCCCGCCTGCGGCGCCAGTTCCACCATGCATTCACCAATGGAAACCACACGGGTCATCACTCGGCACCTTCCGTGAACCATTGATGGTTCTTCGCCTTGATCTCGGCCAGAAAGCCGCGGATTCGCGCCAGGTGCCGCCGCATCGCCTCGGCCGTGGCGTCGCCGTCGCGGGCGATCATCGCCGCCAGAATCTCGCGATGCTCGTTCAAGGCGATCTCCGAGGATTTGTCGAGCGACAGCATCCGGACCCGGTCCATATGCGATTTGCTTTCATGGATCAGATCCCAGGCAAAGCCGAGCCCGGCGCGGGTGCAAATCTCGCGGTGGAACTGGTCGTCCAGCGCGTGGAACAGCTTCTTCTCCATCGTGTCGGAGGCTTTCTGCTGCCCGTCCAGCAGCTCTTGCAGCACGGCAAAATCCTTCGGCGTCAGCGTCTTGCAGGCGGTGCGGCAAGTCTCCGTCTCCAGCGCCGTCCGGATGAACTGGGCGCGCAGGACGGCGGCTTCCGAGATCAGGCTGACCACGGTGGCGCGCTGCGGGCGGATCAGCAGGAACCCCAGCTGCGACAGGCGGTAGAAGGCGTCGCGGACCGGCTGGCGCGAGACGTCCATCTGGGTCGCCACATCGACCTCGGACAGTTTGGTGCCCGGCGGCAGTTCCAGCGAAAGGATCTTCTGCTGCAAGGCGCCGAAGACCTGATCGGCAATCGAGGCGCGGGTGACCTGGCCCAGACTGGGCAGGCCCAGAACCTGATTGCTCGCCTGGGTTGTGCCCTGCGCTGCCCCCTGTAAAGTCGGTGTCGTCACGCCTCGCTCCTCTGCGGAAGTGTTCGTCTCTTCATATACGATTTCCCGCGATTGACAAACTCTCAACTAGCATATTAGTTTACCAGTAGCTCGGGGATCAAGATGAACCGCGAGCGGGGAGGGATCTTTCTGTGCTGGACGAAAACCGCTTGTTTCCTGTGGATGCGACGACGCGGGGCCTGGCCCGCGGGCTTTACGATTCGGTGCGCGACCTGCCGATCGTCAGCCCGCATGGCCATACCGACCCGCGCTGGTTTGCCGAAAACCTGCCTTTCCCGGACCCGGCGCAACTGTTCGTCACCCCCGATCACTATGTCTTTCGGATGTTCTATTCGCAGGGCATCCCGCTCGAACACCTCGGGGTGCCGCGTGTCGATGGCGGGCCGACCGAGACCGATGGCCGCAAGATCTGGAAACTCTTCGCCGAGAACTATCACCTCTTGCGCGGCACGCCCTCGCAGATGTGGATCGACCATGCCTTTTCCGAGGTCTTCGGCATCACCGAACGCCTGTCGCCCAGGACCGCCGATGCGACCTATGACCATATCGCGGAGTGCCTGACCCGGCCGGAGTTCTTGCCCCGCGCCCTGTTCGAGCGCTTCCGGATCGAGGTTCTGGCCACGACCGAAAGTGCGCTGGACGATCTGCGCTGGCACGGGATGATCAAGGCCTCGGGCTGGTCGGGGCGGGTGGTGACGGCTTACCGGCCGGATTCGGTGGTGGACCCGGAGTTTGCCGGTTTTGCCGCCAACCTTGAAACCCTGGGCAGCCTGACCGGCGAAGATACGATGACCTGGGACGGCTATCTGGCCGCCCATCGCAAACGCCGGGCCTTCTTCATCAAGCATGGGGCGACCTCCTCCGACCACGGCCACCCGACCGCCCGGACCGAGAACCTGTCGCAAGCCGAAGCTGAGGCGCTGTTTGACCGCGTGAAGCGCGGCAATGCGACCGCGAAGGATGCCGAGGCTTTCCGGGGTCAGATGCTGACCGAAATGGCGCGGATGAGCCTTCAAGATGGGCTGGTCCTGCAGATCCACGCCGGGTCCTTCCGCAACCACAACCCGGGCATCCTCGCGCAATTCGGGCGCGACAAGGGTTTCGACATCCCGACGCGGACGGATTTTGTCGGCAACCTCAAGCCCCTGCTCGATGCCTTCGGCACAGATCCGCGCCTGTCGGTCATCGTCTTCATGCTGGATGAAACCACGCTCTCGCGGGAGCTTGCGCCGCTGGCCGGCGTCTACCCGGCGCTGAAGCTCGGCCCGCCCTGGTGGTTCTTCGACAGCCCGGAAGGCATGCGCCGCTTCCGCGAGACGACCACCGAAACCGCCGGCTTCTACAACACCGTCGGCTTCAACGACGACACCCGCGCCTTCTGTTCGATCCCTGCCCGGCATGACGTCGCCCGGCGGGTGGACTGCGCCTACCTTGCCACGCTGGTCGCCACGGGGCGGCTGGATGGGGACGAGGCCTTCGAGGTCGCCCATGACCTCACTTACCGGCTTGTGAAACAGGCTTACCGGCTCTGACGGGCCATCTCTGGGAGGAGAACCATATGAAAATCTCAAGGACTCTGATCGGTGCGCTCTTGGCCAGCGCCGCGATGATGCAGGCGGCCTTCGCCTGCGAGACGACCCTGCGGTCGTCCGACACCCACCCGGACGGCTACCCGACCGTCGAGGCCGTCAAGGCGATGGGCAAGATGCTGGAAGAGCGCACCAAGGGACGGATCTGCGTCGAGGTCTTCCCCTCGGCCCAGCTGGGCGAGGAAAAGGACACGATCGAACAGACCCAGTTCGGCGTGATCGACATGAACCGCGTCAGCCTCGGGCCGTTCAACAACATCATTCCCGAGACGCAGATCCCCTCGCTGCCCTATATCTTCCGTTCGACCGAACACATGCACCATGTGATGGACGGCCCGATCGGCCAGCAGATCCTGGATGCCTTCGCCGCACATGACCTGGTCGGCCTCGCCTTCTACGACGGCGGTTCGCGGTCCTTCTACAACAAGGAGCATCCGATCAAGTCGGTTGCGGACATGAAGGGGATGAAGTTCCGCGTCATGCAATCGGACATGTTCGTCGACATGGTGGCCGCCCTTGGCGCCAATGCGACGCCGATGCCTTACGGCGAGGTCTATTCCTCGATCCAGACCGGCGTCATCGACGGGGCCGAGAACAACTGGCCGTCCTATGACACCTCGGGCCATTACGAGGTGGCGAAGTACTACACGCTCGACCAGCATCTGATCGTGCCGGAAGTCCTGATGATGTCGAAGAAATCCTGGGACAAGCTGACCCCGGAAGATCAGGCCGTGGTGCGCCAGGCCGCCAAGGATTCCGTGGCGGTGATGCGCGACCTCTGGGACAAGCAGGAAAAGGCCTCGGAAGACAAGCTGGAGGCCGCCGGCGTCCAGGTCATCAAGGACATCGACAAGACCCCGTTCATTGAGGCGATGGTCCCGGTCTACGAGAAATACGTCACCACGCCCGAGCTGAAAGCCATGGTTACCGCCATTCAGGCCACCGAGTAACGCAAAGCCCGCATCCGGCTCAGGATGCGGGCGCACCATTCCCGGGGGGGATCCAAAGACATGTTGATGATTGCGCGTGCGACCGGCCTTCTGGCCCGGCTCGCCCTTTGGGTTGCGGGCACAGGACTGGTCCTGATGACCGTGATCATCGCGGCCCAGGTGTTCTTCCGCTATGTGCTCAACTCCAGCCTGGTCTGGTCAGAGCCCGCGGCGGTGATGATCATGGGCTGGTTCATTTTTCTGGGCGCCGCCGTCGGCATCCGCGAAGGCTATCACCTGTCCTTCGACGTCTGCCTGCACGTCATCCCGCATGGGTTGAAGATGGTGCTCTTCTCGCTGTCCGACCTGATCGTCGGGGCCTTCGGCTTCGGCATGATCTGGTTCGGCTGGGAGCTGGTCATGAAGACGGCGGGCAACAAGCTGCCCAGCCTCGGCATCTCCGGGGCCTTCGATTTTCTTCCCATCGTGGGCGGCGGCGTTCTGGTCGTGCTGTTCTCGCTGGAGCGCATTGCCCGCCGGGCCGCCGGCCTGCCCACCGCCCGTTTCGGCGAAACCGAGCTGGAGAGCTGAGATGGAACTTTACGTCCTGTTCGGAACCTTCGTGTTCCTGTTGCTGATCGGCACGCCGGTGGCCTTCTGTCTTGGCGTGTCGTCCTTCGCGACGATCCTTTACCTGGGCCTGCCGCCGGTGGTGGTGATCCAGAGGCTGAACTCCGGCGTGTCGGTCTTTGCGCTGATGGCCATTCCCTTCTTCATCTTTGCCGGCGATTTGATGGTGCGCGGCGACATTGCCCGCAGGCTGGTGGCGCTGGCCGGCGCCATGGTCGGGCACATGCGCGGCGGGTTGGGGCAGGTGAACGTGCTGGCCTCGGTCATGTTCGGCGGCGTCTCCGGCTCTGCCGCGGCGGATGCGAGCGCGGTCGGTGGCCTCATGGTGCCGCAGATGAAGGCGCGCGGTTATGACGTGGATTACGCGGTCAACCTGACCGTTGTCGGGTCGATCATCGCGCTGATGATCCCGCCGAGCCACAACATGATCATCTATTCGATCTCGGCCGGTGGGAAGATTTCCATCGCCGACCTCTTCACCGCCGGGATCATCCCGGGCCTTCTGCTGGCGCTGTCGCTGATGGTCGCGGCCTATTTCGTCGCCCGCAAGCGCGGCTATCCGACCGAGCCTTTCCCCGGCATCGCCGCCCTGGGCCATATCTTCGTCTCGGCCGTGCCGGGGCTGATCCTGGTCGCCATCATCTTCGGCGGCGTGCGCTCGGGCATCTTTACCGCCTCGGAATCCTCCAATATCGCGGTGGTCTATGCGGCGGCGGTGACCTTCTTTGTCTACCGCAGCCTCAGCTGGAAGGATTTCGTCGCGGCGACCTTTGCGGCGGTGCGGACCACGGCGATGGTGCTGATGGTGATCGGCTGTGCGGCCTCCTTCGGCTGGCTTCTGGCCTATACGCGGGTGCCCACCTCGATGGTGATGATGCTGCGCGGCGTTTCGGACAACCCGATCGTGATCCTGCTCCTCCTCAACGTGGTCCTTCTGATCCTCGGCACCTTCATGGACATGTCGCCGCTGATCGTGATCACCACGCCGATCTTCCTGCCGGTGGCGCAGGCCTTCGGCGTCGATCCGGTGCACTTCGGCGTGATCCTGATCCTCAACCTCGGCATCGGGCTTTGCACGCCGCCGGTGGGGGCGGTGCTGTTCGTCGGCTGCGCGGTGGGCCGGATTCCGATCAGCCAGGCGATGCGGACGATCTGGCCCTTCTATGGCGCGGCCTTCACCACGCTGATGCTGGTCACCTATATCCCGCAGCTGTCGCTCTGGCTGCCCTCGCTGTTCCACTGAGAGGTTCCATGACCTATCCCGTCACCCCCACCGATCCCGGCGTCACCCGTCAGGTCCTGGCCGAGACCCCCGCCCTGATGGTCGTGGCCTTCCGCTTCGAGACCGGGGCCAAGGGCGCCTTGCACAGCCATCCCCATGTGCAATCGACCTATGTCCAGGCGGGACGCTTCACCTTCCACATCGACGGGCGCGAGACCGAGATCGGCCCGGGCGATGCCCTGGTCGTGGCCTCGGGCCTGACCCATGGCTGTGTCTGCCGCGAGGCGGGCACGCTGATCGACACGTTCACGCCCCGGCGTGACGATTTTCTCTGAAAGGACCGACCCCATGCTGACTGTTGAAACCCGCCACGCCGTGCATCCGGACCATGCCAAAACCATGGACACCACGGCCTTGCGCCGCCACTTCCTGACGGAAGGCATGTTTCAGCCCGGTCAGATCCGGCTGGTCTATACCCATTACGACCGTTTCGTGATGGGCGGGGCGGTGCCGGAGGGCCGTTCGCTCGTGCTGGATCATATCACCGAAACCCGCACCCCGGGCTTTCTGGACCGGCGCGAGATGGGCATCGTCAACATCGGCGCGGCGGGCACGGTTTCGGCCGGGGGGCAGACCTATCCGATGAACCGGGGCGATGTGCTTTACCTGGGCATGGGGTCGGGTCCGGTCACCTTTGCGGGTCAGGGGCGGTTCTACATCACCTCGGCCCCGGCGCATCGCACCTGCCCCTCGCGCCTTGTCACCGTGGCCGATGCCAAGGAGCTGCGCCTCGGCGCGCCCGAGACGGCGAACAAGCGGGTGATCCGCCAGTTCATCCATCCGCTCGTCATGGAAAGCTGCCAGCTGGTGCTGGGCTATACGACGCTGCTCGATGGATCGGTCTGGAACACGATGCCGGCCCATGTGCATGACCGGCGGATGGAGGCCTATCTTTACTTCGACATGACGCCCGAGGCCCGCGTCCTCCACCTGATGGGCGAGCCGCAGGAAACCCGGCACCTCTTCATCGCCAACGAGGAAGGCGCCCTCTCGCCGCCCTGGTCGGTGCATGCCGGGGCCGGGATCGGCGGCTATACCTTCATCTGGGCCATGGCGGGGGACAATGTGGATTACACCGACATGGACATGCTGCCTGCGGCGGCGCTGCGCTGATGGGCCCGTTTTCCCTTGCAGGCCGCCGCGCCCTGATCACCGGGGCCAATACCGGCATCGGGCAGGCGATCGCGCTGGCCATGGCCGAGGCCGGAGCCGAGGTGATCTGCGCCGCCCGCTCCTCCCTTGACGAGACCATGGCGGTGATCCCCGGCGCACGGGCACAGCATCTGGATTTCGCCGATCCGATGGCGGCATCGGGTCTGTTCGACGGCGCGGGCATCGACATCCTGGTCAACAACGCCGGGATCATCCGCCGCGCCGATGCGGTGGATTTCTCCGAGGCGGATTGGGATGACGTGATGGACGTCAACCTCAAGGCCGTCTTCTTCACCTGCCAGGCCTTTGGCCGCGCCGTTCTGGCGCGGGGCGGCACCGGCAAGATCATCAATGTGGCCTCGCTTCTGTCGTTTCAGGGCGGCATCCGCGTGCCCTCCTATACCGCGTCCAAGCACGGGGTGGCGGGGCTGACCAAGCTTCTGGCCAATGAATGGGCGGCCAAGGGCATCAACGTCAATGCCATCGCCCCCGGCTATATCGAGACCAACAACACCGAGGCGCTGCGTGCCGACCCCGACCGAAGCAGGGCGATCCTCGACCGCATCCCCGCCGGCCGCTGGGGACGGGCCGAGGATATCGCCGGCACCGCGGTCTTCCTTGCGTCCCCTGCCGCGGCCTATATCCATGGCGCGGTGCTCAACGTCGATGGAGGCTGGCTTGCCCGCTGATCTTCCCCGGCTGACCCGCAGCACGGGCCCCCGCCCCGGCGTCGGCATCGTCCATCTGGGCCTCGGCGCCTTCTTCCGTGCCTTTGGTGCGGTCTATGTCGCCGAGGCGATGCAAGCCTCGGGCGGCGACTGGGGCCTCATTGGCGTCAGCCTGAAAAGCCCCGCCACGCGCGATGCGCTGCGCGGGCAGGACTTTGCCTATACCTCGGTCACGCTGGGGGCAGCGGGCGAAAGCTGGACGACGGTCGAGGTGCTGGAGAATGTCCTCGTCGCCCCGGAAAACCCCGCGGCGGTTCTGGCCGCCATGGCCGCCCCCGCGACGAAGATCGTGACGCTGACGGTGACGGAGAAGGGCTATTGCCACAACCCGGCGACCGGGCACCTCAACCCCGACCACCCCGAGATTGTCCATGACCTTGCCCATGCCATGCCGGTCTCGGCGCCGGGATACCTCGTGCGGGCCTTGCAGCTGCGGCATGCGGCGGGACTTCAGCCCTTCACCGTGCTGACCTGCGACAACCTGCCGGACAACGGGCGGCTGGTGCGGGCGGTGGTCCTCGACCTCGCCCGGCGGATCGACCCGGCTTTGGCCGGTTGGATCGAGGCCGAGGGCCGCTTTCCCGCCACCATGGTCGACCGCATCACCCCCGCCACCACCGCCGAGGATATCGCCCGCCTCGCCGCCCTGACCGGCCGCCAGGATGCGGCGCCGGTGCTGCACGAGCCCTTCCGGCAATGGGTGGTCGAGGATGACTTCGTCGGCGGCGCCCGCCCCGACCTTGCCGCCGTTGGGGTGGAGCTGGTGGCCAATGTCACCGCCCACGAACACATGAAGCTGCGGATGCTGAACGGCACCCATTCCTCGCTCGCCTACCTCGGCTATCTCGCGGGCTATCAGACGATTGCCGAGACGATGCAGGACGCGGCCATGGCCTGCTTCCTGCGCAAGCTCTGGGGTGAGATCATGCCGGCGGTCACCGCCCCCGAAGGCGTCAGCCTGACCGCCTATGCCGACGCCCTCTTCGAGCGCTATGCCAATCCCGCGATCCGCCACCGGACCTGGCAGATCGCGATGGATGGCAGCCAGAAACTGCCGCAGCGGATCTTGGGCACCCTTGCGGCCAACCTTGCCGCGGGGCGGGCCTCGCCCGGACTCTGCCTCGCGGTGGCGGCCTGGATGCGCTATGTCGGGGGCGTGGACGAGGCGGGCCAGCCGATCGAGGTGAAGGACCCGCTCGCGACGCGCCTGCGCGTCCTGTGTGACGCAAACCCCACGCCCGAGGCGCGGGTGGCGGCCCTTCTGGCCGTGACCGAGGTCTTCCCCCCTTCCCTCGCGCCAGCCTTGCAGGCCCCGCTGACCGAGGCCGCCCGCCTGCTCTGGGCCAAGGGCGCAAAGGCGGCGGTTCGGGCCCCGTAAGGGACCGGGACCGCACGTCAGCGCGGGGGGACGAAGGGTCGGATGGAGGCGTCCTTTTCCGGCCCATAGGCGCGGGCCTTTAGGTTTGCACAGGTGTTCCGAAAATGCGCGATCTGGAAATTGGGCGTAAGGCCCGGAAACAATTCATTCTCCGGGGGCGCCGAAACCTGCACAATTAAACAATAATCAGCCGCCGGCCGAGAGATAATGAACGATCATTACGATCAATTTGATCTTGACCGCCAGAACCGCGCAAAGTGCCAGCCCGATTGCCAATTTCAACCGGAGCGACATCTTGCGCCGCGGCGGCACCCCGAACAGGCGCCGGGCGACGGCGGCATAGGGCACCGGCGCGGGCTGCGGGACATAGGCGGCGTTCAGGCTCTCGAACTTGGTGATCCAGAAATAATACTGCTCGCGCAGTGCGCCGTCGTTGCGCAGACGGCGTTCGATGGCCGCATTTTCCGCCCCCGTCAGCAGGCCCATCACATATTGCGCGACGGTGAAGTCATCGACGATGTCAGGAGATTTCATCGGTCTGCCCCCCGCTTTCCAGACAGACCCGCAAGCGCCGCAACGAGCGCCTGAGCCAGCTTTTCATCGTATTCATGGGGACTTGGAACTGCGAGACCAGTTCCTCGTAACTGGCGCCGTCCAGATAGGCCAAGCGCACACAGCGCTGGTGGCTCGGCTCCAGACGGTCGAGGCAGAGGGTCAGAAGGCGGATGTCGCTGTGCTGGATGGCCACCTGCTCCGGCCCCGGGGCATCGGACTCGACCGTATCCAGAAACGCCTCCCCGCCCGGCCGCCGCCCCATCGCGCGCAGCCTGTCGATCGCGGCATGGCGCGCCATATGGGCGATCCAGCACTCGGCATGGGCGCGAGTCGGATCGTAAAGGAAGGACTTGGTCCAGAGCCGCAGATACACCTCCTGATGGACTTCATCCGCCTCGCTCCTGTTGCGCAGAATCCGCATCAGGATGCCGTAAACCTTGGCGGAGGTCGCCTCGAACAGGCTCTGGAACGCGCTGCGCGAGCCTTGTTTGACCCCGGCCATAAGCTCATCGAGCCGGCCCAGCCTTTTATCCTCGTCAAGTTTGGCAGAGGAATTTTCCATAATTTTGCCATATGAATTGATCAAGGTCTGATGACCATAGGCCAAATTCAATACGGGAGGGAGTGGTAAATGGAAATGGCGCAAAGGATCGGTCCGCAGAAGCTCAAGGCCGCTGCTGCCGTCTTCGTCGGTCTGCATGTTCCGCTGGTCGGGCTGGTGGTTTACGCGATGATGACGGATCTGGCCGGGATGATGCCCGTGCTGATCGTGGCGCTGGTTTCGACGCTGGTCGGCGTCGTGGCCACGATTGCCGCGCTGTTCCAGATCCTGAACGCCCCGGTGGCCGCCGGTGCCGCCGATCGGGGCTATCAGCTGTCCTGACGGCGCAGCCCTTCTGACCCGCGACATCCTTGCCTGACAGGTTGCCCCCTCCACCCGGCATGGTGGAGGGGTATTTTTTGCGCTGTGTCCGATTTTTTCCATGCCGCCCCCTATTCGATCAGCCGGGGCGCGCCGGAACATCCGGCATTCAAAAGCTCCAGATTGGCCTGGGCGACGGACAGGCCCAGAAGGTCCTTCACGACGTTCTGGGTCAGCAGACCCTCTGCCCCAGTCGCCTGGGCCACGTTGACGGCCGCCGTGTTCAACTGGCCGATGATGGAGTTCAGAAGCGTCGTCGTTGTCGACAGGGTCGCGCTGACGAGGCAGCCGAGCGGGTTGGTACAGGCGCTGGACCCTCCGGTCTGGCCGCTGATCGCCGTGCTGGCGGTGGTCAGCATCGCGCCGATCTTCGCATCGATCGTCGCGGTCAGGGCGGCAAGGTCCACCGCCACCGTCGGGCCGAAGGTCTTGACCGGATGGTTGGTCGCCTCTTCGCGGGTATAGCTGGTGCGGCTGTTGACGCGCGAGACCACCGCATCCGCGACATGGCCAAGGCCCGACAGGTTCAGCGGCAGGCCCAGGACATCGACCTGAAGATCAAGGTCCAGCAGGCTGGCGGTGACCGGGTCAAAGACGGCGACCACGGTTCTGTCGTCCTGCGAACAGGTGGTACCCTCGTCGGTCAGCCGGGCCGAGGCATTGGCCACTTCCAGCGCCATCGTCAGTTTGAAGAGGCTGAGGATCTGGACAGCCGGAAGCTCGACCCGGATCTGGCTGGTGCGGGCCACGGCGGCGGGATCGCCGGGAATCGCCCCCAGAACGATCTGGCGCGGATCGCCGACCGTGACCTTGGCCTGCAGCGTGCCGACCGAGGGCAGGGTCACGCCGGTCTCCACGGTGGCCACCCGCTTGGCCAGAAGCTCCGCCGTGGCGAAGGCGATGTCAGAGGCCTTGATCGACAGCGGCGGCAAGGGCTGTCCGACGCGGATATTGCGCAGATCGGGGGCGAGATAGATCACATCGGCCAGCCGGATCGTCTGGCTGCCACCCGCCACCGGAAGGCCCAGCGCCGCGCCCAGCACCGAGGAGACCGGCAGATTGGCGTTCAGGATATCGCCATAGGTCAAGTCAGAGCCGCTTGGCGTCAGCAGGCTCGCATCGGCCTGCAGGCTTTGCAGAAAGGACTGCCCGGAGATATGGGCATCGATGCCCCGCCCGCTGCACAGCACGTCGACTTGGGCGCCGATCAGCGGCTGCAGGACCGGGCGCAACAGATTGAGGCTGAGCAGGCAGTTCGACAGCGCGAAGCTGACCCGCGGCTGCTGCGAGGCGACGGCGGACCGGACGATGAAATGGTCCTCCTTGCCCACGAAAAGCGGCAGGATATACATGACGGCCTTGGCCATCACCGTCACCTTGACCGCGTTGTTCTTGCCGATCTCCTGCTGGTCCGCCGCGGCGATGAAATCGGCGCGCGAGGCCTGCCCGATCTGGATGCGCGAATCCGGCGTCGGCTGGGTCGGATAGCTTCCGTTCGCGTCGATGGTCAGGCGCGCCTCCTTGCGCATGCCCTCGGCGGTGTCGAAATGGCGGATCGCGGTCAGGGCCGCCAGATCGGCCTGGGCCTGAACATAGCGCTTCTCGGCCTCGAGGCTGGCCACATCGATCGCAATTCCCGCCGCGAAGAGCAGCAGCGGGAAGAGGATCATGAACAGGACGGAAATGGCGCCCTGCTCGGCCTGACGGAAACGTCGCGGACTGAAGGCGCGGCCCATGATCAGAGCCACATCTTGGAGCTGCGGTTCATCTCGGACAGGTCGATGCCGATCAGATTGGCCAGCGCCATGATCGGATGGTTCGCCATGTCATAGGTGACCGTCACCGTCAGGGCATCGGCGGAATCCAGTTCGCACTTGATCCCCTTGAACCGCGAGGCGGACAGGAAGTCGCCCGTTTTGATCACCGAAGGCGCCAGTTCGGTTTCCAGGGCGGAACACAGGGTGGCCGAGGGCATCCCCGGCTCGTAATAGCGCAGGCTGCCCCGGGTCAGTTCGAAGGAGACCTGCTGCACCTGGCTGGAGGTGACCAAGAGGATGCTGCCGCTGGCGAAAAGGATGAAAAGGCTGATGATCGCCGGCAGGATCAGGACAAACTCGACAGAGACGGCGCCGGAGGTGCCGGTCATAAAGCGCTTCAAGCCCGTGGCCAGAAACGCCGGGCAGAAGCTGCGGCCAAACATGGCGATACTTGATACGGTGCGTTCCATGATATCTCCCAGTTCCCCACCAGGTTTCGGTTCATGAAAGGCCTGCGGTGTCGTCGCTGTCGCAGGACACTTCATAGTTGATTACGCCGGGGGAATACAAATTGTTGCACCCTTGTCTGAAATTTTCTTACAAAAAATGACTTGTATGTATGCATATATTGCCTGAAAGGGCCGAAAACACCGCCCACGCCGCCTGAAAGAGTCAAGCATTACAGGCCCGTCGCGGCGGTTCTTCACTCTGGCCAAGGCGGCTTTCCGCCCTGCTGGGGCGTCTTGCCGCGGCACGCCGCGTCGCCGTGGGCTGGGCGCCAACACTATTTAACTTCGCTTAACTTTGTTCGCGCCCTCCCGTGGCCCACAGTCAAGCCACCGCGGTGCGATGGTGAGCCCGCCTCTCAGGGAGATGGACCATGAAGCCACTGTTTGCGATTGCCTTGGCCTGTGCAGCCTTTGGGGTGCCCGAGCTGGCGCAAGGCGCCTGCGTCCCACCGGTCACCGGCCCTGCCGCCTTTTCGGTGCCGGTCATCCATTACAGGACGGCCGATATCGACGGCGTGAAGGTCTTCTACCGCGAGGCGGGGCCGGCCGATGCCCCGGTCGTGCTGTTGCTGCACGGCTTTCCGACCTCCTCGCACATGTTTCGCAACCTGATCCCGCTGCTGGCCGACCGCTACCATGTGATTGCCCCGGACTACCCCGGCTATGGCCAAAGCGATGCGCCCGATCACACGACCTTCGAATATTCCTTCGCGCATCTGACGGATGTGGTGGACAGTCTGACCCAGAAGCTCGGCCTCGACCGTTACAGCATGTATGTGATGGATTACGGCGCCCCGATCGGCTACCGGCTGGCGCTCAAGCATCCCGACAAGGTGCAGACCCTGATCGTGCAGAACGGCAATGCCTATACCGAGGGGCTTTCCGCCTTCTGGGACCCGATCAAGGCCGACTGGGCCGAACCGACGCAAGCCCACCGCGACGCGCTGAACGGGCTGGTGACGCGGGAGACGACGATTTTCCAATATACCGACGGCATGGGCGATGTGGCGCGGATCAGCCCGGACAACTGGACGGTGGATCAGGCCCTGCTGGACCGCCCCGGCAACCGCGACATCCAGTTGGACCTTCTGCGCAACTACGGCACCAACGTGCCGCTTTATCCCGACTTTCAGGCCTTCTTCCGCGAGAAGAAACCGCCAACGCTGATCGTCTGGGGCAAGAATGACGTGATCTTCCCCGAGGCCGGCGCCCATCCCTATCTGCGCGACCTCCCCGATGCCGAGATGCATATCCTCGACTCCGGCCATTTCGCGCTGGAGGACAAGCTGGACGTGATGGCCCCGCTGATCCACGACTTCCTGGACAGAAAGCTCTGCTCCTGAGGCGCGGGCCACCTTCAACCGAAACGCCAGATCAGGAGAGCGCCCATGCCCCCCGCCACGCGTCCGAAATCCAGCATCCTGCCCACTGGCGGGGGTGCGGCGCTGATCGACCCTGCCGATACGCTGGTGCTGCTGCTCGACCACCAGTCCGGCCTGTTCCAGACCGTCAAGGACATCCCCGTGGCCGATCTGCGCCGCAATGTCGAGATGATCGCGCGGCTTTGCACCCTGTTGAAGATCCCGGTCATCACCACGGCGTCCGAACCTGCCGGCACCAATGGCCCCCTGATGCCGGAGATCCACCGCGATGCGCCCCATGCCGTCTATGTCGCCCGCAAGGGCGAGGTGAACGCCTGGGACAATGCCGACTTTGTGGCCGCGGTGGAAAAATCCGGCCGCAGGACCCTCGTCATGGCCGGGGTCTGGACCAGCGTCTGCGTGATGTTTCCCGCCCTCGGTGCCGTTCTTGCCGGCTATGATGTCTATGCGGTGATCGACGCCTCGGGCGACCCGAGCGAGATGGCCTCGCGCACCTCGCTCGCGCGGTTCGTGCAGGGCGGGGTGAAGCCCACGACGACCAATGCCCTGCTGTCCGAACTGCACCGCACCTGGGCCCGGCCCGAGGCGGCGGAACTGGCGCAGCTTTACGGGCTGGTGTCGCCGAACTACGCGGCCGTCATCGAAAGCTATATGCGGGCGCAAGAGGCCGCGAAGGCCTGAAGCTTCCCGCCCCGGAACCTTGCGGGCGCGATCAACGGAGGTGACTTATGCCCTATGGTTTCATGGAGATCGCCCTGACGCCCAGCGTCCATGCCGCGCAGGTGGAAATGGGGACCGACCATCTCTGGACCGAGTTCAAGGGCCACCGCGCCTCTGACCGCTTCACCCCGCAGGAGGTGGGCTTCATCGCAGAGCGCGACAGTTTCTACATCGCCTCGGTGTCGGAAACCGGCTGGCCCTATGTCCAGCATCGCGGCGGGCCGGCGGGGTTCCTGAAGGTGATCGACGCGCAGACCCTCGCCTTCGCCGATTATCGCGGCAATCGGCAGTATATCAGCACCGGCAATTTCCTGGCGAACGGCAAGGCCTGCCTGATCCTGATGGATTATCCGAACCGGGCGCGGCTGAAGATCTTCGGCGAGGTCGAGAGGGTCACGCTCGAAGCGGACCCCGCCCTGCGCGAGAGCGTGACCGACGCGGCTTATGGCGCGAGGCTGGAGCGGATCTTCCGCCTCCGCCTCAAGGCCTTTGACTGGAACTGCCCCCAGCACATCACCCCCCGCTTCACCGAAGCCGAGGTCGCGGCGGCCGTGCAGCCGCTGCACGATGCCATCACCCGGCTGGAGCAGGAAAACGCCCGCCTGCGCGCCCTGTTCGGCGATGGCGGCGCAGCGCCCGGCTGAACCTTTACAGGCCGAGGTCGGACAGGCCGGGATGATCGTCCGGCCTGCGCCCCAGCGGCCAGCGGAACAGGCGGTCAGCCTCGCGGATCGGCAGGTCGTTGATGCAGGCATGGCGCTGCGCCATCAGGCCATCGGGCGCAAATTCCCAGTTTTCATTGCCATAGGAGCGGTACCAGTTGCCGCTGTCGTCGTGCCATTCATAGGCATAGCGCACCGCGATGCGGTTGCCGGTGAAGGCCCAAAGCTCCTTGATCAGCCGGTAATCCAGCTCGCGGTTCCACTTGCCGGTCAGGAAGGCCTGCGCCTCGGCGCGGTTGGTCACGAAGGTGACGCGGTTGCGCCAGCGCGTATCCTCGGTATAGGCGAGCGCCACCTTGGCCGGATCACGGCTGTTCCAGCCATCCTCGGCCAGACGGACCTTCTGGATGGCCGTCGCTTCGGTGAAGGGCGGCAGCGGCGGGCGGGACATGAGAGCTTTCCTTCCTGAAGTTCCGGTTCAGAGCGCGACGAAGCGGAAGGCATCGCCCTCGCGCATGACGCGGCCAAGTCCCGGCGCGGTGACATGGTTGCCGGCGACAATCAGCCCCTCGGTCGCGGCCATGTCAAGAACCTTGCGCCGGGTGACCTCGGCCGCCGCCGGGTCGGCGTCCAGCACCCAGCCGACCTCGGGATGTTCGAAGTGGATGTGATCGGAGACCACCGAATCGCCGAGCAAAAGGAGCTTCTCGCGCCCGAAATCGACCAGAACCACACAATGCCCGGCGGTATGGCCAAAGGCCGGCAGCATGGTGATCCCACCGCCCAGGTCCGTCTCGCCGGCGTGCAGGACGACCGAGTCTTTCACCATGCGGGCGGTTTTCTGCACCGCCGCAACCATCGGGCGCATGGCGTCCGGGGCGGTGGTGTCGAACCCCTCTTTGGTCCAGAAGGCCCATTCCGTCTCGTTCACATGGATCTTGGCCTTGGGAAAGGTCAGCGCCCCGTCATAGACCGTGCCGCCGAAATGGTCGGGGTGCATATGCGTGATGACGATATCGGTGATGTCGCCGGGTGCCAGCCCCGCCGCCGCCAGTTCGGCGGGCACATGGCCCACGGTCTTGAACTGGTCGGTGATGAAGCGGTCGTTGCCCGCGCCCGCATCAAGCAGGAAGACCCGGTCGCCGCTGCGCACCACATAGGCATTGGCGCCGATCACCACCGGATTGCCCAGCCCGGCCTTCTCGGCCTCGGTCGCGCCGATGAAGGCATCCGCCGGAAAGGCGAAGGTCCCGTCGGAGAGCGTGATCACTTCCCCGTCACCCAGCGCAAAACGCGCCGCCGCGATGGAGCGCCCGGCGAGGCCAGCCCCGGCCAGGGCGGCAAGGCTGAAGGTGAAAATCCTGCGGGTCATGCGGGTCGGGATCATCGGGGGCCCTCCTCTGCTGGCGTCAGCGCCGAAGATACCGCGAGGCGGAGGTCCGGCCTCGTTAATTCTGGTAAAATTCCGCGATGCCTTCGCGGCCTCTGAAGGCGTTCTCAGGCGCCGAGCGTGTCAAGGATCGCCTGCGCGGCAAGGAAGTCGCCGCTGTGCTGGCCTGCGGGGAAGCTGCGGTACAGGGGCAAAAGCGCCGCGCGTGCCGCCCCGGGCCTCTTGTCCGCAAGGCAGAGCTGCGCGAGATCTACCGCCGCCCGCATCTGCCAGCCACGGGCCCCGCATTCCGCGGCCATGGCGATGGCCCGCAGCAAGGTCGCCTCGGCCTCGGGCCGCTGCCCGGCAAGGGTCAGGACCGCGGCCTCGATCCGCAGCAGTTCCGGCCGGCACCAAAGCTCGCCCTGCGCCGCGCACCGCGCCAGCGCCTCGGCGATGGCATCGGCGGCCTCGGCCAGCCGGCCGCATCGGGCAAGGGCCTCGGCCAGGGCGCCGACGAAATAGGGGGTGCGCACGCGGTGCCGGATCGCATCCAGACCGGAAATCCCCTGCCGCAACAGGGTGATGCCTTCGTCCGACAAGGGGTCCTCGGCGCTGGCCAGAAGACCGCGGTAGCACAGGATCACCGGGCGCCAGGTTTCAAGATCGTTGCGCTCGACCAGGGTTTCCAGCATCTCCAGCCGGATTCGGGCCAGGTCGTGATGCCGGCTCCACAAGGCCACCGGGATGGCCGAGACGACAAGCGCGGTGACGATCGTCATCTCGTGGCCGATCTTCACCGTGTGGTTCAGCACCGCCTCGCTGGTCCGCGCCGCCTTGTCAGGGTGCCCGGCGACCCATTGGAACATGCCGAGGATGACGCCGAACTTGCTGGTCGTCTCGAAAAGGAACCGCGCCATCTGTGCCCCGGCGGGCGCGGCGGGATCGGGCTGGAAATGGCCTTCGATCCGCGCGATCACCTGGCTGATCCGGCCCAGATAGAACTCGGCCAGCGAGAGCATCGTCATGCCATCGGCCAGGGCCGAAGGGTCCTTTTCCCCGGCGACAGAACGGAAAGCCTCCATATGCGCCTTGGCGGCGCTGTGCTGCCCGGTGAAGACCTCATAGCCCCCGATCAGCCACAGGTTGCGCAGGTAGAAGTCAGTATCCTCCAGCGCCTCGGCGATCTGCATCGCGCGTTCGGCGGCGGCCAGCGTGTCGACCTTCAGGCTATGGGTGAACATCGAGGCCCCGGCGAGGAAGGTCTGCAGCTTCATCTCGATCCTGGTGCCGGCAAGGCCTGCGGCGTCGAGGCCGGCGATGGCACGGATGACGGCAAGCCTGCATTCCTTGGTCAGCGAGAAATGGTTCCAGAGCGGGGTTCCCGCCGCCGTCAGCTGCACCAGAAGTGCTGTGTCACCGGTGGCGGAACCCGCCCAGACCAGGGCGGCGCGCAGCTCGGGAAGGGCAGATTGATAGCGGGCGCCCCAGTCCGGCGCCGGGGTCGTGGGCCATTCGCTGGTCGCCCGGTCCAGCACGGCGCAGATCTGCGTGGCATGGCGGCGCTGCACCGCGTCGCGCAGGCCGGAGGCCGCGAGCCGTTCCAGGCAATAGACCCTTGTGGTTTCCAGGAGCCGATAGGTCACGCCATCCGGACGCAGCTCTGCCGCCAGAAGCGACTTTGCCGCCAGCTGGCGCAGCCCCTCGGCGGTGTCGTCCGGCGGTGATTGCGCGACGGCGGCGGCATCCTCCTGCCGGAAGGGGCCTGCAAAGACCGCAAGGGCGCTCAGCATCGCGGCCTCTTCCGGCGCGAGGAGGCGGAAGCTCCAGTCCAGCGTCGCAATCAGGGCGCGCTGGCGTTCCGGCCCGGCCCGCCGCCCGTCCAGAAGGCGAAAGCCATCATCCAGCGCGCCCAGCAAGGCACTGACGCTGAACATGTCGACCCGCGTCGCCGCAAGTTCGATGGCAAGCGCCAGACCATCGAGACGCTGGCAGATCCGTGCGACGAAGGGCGCCTCGGCATCGTTCAAGCGGAAAGATTGCAGGCGCGCCGTGGCGCGGTCGGCGAAAAGCTGCACCGCCGGGAAGGTGAGGGCCTGCGCCGCCGTCAGATCTGCCGCAAGGGGCGGCACCTCCAGCCCTTCCAGCCGGCGCACCCGCTCGCCGTTCACGCCCAGCGGCTCGCGGCTGGTGGCAAGCAGGACCACGCCGCGGGTCCGGGCGGCGATCCGTTCGGCACAATCCGCCGCCGCATCGATGAGATGTTCGCAATTGTCGAGGATGAGAAGCATCTCCCGGTCGCGCAGATGAAGGCAGAGTGCGGCGAGCGGGTCGGCCGCGCTGGTCCGAAAGCCTACGGCCGAGGCCACGGCAAGGGGCAGCATCAAAGGGTCGGTCAGCGCCGCAAGATCGACCAGCCAGATCCCGTCGCGGAAATCGCCCAGCGCCGCCTCTGCCACCGCCGTGGCCAGCGTGGTCTTGCCGACCCCGCCGGGGCCGACGATGGTCTCGATCCGGGTGGCGCGCAGATCGGCGCGGATCGCCGCGATCTCGGCCTCGCGCCCGAAGATGCGCGTGGTGAGGCTGGGCAGGTTGTCGCGCCGGGTTTGTGGCGCAGGGCGGGGCGGGGCTGCGCCCGGATGATGGTGGACGGGGGCCACGAACCGATAGCCCCGGCCCGCGACCGTGGCGATATAGGGTCCGGCCTCGGGCCGCAGGGCCAGGGTGCGGCGCAGGGCCGACATGTTGACCTTGAGGTTGCTTTCCTCGACCAGGGTGCTGGGCCAGACCCGCGCCATCAGATCGCCCTTGCTGACGATCTCGCCCGGCCGCTCGACCAGGAGGGTCAGGATGTCCAGCGCCCGCCCGCCCAGCCGCACCGGGTTTCCATCGCACAGGAGGGATTGGCGTTCCGGGGTCAGTTCGAAAGGGCCGAAGACAAAGCGACATGGCGCGGTCCTGTCGACATCGCTTTGCATCCCGCCCGGCCCCCTGTTCTTGCGCCCCGGGCGAATAGTAGGGCATGGCCCGCCACGGGTCCATCGCGACATGGCGCGGCGCTACATTTCACGTTTCAGGATTTATCGTTCCGATACAGACCCTTGATCGACGCGCGGCCGCCCCCTTCCCCGCCAGGCAAGCGCTTGCGTCCCCAGCCCGGCTAAGGCTGCGGTGCGTCCTTGGCCTCGACATAGACCGTATCGGTGGGCCCGTTGCCCGAGATGTAAAGGACGACCGGCTCCTTGCCGGTCCGGGCGAAATGGGCCTGCCCGCCCGGCTCGGTGTAAAAGCTGCCGGGCGGCAGGGGCTTTAGGCTGGCCTCGGTGTTGGTCGGGCCAAAGCCGAACCACCAGGTGCCCGAGATGACGACCGCGGTCCGGTCGTCGCGGTGGGTATGGGCTGCGATGACCGTCTCGGGCGGCACGCGAAGCGCGATCGTGTAGGGCCCGGCAAGCTTGGGGTCCCCCATCAGGATCGTGGTCCTGATCCCGGCCACGCCGGAGGTTCCGGCCCCTGCCCCCTGCGCGGCAAGGCCCGCAATCTCCGCCGGGTCGAGGCGCAGCTGACCGAGGGGCGCGGCGGTTGCGGCAAAGGCCGCTGCGCAGGTCAGGACGACAAGGCCCGCGCCGATCCTGCCCCGCGCGCTCATTGGATGAAGGCCTGGATGACGCGGACGGTGTCTTCGGGGTTTTCCTCCATCAGCCAGTGGCCGGCCTTCGGGATCACCGCCCCCTGCACGTTGGTGAAGGCCGCCTTGGTCACCTCGGCCATCCCGCTGCCGAAGGAGGCTTCGCCCCCGATGGCCAGGACCGGGGTCGCCAGCATCCCGGCCTCAAGCGCCTTGCGGTTGTCGATGGCATCCTGATCGAAGGCATGGAACTGCTCGAACCCGTCATGCATCGCATGCGGCAGGGCGTAGAGCTTGGCGTAATGCTCGCGGCTCGCCTCGTCGAAATTCTTCGGATCGGCGGAGAAATCGTTCCAGAACCGGTCGAGGTAGATCCGCTCGCGCCCCGCCACCAGACGTTCCATATCCGGCCCGCCAAAGCGGAAGTGCCAGAGGAGCGGGTTCTTCAGGATCTCTTCCCAAGGGCCGACGCCGGGCACCGGGGCATCCATCAGCACCAGTTTCGTGGTGCGCTGGGGATCTTCCACCACGAAGGCGAAGGCCACCATGTTGCCGATGTCATGCGCCACGACATCGACCTTGTCGACCTTCAGCGCGTCCAGCACGCTGGCGATGTCGCGGCCCTGGTTCATCTTGTCATAGCCGCTGTCGGGGTGATCCGACAGGCCCATGCCGCGCAGATCGGGCACGATCACCTTGTGGGTCTTGGCCAGGGCAACGGCCAGAGGCTCCCACATGTCGCCGGATTCGCCATAGCCGTGCAGCAGGACAACCGCCGGCCCCTCGCCGCCGACGCGGACGAAAAGGCTGGTGCCATTGGTGGCGATCTTCTCGGTCTTGAAGTCAGAGGGGAAGGGTTTGACCTCTGCGAAGCCCGGGAGGGCAGCAAGGACAAATCCGCTTGCGATCAAGAGTTTGAACAGGTGTTTCATGGCTTTTCCTCTACCTTCTGTCGGGATCAGGATAGCTTTCCCGCCGACCTCAGGCTTGATCAGGGCTGCTGGTCTTGTCGAACACTGCTGTCGCATCGGCGGCGCGGCGGATGGGTCAAACCAGTTGCCTCCGGCCCGCGAAAGCGGCAAGTTAACGAACGGCGATGCATGTACGGCAGCCCCGCGGGATCAGGCCGCGACACCCCCGGCCCGGCGGGTGCGGCTGCGCTTCAGGAAGGATTGGCGCGGTGAATGAAGACGGCGATCTGCAACGTCTGGAGCCTTTGCCCGCCAAGCTGTCCGGCGACCTTCAGTCCTGGGAGAACAGCTTTCGCATCGCGATCGACACCATCCCCGGCCTTGCCTGGTTCGGCAGCGCCGAAGGCCCGGTCGAATTTCTGAACCGTCAGTGGTGCGACTTCACCGGGATCGCGATGGAGGATGCCTTGGGCTGGGGCTGGGCCAGCACGATCCACCCCGAGGATCAGCCGGGACTGGAGGCGCATTGGCGCGTCGCCCTCACCCGCGGCGTGCCGGGCGAGACCGAGGCCCGCGTCCGCCGCTTTGACGGGACCTATCGCTGGTTCCTCTTCCGCTATGCCCCCCTGCTGGATGATCTGGGCCGGGTGGTGAAATGGTACGGCTGCAACATCGACATCGAGGACCGCAAGCTGGCCGAAAGGGCGCTGCGCGCCTCTGAACAGGTGGCGCGCGGCCAGGTCAACGCGCTCAAGAGCACGCTCGACACGCTGGCGATGGAAACCGATCCCGGCCAGTTGGTCGCGCATCTGATGCGGACGATGATCGAACAGTTCGGCGCCGAAAGCGCCAGCGTCTGGCGCCCGAGCCCCTGGCGCCACGGCACGACGGACGAGACCATGACGCTCGATTTCGTCTTCGAGGGCGGGCGGGTCGTGCCCTCTTCCGACATCCGATTTGCCGGCATGGACCTTGCCCTGCCGATGGAGGATGTCTGGCCCTGGGCGGAGGTCTTCCGGCTGGGAAAGCCCAGCGTCATTGCCGATATCCGCGCCGTGCGCCCCTTCCCCCTGCGCGACAGGCTGCTGCCGCTGGGCATCGTGACGGTGCTGCTGGTCCCGATGACGGTGGCCGGGCGGCTGGAGGGGGTGATCGGTCTGCGCTTCCGCGCCCGGCGCGATTTCGAGACCGAAAGCCTCGGGCTGGCCCAGGCCCTTGCCAATCAGGCCATGCTGATGATCAAGCTCGCCGAATTGTCCGCGCAGGGCCGCGAAGCCGCCGTCGTGGGCGAACGCAACCGCATCGCGCGCGACATCCACGACACGCTGGCGCAGGGGTTCACCGGCATCATCGTCCAGCTGGAGGCCGCCGAGGACGCCAGCCGCCGCAACCTCGGCCATGAGGCCGAACAGCATGTGGTCACCGCCCGCAACCTCGCCCGCGACAGCCTGCGCGAGGCCCGCCGCTCGGTTCAGGCGCTGCGGCCGCAGCCGCTCGAGGAATGCGAGCTGACGACCGCCGTCCGCGCCCTCTTCGCGCGTCTGCCGGAAGGCGCGGCCCTGCGCGCCGACTTCAAAGTGATCGGCCCGACCTGGCCCCTGCCGCCCGAATGGGAGGAGAACCTGTTCCGCATCACGCAGGAGGTCCTGACCAATGTCCTGCGCCACGCCCGCGCCACGCGGCTGGCGGTGTCGATCACCTTCAACACCGATGCTGTGCTGGTCGAATTCGTCGATGACGGCCAGGGCTTCGATCCCGCCGCGGTCAGCGAGGGCTTCGGCCTGCTGGGCATGCGCGAAAGGGTCGATGCGATGGGCGGGCAGATGCACATCCGCAGCGCCCGGGGCCGCGGCACGACCATGTCGATCCGCCTGCCGCCCACTTCTCGCGATGCGCCGGGGCCAAGGGCATGACCGCACAGTCCCGTCCCGGCAAGCCGATCCGCGTGCTGATCACCGATGACCATGTCACCGTGCGCGAGGGCCTTGCCGCGATCATCGGGCGCCAGCCTGACATGGTCGTGGTGGCCGAAGCCGCCAATGGCCGCGAATGCCACGAGCTCTGGCGGCAGTTCCACCCCGATGTGGTGCTGGTCGACCTACGGATGCCGGTGCTGGACGGTGTCGGCGCCATCGAGGCGATCCGCCGCGAAGACGGAACGGCGCGGCTGATCGTGCTGACCACCTTCGACACCGACTATGACATCACAAGGGCGATCATGGCCGGGGCCAAGGGCTACATCCTCAAGGACGCGCTGCGCGAGGAGCTCCTCGACTGCATCCGCGCCGTCCACGCCGGCGAAACCCGGATTCCGGCCTCGCTGGTGGCGAAATTCGCCGCCGGGGTCAGCGACGAATCCCTCACCAGCCGCGAGCTGGAGGTGCTGACGCTTCTGGCCCGCGGGCTCAGCAACAAGGACATGAGCGTCCAGCTGAACATCGGCGAAACCACGGTGAAATCACATTTGCGCAGCATTTTCAGCAAGCTGCGGGTGCTGAGCCGGACCGAGGCCATCACCGTCGCCAACCGCCGCGGCCTGGTTCACCTTTAGCCGCCCCTCCTTCGAAAGGAGGAGACTTTCCCCGTCCCTTCGCGGTGCAAAAGCCCCCGTCCGGCGATCAATTGACCGCGGAGGACCCCCGATGTGATCCTTTCCCATCAGGAGGGCCCGGACACATGGGACGATTGCTGGCAGATTTCAGGGCTCCGCAAGAGCCGTCAGACCCCGAGGAGGTGGTGGCACTCGTGGCCCGCCTCCTGCACCGCGCCTCGCAATCGCTCTACCGCGACATTGCCGTGGCCCGGTCCGAGATCCAGACGGCGGTGGACCTGCTGGCGGACAGAAGGCCGGCGCCGAAACCCCGCCCGGCTCCGCGGGCGGCGCGGCAATCCGGTGCGCTGGCGCCCTGGCAGATGCGCTGCGTGACCGACCATATCGCGGCGCATCTTGAAAGCCAGATCGCGGTCGAGGATCTGGCCGGCATCACCCGGCTCAGCACCAGCTACTTCTTTCGCGCCTTCAAGCGCAGCTTCGGCATGGCGCCGCATGCCTATGTCGTGGCCGCCAGACTGACCCTTGCCCGCAGCCTGCTGATGGGCAGCGAGGAGCAGCTCTGCGCCATAGCCCTGGCCTGCGGCTTCGCCGATCAGGCGCATTTCTCGCGGGTGTTCCAGCGCGAGATGGGCTGCTCTCCCGGCAAATGGCGGCGGGAACAGCGCGCCAACCCGCTTGCCGCACGCATCGCCCTGCCGCAGGCCGACAGAACCCCGGCCCGCGCGGTTCTTGAGGCGCCTGCGGGCATCGCGCAGATCCGCCTGCCCGTTGGTCTTGCCATCCTGCCCGCCTGCTAGACAGGGATCAGGCCGGGCCAGAGATCAGGATCGCGCGGAAATCGTTCACATTTGTCAGGGTGGGTCCGGTGATCACCTGCCCGCCGATTGCGGCGAAGAAGCTGTGGGCGTCGTTGCCCTCTAGTGCCGCCTGCGGGTCGATGCCTCTGGCGCGGGCCCGCGAAAGCATGTCGGGGCCAAGGACCGCGCCCGCCACCTCGGCGCCACCATCCACGCCATCGGTGTCACAGGCGATGGCATGGACGCCTTCCGCCCCGTTCAGCGCCAGGCCAAGGGCGAGGGCATATTCGGCATTGGGGCCGCCGATGCCACGGCCCTTGCGGGTGACGGTCAACTCGCCGCCCGAAAGCAGCAGAAACGGCGGGTCGCCCGGGTGCCAGTCTTGCCGGAGCTTGAGGGCAAGCGCCGCGTGCCGGGCAGCCACGCTGCGCGCCTCGCCTTCCAGATCGCACCCCAGCACCTCGACCCGGCAACCCGAGGCGCAGGCCAGATCGGCGGCGGCGGAAAGCGACTGCGCCGGGGCGGCAATGATGCGGTTGCGCACGCGGCTCAGCCTCGGGTCACCCTCCGGCACGCAGCGGGACGGAGCCAGAAGCGCCCTGCGGATGGCCTCGGGCGGGTTCAGGTTCCACCTTTCCAGGGCTTCGGCAACGTCGACGGCGGCGGGGGCTTCGCCCAAGGTCGGACCCGACCCGATCAGCGAGGGGTCATCGCCCGGCACATCCGAGATCATCAGGGCCAGCATCCGCGCCGGTCCTGCCACGGCCAATTGCCCGCCCTTGACCCGACTCAGACGCTTGCGCAGGGCGTTCATCAGGGAAATCGGCGCGCCGCTGGCCAGAAGGGCGGCGTTGAAGGCGGCTTTCTCGGCCAGGCTCACCCCCGCGACCGGGGCCACCAGAAGCGAGGAGGCCCCGCCGGAGATCAGCGCCAGAACGAAATCCTCGCGCCCCAGCCCGCCCAGAAGGTCGAGCATCCGCGCCGTGGCCACAAGGCCGGCCTGATCCGGCACAGGATGGGCGGCCTCGACAATCTCGATGCCGCGGCAGGGCCTGGCATAGCCGTACCGGGTGATCACCAGCCCCTCGCAGGGGCCCCAGGCGGCCTCCACCGCCTCGGCCATGCGGGCGCTGGCCTTGCCGGCACCGACGACGACCACGCGGCCCCTGGGGCGGGGCGGCAGATGTGCTGACAGCGCGCGCATCGGATCGGCAACCTCGACCGCGCGATCAAAGAGGCGGCGCAGAAAGGCGAGCGGGTCCTGCATCCCTCACCTCACCCAGGGGCTGCGCTTGCCGATGGCGATATGGACGGACTTGACCTCGGTATATTCCTCGACCCCCAGCATCCCCGCCTCGCGCCCGATGCCCGATTGCTTGAAGCCGCCCATCGGCTGGCCCGGCCCGCCGGCAATCGTGGTGTTGACCCAGGTCCGCCCGGCCTCGACCCCGCGCATCAGGGTCAGGGCCTTGTCGATGTCCTTGGTCCAGATCGAGGCGGCAAGGCCATAGATCGAGTCGTTGGCCATCTGCAGCGCCTCCTTCGGCGTCCGGAAGGTCATCACGCAAAGCACCGGGCCGAAGATTTCCTCGGAGGCGACGCGCATCCCGTTAAGGGTGCCGGTCAGGATGGTCGGTTCGATGAACCAGCCCGGCGCGTCGCGCCTTTGCCCACCAAAGGCCAATGTTGCCCCCTCGGCCTCGCCCAGCGCGATGTAGTCGAGGATCTTGGTGCAATGTTCCGGTGTCGCAATCGCGCCCATCTGGCTTTCGGGGTCCAGACAATCGCCGATCCGCACCCGGGCAAGCCGGTCCTGCAAAAGGTCGAGGAATTGGTCCGCCACGGAAGCCTCCACGATCAGGCGGCTGCCCGAGACACAGCATTGCCCGGCGTTGAAACACATCGCGAAGGCGACGCCATCGGCCGCGTCCTCAAGATCGGCATCGGCAAAGACGATCTGCGGGTTCTTGCCGCCCAGCTCCAGCCCGACCTTCTTGAAGTTCGAGGTCGAGGCCTGCAGCACCAGCGCCCCCGTCGCGGTCGAGCCGGTGAAGGACACCATGTCGATATCCCTATGTGCGCTGATCGCCTGCCCCACCTCGCGGCCCGTGCCGGGCACCACATTGTAGACGCCCGCCGGCAGGCCCGCCGCTTGCGCGATATCGGCCAGCATCAGGGTCGTGGCCGAGGTGATCTCGGCCGGTTTGACCACCACCGAATTGCCCGAGGCGAGGATATAGGGCAGCCGTTCGGCCAGGACGATCATCGGAAAGTTCCAGGGCGTGATCAGGCCCACGACGCCCACCGGCTGGCGGGTGACAAGGCCCAGCATCGCCTCGCCCAGATGGTTCGCGCTTTCGCCGTGCAGGGTCAGGGCCAGGCCAGCGGCCAGGTCGAAGTTCTGCGCCGCCCCCTCCATCTCGCCCAGAGATTGCGAGATCGGCTTGCCGGATTCGAGCGTCTCCCAATAGGCCAGCTCCGCCGCCGCCGACCGGATGCCCTCGGCCATCCGGCGCAGCACGGCGGCACGGCTGGCGCCATCGCAGCGCGACCAGAGGCCGGCGCGAAAGACGCGGCGCGCCGCAGCGACGGCGCGGTTCACATCCTCGACGCTGCACAGCGGGATGCGGGTGACGGGCAGGCCATAACCGGGTGCGATGCGGGTTGAAAGGGCGCGGTCGCCCGCTGACTCCCACAGCCCGTCAATGAACAGGCCAAAGGTCTTCGGCGCCTCGGGCAGGGCCCGACGGCTGAGGTTCGTCATGATGTTTCCTTTCAGGTCAGAGTTGGGAAAGCGGCGGGCGGCCGAGGATCATGTCCGCCCCCTTTTCCCCGATCATGATGGTGGGCGCATTGGTGTTGCCGCTGGTCAGCACCGGCATGATGGAACTGTCGATCACGCGCAGCCCGCTCAGGCCGTGGACCTTCAGGTCCGGCCCGACGACCGACATCGCATCGCGCCCCATCTTGCAGGTGCCCACCGGGTGATAATCGCAGCAGCCGTATTGCCGGACATAGGCCATGATCTCGTCATCGGTCTGGGCCTGAACCCCGGGCAGGCGTTCATGCGCGATCAGGTCGGCGATGGCAGGCTGCGCCAGCACCTTGCGGATGGTGCGGACGGATTCGATGGCCATCTGGCGGTCGTAAGGATCGGCCATGTAATTGGGGTCGATCACCGGTTCCGCGGCAGGATCGGCGGAGGCGAGCGTCACCTGCCCCCGGCTCCTCGGGCGCAGGAAGGTGGAGTTGACGGTGAAGCCATGGCCCGGGATCGTCGTCTGACCGCCGCGCACCACGGTCGCCGGGGCGATATGGATCTGCAGGTTGGGCCGCGTCTCGCCCTCGGTCTGAAAGAAGCCACCGCCCTCGACGATGACCGAGGCGACCGGGCCCGTCCGGTAAAGCAGCCATTGCAGCCCGTGCAGGACCGATTTCGGGAACCTGTCCTGCCCGTCATAGGTGATACGATCCCTGGTCTGCACATGGACATTGGTGCAGATGTGATCCTGCAGGTTCTTGCCCACGCCGGGCAGGTCATGCACCGGGGCAATGCCGAGGGCCGAAAGCTCATCCGCGGCGCCGATGCCCGACAGCATCAACAGGCGCGGCGAATTGATCGCCCCCGCAGACAGGATCACTTCTTTCGCCGCCGAGACCACGCTTCCGTTCACTTCGACCCCGGTGGCGCGCCCTTCCGCCACCACGATACGGGTGACGCGGGCCCCGGTCTGCACGGTCAGGTTCGGCCGGCTGCGGATCGGGTGCAGGTATGAGACAGCCGAGGATCGGCGGCGGCCGTCACGGCAGGTCACCTGATACAGCCCCGCGCCATACATCGTCTCGCCGTTGAAATCGGCATTGGGCGGCAGGCCATATTGCTGCGCCGCCTTGACGAAGGCGCGCGACAGGGCATGCGGTCCGACCTGATCGGACACCCAGAGCGGCCCGCCATCGCCGTGGTAGCGGTCGGCCAGACGGTTGTTGTCCTCGGCCCGGCGGAAATAGGGCAGGATCTCCTCATAGCTCCAGCCTTCATTCCCCAGCGCGGCCCAGCCGTCGTAATCCTCTTTCTGGCAGCGGATGTAGATCATCGCGTTGATCGACGAGGACCCGCCCAGGGTCTTGCCCTGCGGATACCAGACGGCGCGGTTGTCGAGGTGTTTCTGCGGGGCGGTGTGAAAGCGCCAGTTCACCCCCGGACCGAAGAGCCGGCCAAGGCCGCCCGGCATGTGGATGAAAGGGTTCCAGTCGCGACTGCCCGCTTCCAGAAGCAGCACCCGCGCCGTGCCATCGGCGGACAGGCGGTTGGCCAGAACGCATCCGGCGGAACCCGCCCCGATGATGATGTAGTCGTAAGCTGTTGGCATGTCCGTCATCTTCCCTTGAAGACAGGGGGGCGCTTCTCGGCAAAGGCCCGCAGCCCCTCGACGCGGTCTTCGGTGGCGAAGGCTTCGATGGTCAGGGCGCGTTCGGCGCGCAGCCCTGCGTCAAGCGGCAGGTCAAAGGCGAGGTTCACCGCGCGTTTGGCATAGGGCGTGATGGCCACCGACATGGACGCGATCTCGGACCCGATCTCGACCGCGCGGGGGATCAGGGCCGCCGCCTCGGTCACTTCGCTGACCAGACCCTTGCGTTCGGCCAGATCGGCATCGACCATCATGCCGGTCAGCACCATCTGCATGGCAAAGGACTTGCCCACGGCCCGTGGCAGACGCTGGGTGCCGCCATCGCCGGGAAAGGAGCCGATCCTGATTTCCGGCGTGGCAAAACGCGCGCCGCGGGCGGCCAGGATGATGTCGGCCAAAAGCGCCAGTTCCAGCCCGCCGCCCAGTGCATAGCCGTTCACCGCCGCAATCATCGGCTTGGGGAAGGCGGCGATCGCCTCCCAGGTGGCCAGACGCTCCGGATCGGCATAAGAGGCCACACCGCGTTCCAGCATGTCGGATATATCAGCCCCGGCGGCAAAGGCCCGCCCCGCGCCGGTCAGGATGACGCAGGCGGTTGCGGGGTCAGCCTCGGCCCGGGCGAGATGCGCCCGCAGCTGCGCCAGAAGCTGCTTGGACAGGGCGTTGAGCTTCTCCGGCCGGTTCAGGGTCAGCAGGAGAACCCCCGGCGCCATCACCTTGGCCCGAACCAGGTCCTCGGGAGCTTGCTCTTGGTTCGCATGATCTGCGCTCATGGGATTCTCCTGCACCGCGGGCCTCTTCAGGCCGCGTTCCGGTACACAGTGTCAGGCGTCAGCCCGGCCAGTTCAAGCATCCGCCCGATCTTGGCAATTTCCTCCGGACGCGGCTTCATCAGCGGCGGGCGGACATGGGCTTCCCGCATCCTGCCGAGGAGGACCAGCGCCTCTTTCATCCGGTTGTGCATGTCCAGAAGCGGCGCATCGTAAAAGGCGCGGACGGTGGGATAGATCCGGTCATTGACCGCCTGCGCGGCCTTCAGATCCCCCGCCTGCACGGCACGAAACAGCGCCACCTGCAGATCGGCGATGACCGAGCCCGCGCCCGACAAAAGCCCGTCGCACCCGAGCGCCAGCGAGCCCAGAAGCCAGGCGCTGTGCGTGGTCAGCACGGCCACCGGCGCGTCGAGGGCGTGAAGCTCGCGGATCTGACGCTCGTGCTGGTTGCCGTCGCCGATCTGGTCCTTGATGGCGCGGATCGTCGGGAAGCGCTGGCAGAGGTCCAGCAGGGTCGACAGCGGATAGGACAGGTTCGAGGCCAGCGGAAACTGGAACAGGATGATCGGCAGGTCCGAGGCCCCGGTGATATGGCGCAGGTGTTCGGTGATCATCTCGGGCCGCAGATGGCCGCCCAAAGTCATGAAGGCGGGCGGAAAGACCAGAAGCGCCTCGGCGCCTTCCTTCTGCGCATGGGCTGCAAGACGGCCCGCCTCAAGGCTCGATTCCGTGCAGATGCCGACGACGGTGGCGATGCGGTGGCCCAGCACCTCTTTGGTCCAGATCACGGCCTTCTTCTGCTCCTCCAGCGTCAGGGCGTGCACTTCGGCGGCATGGCCGTTGATCGTGATGCCGGTGATGCCCGCGACCGAGGCGATATCCTGCAGATGCGCGCGGTAGGACGCCTCGTTGATCGACATGTCGGCGTTGAACGGCATCAGGCAGGCGGGGATAACCCCTTTCGGAACATAGGTCACGGCGGACCTCCTTCTTTCTTGCGTTTCAGAGGGGTGAAGGGGCCGCCCGGCCCAACAGGGGCGGCCCCTTCGGCTGCCGGGCTCAGAAGCCCTTGCCCAGCATGTCGTCGATGTTGGAGGCATCGACCTGCTTGCCCGGCAGGATGATCTCCTTGTCCACGGCCTCGCCCTTGGCGAGCTTGTAGGCGATCTCGATGCCTTCGGGGGCGACATAGGGATAGGTGAAGGTCGCGGCCATCTTGCCCGCCTTGATCGCCTCGTAAGCGGTGTTCTGGCCGTCGATGCCGATCACCGTCACCTCTTTCAGGCGACCCGCCGCTTCCAGCGCCTGAACGGCGCCGAGGGCCATCTCGTCATTATGGGCATAGACGGCCTGGATCTCGCCCGGTCCGAAGCGTTGCAGCTGGTCTTCCATGAATTTCAGCGCATTCTCCCGCAGGTAATCGCAGTTCTGCGAGGCGACGACCTCCAGCCCGGACCCCGCGATGCCTTCGGCAAAACCGTCATGCCGGTCCACCGTGGCCGAGGCGCCGCCCGTGCCCTGCAGTTCGATGACCTTGCCCTTGCTGCCGAGCTTTTCGACGAGGAACTTGCCGGCCTGCACGCCGATCGGCTTGTTGAGCGCGCCGACATGCACGGTGACTTCGGTGTTGACCTTGCGGTCCATCGTCACGACCTTGATCCCGGCATCCATCGCATCCTGGACCACCGGCGTCAGCGCATCGGCGGTCAGCGGGCTGATCATCAGGACCTTGATGCCCTGCGCGATCAGGCTTTCCACGTCGGTCACCTGCTTTGCGCTGTCGTTCTGGCCATCGGTCACGATCAGCTCGACATCGGGATAGTTGGCGGCGGCATAGGCCTTGTTGCCCTCGACCATCGCCACCCGCCACGGATGGTTCATCGTGCCCTGGCTCAGGCCGATCTTGATCTTGTCCTCGGCCAGGGCCGGCACGCCGATCAGCAGCGCCGTCGTGGTGAAGAGCGAGGCTTTCAGGAATGTTCTCTTGTTCATTGCAGTTTCCTCCACTGGATTTGGCTTCATCGCTTGGGTTTCTGTCGACCGGGGTTCAGAACCGGCCCTGCCGCTTGCGCAGCGTCGCGTAAAGCACCGCCCCGATGATGATGGCGCCCTTGACGATCTGTTGGGTGAAGGGGGAAATCCCCACCAAATTCATGATGTTGGCCAGAACGGCCAGGATGGCGGCCCCGATGATCGTGCCAAGGATCCCGCCTTCGCCGCCAAAGAGGCTGGTGCCGCCGATCACCGTGATGGCGATGGCCTCGAGCTCGATCCCGGTGCCGGCCGTCGGCTCGCCCACGGTCAGACGGGAGACGAAGATCAGCGCGGTCAACGCCGCCATCAGGCCGCTGATCACATAGACGCTGAAGGTCACGACGCCGACGTTGATGCCCGACAGGCGGGCGGCCTCGGTATTGGACCCCACGGCATGGATCTGCCGGCCAAAGCTGGTGTAGCGCAGGACATAGATCGCGATGGCAGCGACGAGAGCGAAGAATACCACGGGCACCGGCACGCCCATCACGGCCCCGCGCCCCAGCCAGGAGAACTCGGCCGCACGCGCCCCAAGGCCGATGGGTTGGCCATTGGCCAGCGTCAGGGCAAGGCCGCGCCCCATCACCATCATGCCCAGCGTCATGATGAAGGGCGGGATGCCGCCCAGGGTGATCCCCAGCCCGTTGATCGCCCCCATGGCAAGGCCAACCAGAAGCACGACCGGCACCACCAGCGCGACGGAACTGCCGCTCACCAGCATCAGGGCCGCCGTCACGGCCGACACCCCGAGGATCGAGCCCACCGAAAGGTCGATCCCCCTGGTGAGGATGACAAAGGTCATGCCGACGCTGACGATGCCGTAAAGCGCCACCTGCCGCAGGACATTCATCACATTGGCCGGGTTGAGGAAAGCGTCCGACAGCAGCGTGGCCACGACGCACAGCGCCACCAGCACCCAGATCAGCCCGGCCCCCCTGGGCAGGGCCATCCGCAGGCCCGCGCCCCTGGTCATCTTGTCTTGCATCGTCATATCTCCCTCCCCCGGCCCCGGTCGAGGCCGCCGCGTTTCAGTGAAACGTCGCGTGTTTCATGATGTCTTCTTCGGACGCACCGCGCGGCAACTCGGCCGAAATCGCGCCCTCGCGCATCACCAGGATGCGGTCGCACATGCCGATGACCTCTGGCAGTTCCGAGGAGACCATCAGGACGGCAAGGCCGCGGGTCTCGACCAGGTGGACGATCAGCTCGTAAATCTCGCGCCTTGCGCCGACATCGACGCCGCGGGTCGGCTCGTCGATCAAAAGCACATCGCAGGCCGCATTCAGCTGCTTGGCGATCACGCATTTCTGCTGGTTGCCGCCTGACAGGGTGCCGATGGCGGTTTCGATCCCCGGGGTCTTGACCCGCAATTGCCGGGTCAGGCCCTGTACCGCGCGGGCCTCTGCCTTCAGGTCGATCTTGCCGCCGGTGATGAAGTTCGACAGGCGCGCGATGGTGACGTTGAACCTGACCGATTGGCCGAGGAACAGCCCGTCGGTCTTGCGGTCCTCGGGCGCAAAGCCCATCCGCAGGGCGATGGCCTGGCGTGGAGAGGCCACGGTTTCCGCCCGGCCATGCACCTCGAGCGTGCCGGAGTCGATCGGGTCCGCGCCGACGATGGCGCGCAAAAGCTCTGACCGGCCGGCCCCGGCCAACCCGCAAACGCCAAGGATCTCGCCCTTGCGCAGGGACAGGCTGACCCCGCGCAGCGCTTTGCCCCGGGTGAAATCCGTGACCTTCAGCACCACCTCGCCCGGATCGGCGTGGCGCGGCGGGAAATAATCCGCCATCGGCCGCCCCACCATCGACTGGATCAGGCTGTCCGTCGTCCAGCTTTCAATCGGCCGGGTGGCCACATGCCTGCCGTCGCGCAGCACCGTCACCGCCTGACAGAGCGCGAAGACCTCCTTCAGCCGGTGCGAGATATAGATGAAGGCCACGCCCTCGGCCTGCAGCGCCCGGATCGAGCGGAACAGCTTCTCAAGCTCCTGATCGCCCAGAACGGCGGAAGGCTCATCCAGCACGATCAGCCGGGCCTTGCGAGAGATGGCGCGAGCAATCTCGATCATCTGGCGCTGTGCCACGCTCAGGGTGCCGACGAGGGCCGCGGGGTCGATCTCGAACCCCAGTTTGCGCATCGCGGCAAGGGCCTGGGCCTGGGCCGCGGCCCAATCCACCCGTCCCAGCGCGCCGCGGGGCATCCGGTTCATGAAGATGTTTTCCGCCACCGACAGATGGGCCGCCTGGGCAAACTCCTGATAGATCACCGCCACGCCCTTTTCGATCATCTGGGCCGGGGTCGGCGCTTCGACGATCCGGCCGTCCAGCCTCAGCTGACCCCCATTGGCGCGATAGGCCCCGGAGAGAATCTTCATCAGCGTCGACTTGCCCGCACCATTTTCCCCGACCAGGCCATGCACCTCGCCCTTGCGGACCGAAAAGGACACGCCTTGAAGGGCTTTCACACCGGGAAAGCTTTTCTCGATCGCCGTCATCTCCAGGATGACGTCGCCAGATGGCGGTTCGAAGGGCGGGGCGGGTTGGTTCATCTTGCGATCTTTCTGAGAAATCGTTTTCTCGGCGCGGCACAAAAAGGGTCAAAGGCGCGGAATGTGCATGCCACCGCCGATGTTGTAGATATCGCCGGTGCTGTAAGGCATCCCGCCGGTGGCCAGTGTGCCGATGGCCCGGGCGATGTCGGAAGGCTCGCCCCAGCGGCGCAGTGCGCAGAGGGCGCCGCTTTCGATGCCGGGCGAGTATTGCGCCGTCACTTCGGCGGTCATGTCGGTGGTGATCAGGCCGGGGCGAATCTCGTGCACCCGGATCCCCTCGGCCGCCAGCCGCAGGGCAAAGGTCTGCATGGCCATCGAAAGTCCGGCCTTGGAGATGCAGTAAGCCCCCTTTTCCGGCGAAACGAGATGGGCATTGGCCGAGGTGATGGTGATGATCGACCGATCCGTGCCCGGTTGGTCCAGCATCCGCCGGGCGACGGCCTGGGTCAGAAAGAAGGTGCCGCGCAGGTTGATGCCGACCAGCCGGTCGAATTCCGCCTCGTCGATCTCCAGCAGGTCGCCCCGGACCGAGACCATGACACCGGCATTGTTCACAAGGCAGGACACCGGGCCCATCTCTTCGGCCACATGATCGAGAATCGCGGCGTGTCGGGCGGTTTGCGCGATGTCCAGCCGCTGGAACAGCGAACGGCGGCCGGCATCGCGGATCAGCGTCAGGGTTTCTGCGGCGCCGTCCTCCACATGGTCGATCACCGCCACGTCAAAGCCATGCGCGGCGAGGTTGGCGCAGATCGCGCGGCCGATCCCGCGGCGGCCTCCGGTCACGAGGGCGACGGGCATCATGCAGCCTCCCCGTTCAGCGCCCGCGAGGCCGCCACCGCGCCGGCGGCGATCATCGCCTCGGTCTCTTCGGGGCTGAACCCCAGTTCGGCCATGATCTCGCGGCTGTGCTCGCCGATCTCCAGCGCCAGAAGGCGCAGTTCCGGCACCTGGCCGTCATAGCGGTTGGGATGGTTGACCAGATGCACGGTCCGCCCGCGCAGGGTGATCTTGCGGAACACCTCCATATGGCGCAGCTGCGGGTGGTCGAGCAGGTCGTCATAGGTATTCACCGGAGAAAACCAGACCCCCGCCGCATCGAACCTTGTCGTCAGCTCTGCCACCGAGAATTGCGCGGTGGCGTTGCGCACGGCGACGGCCCAAAGGTCACGCTCCTTGTAACGGTCGGTGCCGATCAGGTCGCGCAGCGCCGCACTGTCCAGCGCCGCCGCAAGCGCCGCGTCGCTGCACAGCGAAATCACAACCGCCCCGTCCTTGGCCGGATAGACGCCATAGGGCGCGGAATGAAACCAGGTGGCGAGGTTCGGTTCGCGGGTCAGACGGTCTTGCGTGATGCCGCCAGCGAAATAGTTGACCAAGGGCTCGCCCTGCAGATCGATGGCGGCGTTGATCAGGCTGGCCTCGACCCGGGTGCCCTTGCCGTCACGCTCGCGCCGCAGCAAGGCCCCGAGGATGCCCATCGCCAGCAGCGCGCCGCCATGCTGGTCCACGATGGCGGCGCCGACCGCCGTTCCGCCTTGCGCGGGGGCGCCTGTGACACTGATCAGGCCCGAGGCCGCCTGCATCAGGATATCCTGACCCGGCCGCATCGCCATCGGCCCGCTGGCACCATAGCCCGAAGCCGAGGCGAAGATCAGCCGGGGGTTCAGCCGCTGAAGCTCTTCCCCCGTAAAGCCGAGGCGTTCAAAGACGCCGGGACGGAAGTTTTCCATCACCACATCGGCCTCGGCGATCAGGCGCCTGGCCACCGCCAGACCGGCTTCGGACTTCAGATCCAGCCCGATCGAGCGCTTGTTGCGGTTGGCACAGAGGTAGAACCCGCTGACGCCTTCGACAAAGACATCCGCCCCCGACCAATGACGCTCATGCGCGCCGAGGACCGGTTCCACCTTGATCACATCCGCGCCCATGTCGGCCAGATATTGGGCGCCCGCGGGCCCCTGCAGAAAGTGACAAAAGCTGACAACCTTGAAGCCGTTCAGTAGCACAAGCCTTCCCTCCGCCGTCTGACCCGGGCATCGCCTGGGTCGCTCCTCTTGAGAAAACGATTTCTCACATGAGGTTTATCAAGTCAACGATTTTCTTTATCTCTGAATTTTCAGAACTTTGCTGCGCCATACGCCGGTGAAATGGTTTCCGCAGGCCCGACTCACCGCCACAGTTCGGCGCGGCAGCGCGCGATGGCGCGGGCGACGCCGGCCTCTTCGGAGCTTGCCGTCACCCAATCCGCTTCGGCCTGCACGGCGGCGGACGCATTGCCCATCGCGATGGCCGTGCCGGCCACGGCGAACATCGACAGATCGTTTTCGGAATCCCCGATGGCCACGACATCGCCACCGGCAACGCCCAGCCCATCGCGCAGGGCCGCGACCGCCCTGCCCTTCGAGACCTCGGGATGCATGATCTCCAGAAAGTTCACATGGCTGAAAACCACGCTCATTTCCGCTCCGAAGCGGTCCTTGAGCGCCTGCAGACCCGAGGGATCGGACCTGTCGCTGATCGCCAAGGCCTTGATGATGGGGGATTCCACGGTCGCCAGATCCGCCTCCGTGCCCCGTAGGCCCGTCACCTCGAATTCGTGCCGCAGCCGCGCGTCAAGCTGGTCGACAAAGACCTCGTGCAGGCTGTAGAGCGCCAGCGAGACATCAAGGTCGCGCGCCGTCGCGACGATGCGAGCGCTCTGATCGGCGCGCAATGTGGCCGTGGCCTGCGGTGGCGCATCGATCGGGTGCAGGATCACGGCCCCGCCAAAGCAGATCGCCGCATCCACGCCGCCGATATCGCCCAGCACATGGGTCATCGCCGCAAGACTTCGCGCCGTGGCCAAGGCCACGGTGATGCCGTCCTGCCGCGCCCCCTGGATCGCCGCCCGCACCTCTGGCAGCACGCGGTGATCCCTTGTCAGGATGGTTCCGTCGACGTCGAGGACAACCAGGGCCGGGCGCTTCATGCTCATCTCCAGAAATCGTTTTCTCAAAAGTCTTGAAACATTTTCACCAGCCACTTACAAGGGAAATGGTGGCAGCCAATATGGCGTTCCCGGTTAGGAAGCCAAGAGATGAACAGTATCAAACCGCCCGCCGAAGGCTCTGGTGTCGTCAAACTGAAGGATGTGGCGGCACGGGCCGGCTGTTCGGTCGCGACAGCCTCGCGGGTGATGAACGGCAACACCGCCGTTGGCGTGGCCGAACGCGAGCGGGTTCTCGCGGCTGCGGCGCAGCTTGGCTATGTGCCCAACAACTCTGCCCGTGCGCTGCGCGCCCAGACCACGCGGCTGGTGGGCGTCATCATCCCGACGCTGGACCATGCGATCTATGCCAAGATGGTCGACGGGCTGCAGGACCGGCTGGCACAGGCCGGAACCTCGGTGATCATCAACACTTCGGGCTATGATCTGGAACGCGAGCGGCAGCAGGCGCGGCTTCTGGTCGGTCGCGGGGTGGAGGCGCTGGTTCTGGTCGGGGCCGAACATGACCCCGACCTGCACGAACACCTGAAACGCGCCGGGATTGCGCAGGTCTTCACCTATACCAACAGGCTTGGGCAGGGCGATGCCGCCGTGGGCATGGACAACCATGCCTCCGGCCTGTCGGTCGCACGTTATCTGCACGGGCTGGGCCATCGCCGGTTCGCGATGATCGCCGGGGTGACCCGCGGCAACGACCGCGCCACGCTGCGCCGCGACGGCTTTCTCGACGGGCTGGTGGCGGAAGGGATCGGGCGCGAGGACATCATCGTGCTTGAGGCCCCTTACGCGATCGAGATGGGCCGTGCCGCGATGCAATCGCTGATGCAGACCTATCCCCGCCCGACGGCCGTCTTCTGCGGCAGCGACATTCTCGCCGTCGGGGCGATGAAATACTGTCAGGGTCAGGGAATCAGCATCCCCGACGAGGTGTCGATCGTCGGCTTTGACAACCTCGAGATCGCCCAGCTCGTCTCGCCCGAACTGACCACGCTCGACGTGCCGGCGCGGGCGATGGGCGAGGCTGCCGCTGCCGTGCTGATCGAGGCCAAGGCCAAGGGCAAGACCCCCTCCGGCGTCGTCACGCAGCTGCAAACCCGCCTGATCCTGCGCGGCAGCACCGCCAAGGCCCCGGGCTGAGCCATGTTCGAGCGTGACGAGCTGATCCGCTTTCAGCACTGCGATCCCGCCGGGATCGTCTTCTACCCGCGCTATGTCGAGATGATCAACGCCACCGTCGAAGACTGGTTTGCGGCAGTGGTGGGGATACCCTTCGCCGAAATCCATGTGACCCGGAACGTGGCCATTCCCGCCGTTGCCCTGTCGGTCGACTTCAGCGCCCCGTCCCGGCTGGGCGAGGTTCTGACCTTTGGCCTTGCCGTGGAAAGGCTTGGCACGTCCAGCGTGGCCTTGGTCATCAACGCCAGCTGCGACGGCGCCCCGCGGCTGGCCGCCAAGCTGACCCTGGTCTTCATCGACAAGACCGACATGCGCCCGAGGCCCTGGCCGCAGGACTTCCGGCTGGCGATGGGCGGGGGCTGATCCAGCCGCCTTGCGGGCGCGGATTGAGACGGCTTTCAGCCGCCGGCAGCAGGTTCGTGCACCGTCATGGTGAAGAGGCAGGGCGTGCTGCCCGCATTGGCATAGGCATGCAGCCGGTCGGTCAGGGCGATGGCCGAGGCGCCCGCCGGGACGAGGCGGGTGGTGCCGTCGACCTCCAGCCCCAGCGTGCCTTGGGTGACGTGCAACAGCTCCCGCGTGCCGGGGCCGTGGACCTCTGCCGCGAAGCGCTCGGACGGCATCAGGCACCAGTCCCAGATCTCCAGCATGTCGGGGCCCGGCACCCCGGCCAGAAGCACGGCATGGCCCCCCTGTGGCCCGGTCCAAAGCCGGCGCGCCGCGGAAGCGGGCAGCACAGTGACGGGTGCGGCCGGCCCTTGCGGTGCGGCCACCAGATCGGCCACCGAGACCTGCAGCGCGGCGGCGAGGCGGCAGAGGGTGGAGATCGACGGATTGGCCCCGCCCTGTTCGATCTGCACCAGCGTGCCCTTGCTGACCCCGGCCCGCTGCGCCAGGGCGTCGAAACTGAGGCCCAGCCCCTTGCGCAAGCCGCCGATCCGCAGCGCCACAAGGGCCGCGAGGGCGGCCTCTTCGGTGGGAAGATCACTGTCTCGGTCACGCGCGGTCATTTAAATGAGATATTGAAACAGGTGACTGCCGTCAATCAGCCAAAACGGTCACTTTATTGACATGGGTCCGCGTTCCTGTCACCAAGGGCAAAATCCCGAACCCTGGTTCCGCCATGCTGCTTGCCCCCGTCATCGCCCCTGAAATCTTCAGCCTCCGCCCCGACTTCACGGCGCTGAGCCTGGTCATCACCGGGGCGGCGAACCGCCCCAGCACGCCGGAGAGCCTCGCCATGCTCGCCGATGCGGTCGCCCATCTGGATGCCGCCTGGGCCGAGGCGCATCTGGAGGCCTGGCGCGAGGCCTACCGCGCCTTTGGCACCAAGCCCAACCGCTTCCTCCCCTCGGCCGAGGCGCTGCGCAAAAGGGCCTTGCGCGATGGCGAGATGCGCCCGCTCAATGCGGTGGTGGATGTCTACAACGCGGTCAGCCTGCGCTTTGCCATTCCGGTGGGCGGCGAGGATGCCCGGACCTATATCGGCGCGCCAACCCTTTGCCGCGCCACGGGAAACGAGCCCTTCGTGACCATGGCCGACGGCGCCCCCAAGACCGAAACCCCCGAGGTGGGCGAGGTGATCTGGCGCGACAGCGAAGGCGTCACCTGCCGGCGCTGGAACTGGCGGCAGGGCACGCGGACGCAACTGACCGAGGCCTCGCAAGACATGTGGTTCGTGCTGGAACGGCTGGAACCGATGCCGATGGCGGCCTTGATCGCGGCGGGTCAGGACCTTGTGCGCGGCCTGAAGCAGATCGCGCCTGAGGCGGAGGTGGTGGCGAGCCTCTTCGATGCCGCCGATCCCGGCGGAAAGGCCATCGCCCTCTGAGCATTCCGCACCGGGGCGGCGTGCTATGGCGCGTGCGAGCGAACCCCTAGGGGTTTCGCCGCGCCATAGGTGCCAGAGGCCCGAGGCTTTCCAGATAGTCAGACCGGCGGGCATCGCCGGGGGCATCGAAGAGCGCGGGCCCGTCGCGCCAGGATTTCAGGACCTGGCCCAGCCCATTGGCGCCATCGCGCCGGGCCTGCCGCACCAAGCCCAGATCCAGCATCACCGGAAAGATCTCCGCCGTCTGCCCGGCCTCATGCACCGCCCGGCCGCTCGGTTCGGTGACGACCGAACGGCCGATGCCGCCGCCCTCCAGCCCGTTCACATCGACCACATAGCACTGGAACATCGCCGCCGTCGCCCGCGCGATGGCGCCCTCGGCGGCGCGGTCGGTGGTGCCGGTCAGCGTCGGGTGCAGCAAGACCTCGACCCCCTGGCTGGACAGCGCGCGCATCACCTCGGGAAACCAGATGTCGTAGCAGATGCTCAGGCCGAACCTGCCGACCCCGGGCACATCAAAGCTCAGAAGGCCAGAGCCGCTGCTGACCCCGTTCTCGAAAGGGGCGAAGGGATAAAGCTTGTCATAGCGCCCGGCGATCCGCCCCGCGGGGTCGATCACCACGGCATGGTTATAGACCGCCCCCGCGCGCCGGACATAGAAGGAGCCCGGCACGATCCAGACCCGATGCTGTGCCGCAAGGGCGCTGAACGTGGCGATGTCGCGCTCGGGGTCGGGGGAGGCTTTGGCGATCAGCGGGCCATGCATTGCCAGTTCGGAAAAGACGATCATGTCGGTGCCGGGAAACAGCGCCATGACCTCGGCGACCTTGGCCGTCATGGCCGGAATGTTCCCGCCGGCCAGCGCCACCGGCATCTGCACGCCGGTGACGAGGAAGCGCTCGCTGTCGCGCGGCCCTGTCATTCTGCCGGCTCCAGCGCGGGGCGGACGGCGCCCCGGCCATAGGCGGCCATGACCTCCATCAGGCGGGCGGTGTCGATGGCGGGGCAGATGAAACCCTCGGGCTTGAAGGTTGGCGCATCCTCGCCCGCCACGATGGCGTTGATCACGCTTTCATCGACGGCCTGAACGGCGGCCTCGTAGAAGGGGTCCAGCTCCTCCCAGTTCAGAGAATGACGCGTGATCATCGGCCCGGCGAACAGGCTGTGCGGCATGTCGTCGGCGACCGAGAAGGCGAGGAAGATATCGCCCGAATTGTTGCCCCCCGGCGTGCCCGACCGCCCGATCCCGATCGAGGCGCGCTTGGCAAGCTGCCGCAGGATCGCATCGGTCAGCGGCGCATCGGTGGCGATGATCACGATGATCGAGCCGGTCTCCTTGTTGCGCTGCCAGCCCTCGGCCATCTCGCGGCCGACCGGCACGCCCAGCACGGTGAACCAGGGGCGCGAGCCGTAGTTGGCCTGGACCAGAACCCCCAGCGTATAGGTCTGCCCGCCCACCACAACCTGGCGCGAGGCGGTGCCGGTGCCGCCCTTGAAGTCATAGCAGATCATGCCATTGCCACCCCCGGTCGAGCCTTCCGCCACCGGACCGGACTTCGCGGCATCCAGCGCCGCCTTCGCATGTTCGGGCTTGATGAACATGGCGTTGATGTCGTTGAGCGTGCCGTCATAGGTCTCTGCCACCACCGGCATGGCCCAGGCGTGCTCCTCCCGGAAATGCTTGGCATAGGTGGAGATCATCCATTCCGTCGCCCCGGTATGGGCGGCGCCGATGCCATGGGTGTTGGTGATGCAGATCGGGCCGACGAAATAGCCCGCATCGTTGATCCAGTGAACGCCCGTCATCTCGCCATTGCCGTTGAGCGTGTGGAACCCTGCCCAGACCGGGCGCGGGGTGTCGCTCTCGGCCCGCGGCAGGATCGCCGTGACGCCGGTGCGCATGTTCTGCGCCGGATCGGTCAGCGTGGTGAAGCCGACCAGAACGCCGGGCACGTCGGTGATGGCGTTGAAGGGCCCGGTCTGGCCCGGAAAGGGCAGACCCAGGTCACGGGCGCGCGGTTTTGTCATGGCAGGAAGTCCTCAATCAGGAAGCATCAGTTTGGGCACCGCGTTCAGCAGCGCCCGGGTGTAAGCGGTTTGCGGTTCGCGCAGGACCTGTGTGGCGGGGCCGAATTCGATCAGCTTGCCGTGCTGCATCACGGCCACGTCCTCGCACAGGTAGCGCACCACGGCGAGGTCGTGCGAAATCAGGATCAGCGTCAGGCCCAGGTCGCGCTGCAGCCGCTTGAAAAGGTCAAGGATCTGCGCCTGGATCGAGACGTCGAGGGCCGAGGTCACCTCATCGGCGATCAGGATATCCGGCGCCATGGCCAGCGCGCGGGCAATGCCCACCCGCTGCCTTTGCCCGCCCGACAATTGCCCCGAGGTGCGGCGCAGAAGATCCTCGGGCAATTCGACCTGCCGCATCAGCGCCTTCAGCCGTGAGGGCACCTCGGAAGGCGCGCAGAGCTTGTGGGCGATGAAAGGCTCGGACAGGGTCTGCGCGATGGTATAGGCGGGGTTGAGCGCAAGGTAGGGGTCCTGAAAGGCCATCTGCACCACACGGCCCCGATCGCGCCCGCCAATCCCCGCGATCTGCAAGCTGCCCGATGTCGGCTTGACCAGCCCCACCAGCGCCCGCGCCAGCGTGCTCTTACCCGAGCCGGATTCCCCCACCACCCCAAGCGAGCCGCCCCGCCGCACCGCCAGCGAGACATCCTCCACCGCGCGCACCACATGGCCGGGCTTGCGGCCGAGGATGTCGCGCAGGGGGCGCGGCGCGCTGAAATGGACGCAGAGGTTTTGGACCGAGACGATCTCGGGCCCCTCCGACGCAGGCTCGGTCCGGTCGGGCAGCAGCGAGGGCTGCGCGCGGATCAGGTTGCGGGTGTATTCGGCCTTGGGGGCGGTCAGGATCTCGGCCGTGGTGCCGGTCTCGACGATCTGGCCATCCTTCATCACGATGATCCGGTCGCAGACCTCGCCGATGACGCCAAGGTCGTGCGAGACCAGAACCACCGTCAGATCGCGCTCCTTGCGGATGGTCTGGATCAGGCCGAGGATCTGCGCCTGCACCGTCACGTCCAGCGCGGTCGTCGGCTCATCCGCGATCAGAAGGCCCGGCCCGCAGGCGAGCGCGGCCGCGATCATCACGCGCTGCCGCATGCCGCCCGAAAGCTCGTGCGGATAGGCGCGGGCGCGGCGGGCCGGCTCCAGGATCTTCATGTCGTCCAGAAGCTGCACCGCCTGCACCGCAGCCTCGGCGCGGTTGAGGTTGCGGTGGATCATCAGCCCCTCGGCCACCTGATCGCCGACCCGCATGATCGGGTCGAGATGCGTCGACGGGTTCTGGAAGATCATCGCCGCCTTCTCGCCCCGATAGGCGTTGAGGTCGGCGGGCGACATCCGCAACACATCCTTGCCCTCATGCAGGATCTGGCCGCCGGTCACCCGGGCGTTCGGCGCGAAAAGCTGCAACAGCGCGCGGCAGACCACCGACTTGCCCGAACCGCTTTCGCCGACGATGCCCAGGGCCTCGCCCCGGCGGATCGCAAAGCTCACGTCGCGGACCGCATCCACCGGCCCCTGTGCCGTGTCAAAGCTGACCGACAGGTTCAGAACGGAAACAAGGTCTTGCATGTCAGCTTTCCGGGTCGAGGACTTGGGCCACGCCATCGGCCACGAGAGACAGGCCAAAGGCCAGCGAGCAGAGTGCGATCCCCGGGCAGAGCGAAATCCACCAGGCGCTGCCCAGATAGGTCCGCCCCTCGGCGATCATCACGCCCCATTCCGGCGTCGGCGGCTGGACCCCAAGGCCGAGGAACCCCAGCGAGGAGCCCAGGACGATGGTCAGCACCGCATCCGTCATCAGGAACACCGCCGAAGGCACGATGGCATTGGGCAGGATATGACGCAGCATGATCCGCAACCGGCCAAAGCGCAGCACGCGGGCGGCCAGGATGAAATCGGCATGGGACAGGACCAGCGTCTCGGCCCGCACCAGCCGGGCATAGGTCACCCAGTTCACCACCGTCAGCGAGACGATGTAGCTTTTCAGCCCCGGCCCCATGATCGAGACGATGGCGATGACGAGGACGAAATAGGGAAAAGAGATCGTCACCTCGAGAATCCGCATCAGCACCGCGTCGATCCAGCCGCCGGAATAACCGGCCAGCAGGCCGATCGCCGTGCCAAGCACGAAGGGCCCCGCCACCCCCGCCACCGCCATCAGAAGGTCCATCCGCGCGCCATAGAGGATGCGCGCCAGAAGATCGCGCCCGACCGAGTCGGTGCCCAGAGGATGCGCGCCGCCCGGCGGCAGCAGGGCATTCACGGCATCGATCTTGATCGGATCGAAAGGGGTCAGCAGCGGGGCGAAGGCCGCGGCCAGCACCCAGATCAGAGTCACGGTCAACCCGATCTGCAGCGACCTTGGGGCCGTGCCGCGCAGCCAGAGGGCGGTGGTTCTCATGTCTTCACCCTGGGGTCGAGGGCCGCGACCAGAAGGTCGATCAGCAGATTGGACATCACGATCCCCGCGGCCATCACGAGGGTCACCCCCTGCACCACAAGGTAATCCCGGCTCAGGACCGAGCGGACCAGCAGAAGCCCAAGCCCCGGGATGTTGAACACATTCTCGATCACCACCGTGCCGCCGATCAGGAAAGAGGCCATGACGCCAAACAGGCTAACCGTCGGCAGCAGCGAGTTCCAGAAGACATGGCGCCAGAACACCGCCCGTTCCGGCACGCCCTTGGACAGGGCCGCCACCGCGTAACCGGCGTTCATCTGCTGCAACAGCGTGGCGCGAAAGTTCCGCGTCAGGATCGGCGTGACCGAGATGCCGATGGTCAGCGCCGGCAGGAACAGATGGTAGAGGTTGGCAAGGAAACTGTCCGCATAGCCCGAGACGGGGAAGATCTTGAAGCTGAGCGAAAAGGCCAGAACCAGCAGCAGGCCGACAAAGTAGGACGGGATGCCAACCCCCACCACGCAGATCACCCGGATCGTCTGATCCACCCAGCCGCCCCGGCTCCGCGCTGCCAGAACGCCGAGGATCAGGGTGAACAGCACCGACAGCGCCAGCCCATAGACCAGGATATAGACCGTCGGCCCGATCCGCGCGATCAGGACCGGGCCGATGGCGGAGCGGAAGCTGATGGATTGCCCGAAGTCGCCGCCCAGCACGTTCTTGATGTAATAGAAATACTGCACGATCACCGGCTGATCGAGGCCGTATCTTTGCCGGACCAGCGCAATCGCCGCATCGGTGGCCTTGGGGCCCAGCAGCAGCCGCACCGGATCGCCCGGGGTCAGCTGCAACAGGATGAAGGTGATCAGGCTGATCCCGAACAGGACCGGGATCAGCTCGAACGGGCGGCGCAGCAGGAAGGCAAAACGGCCCATGGTTCAGCCGACCAGATCCGTGTCGTCGATCGTGGCATATTGCGAGCCGAGGTCATAGGTCAGCGCCGTCACCGCCTTGGCCCGCGCGCTGGTCCAGGTCGGGTGATAGAGGGCGACCTGCGCCACCTCGTCCACGCAGATCTTCTGGATCTGGGCGTACATTTCCGCCCGCTTGGCCTCGTCCGCCTCGCCCGCCGCGGCGTCGATCAGTTTGTTGACCTCGTCATTGTTGTAGCGGGTGTAATAGGACTTGTTGTCGCCCGCGCCCCAGACGCACCAGCGCACGGCGTTGTCGGGGTCGGTCGTCTCGTTGTACCACCAGTTCAGCTGGGCCTGATAATCCCCCGCCACCAGCTGGGTCCAGACCTGGCCGGGATCCACCGAAGAGACGGTGACGGTGATCCCCACCTCGGCCAGCTGGGCCTGGATCAGGACGGCGGTCTTGTCCTCATCCGTTGTGCCGGCATTGGTCAGAAGCTCGAACGAAGACGCCATGCCGGAGGAGGCGAGGAGACTCTTGGCCTTTTCCACGTCGCGGGCGATGACCGGCAGGTCCTTGTCGAAGAAGGCCAGCTTCGGGCTGAAGATCGAGCTGGCCGCCGTGCCGAAGCCCGCCGTCACCGCATCGTTGATCACCTGCCGGTCGATGCCGAAGCTGACCGCCTGACGGAAGGCGAGGTTGCTGAACGGCTCCTTCTCGTGGTTGATCAGCATGTCATAGGTCGCCGAGGAGGGTTCCGAGACGACGGTGACCCCCGCCGCCTCCAACTCTTTCATCCGGCCGAAGGGCACGCCCATCGACACCTCAAGCTCGCCCGCCTGCACCATGGCGACGCCGGTGTTGACGTCCGGCACGAAGATGAACTCCAGCCCGTCCAGCAGGGGATGGCCGGGGATATAGTAATTCTCGTTGCGCGCCATGATGACCCGGTCACCGGTCTTCCATTCGACCAGCTTGAAGGGGCCGGAGGTCACCTCGGGGTTGGTGGCAAAGGCCTCGTCGCCGACCTTGGTCACATAGGCTTTCGAGACGATGCCGGTGTTCCAGATCTCGCAAAGTTTCAGGAAAGGCGGGAAGGCGCGGTCGAGGGTGAATTTCACCGTCAGCGGGTCGACCGCCTCGATGGTCTTGAGCGGCTGGAAGGGGGCGGCGTAAACCGTGTCCTTCTGAAACCGCATCCGGGTGAAGCTGAAGGCCACATCCTCGGCCGCAAGCGGGCTGCCGTCCGAGAATTTCAGCCCGTCGCGCAGCTTGAAGACATAGGTCAGCCCGTCGTCCGAGATGGTCCAGCTTTCCGCCAGCCCCGGCCCGACCACGCTTTGATCGGCATTGGCCTTCATCAGGCGGGCGAACATCATGCCCTGGCTGATGATGTCGGGCCCGAAGACGGTCTTGATCGGGTCCAGCGTCTGGACCGGGGCGGCATAGCCCATGCGCAGCACCTTGGTGCCCGCCGCCGCGGCCTTGGACATCAGGCTGTCCAGCAGGAAAGAGCCGCCAAAACCGGCGGCCAGGGTAGAGGTGATAAAGCTGCGACGATCCATTTCGATTTCCCCTGGGACAGGCGGTTTTCAAGCACCGCGTTGGGAAAGAGTGTCCGCCCGAGGTTGACTTTCTGTCAATAACATTATCATGGTATCTTTCTGTCAATTCCGGCCGCCCGGGCCGCGCAAGGTGCACATGTCCGTCACGACCACCCGCAAACTGAACGCGCTGATCCCGAAACTCTCGGCGACCGAGGCGCGGATCGCCCACTACATCATTCGAAACATGGACCAAATTCCGTTCGAGACCGGCAGTTCCCTGGCGCGCAAGGCGGGGGTCAGCGAGATTTCGGTCAGCCGTTTCCTGCGCAAGGCCGGCTACAAAAGCATCACCGGCCTGAAATTGGAGCTGAAACTGGAGGCCGTCAACGAACGCCACCTGACCGATGACAACAAGGATGCCGAGTGGCGCGACCTCTATACCGATGTTAGAGCCAACGAAATCCGCGCCATCGAAAAGCTGTTTGCCGAATTCACCGGCGAATCCTGGCGTGATCTGGTCAGGACGGTCGCCGGTTCGGACGAGGTTTACGTCACCGGTTTTCAGGCGCTGCGCGGCACGTCAGAGGACTTCAGCCGCCGTCTGGCGCTGGCCCGCGACAATGTGCGCTTTCTCTCGGCCGGGGATGGGATGCTGGTCGAATGGCTGTCACATGTCGGCGATACGCAGCCCAAATCGATCACCCTGATCCTGATCGACGGCGTGCCCTATGCCAATGACGGCTTGAAGATCGCAGAGATCGCCAAGGAGATCGGCTTCAAGGTCATCGTCATCAGCGACGAATATTGCGACTGGGCGCATGAAGTGGCCGATCACCGGATCTATGCGGCGGCGGGCTCTGGCCTGTTCATTGAATCGACCGTCGCGCTGACCCTGATTCTGAATGTGTTGGTCGATGCCGTGGCCCGCAGCAACCCAGGCAACGGCATCCTGCGCCATGACCGCTGGCAGATCCTGATGCGCCGGCTGAACATGTTCTGACCGGGCGGGCGGGGGCTTGCGGCCTCATTCGGCGGCGAGCCTGAGGGTCAGGTCTGAGCCCCCTTCCCGCGCCTCCTCGGCACGCTCGGCCAGCGGCTTCAGCCGGAACCAGGCGGTGTAAAGTGCGGGCAGGAACAGCAGGATCAGGACGGTCCCCGCCGCCGTGCCGCCGATCAGCGTATAGGCCATCGAGCCCCAGAACACCGAATGGGTCAGCGGGATGAAGGCCAGAACGGCGGCCAGCGCGGTCAGGACCACGGGCCTTGTGCGCTGCACCGTGGCCTCGATCACGGCGCTGTAGGGGTCGAGGCCCGCGGCGCGGTTCTCCTTGATCTGCTCGGTCAGGATCAGCGTGTTGCGCATCAGGATGCCGGCCAGCCCGATCAGGCCCAGGATGGCGTTGAAGCCGAAGGGCTGGTGGAACAGCAGCAAGGCCGGCACCACCCCCACCAGGCCCAAAGGCGCCGTCAGCATGACCATGGTCATGGTCGAGAAGGACCGCACCTGCAGCATGATCACGATCAGCATGGCCGCGATCATGGTCGGAAAGACCTTGACCAGCGCGCTGTTGGCCTTGGCCGCCTCTTCGATCGAGCCGCCGGTCTCGATCCGGTAGCCCTCGGGAAGCGAGGCGATCAGCGGCTGAAGCGCCTGCATCACCTCTTTGGAGACCTCGGGCGGCTGGGTCGCCTCGTTGATGTCGGCGCGGATCGTGATGACGGGGGTGCGGTCGCGGCGCTTCAGGATCGGCTCTTCCATCCGCAGTTCGGCATGGCCGATCTGGTCCAGCGGCACGGGCCGGCCTTCCCGGCTCATCAGGGTGAAATCGGCCAGATGCGACGGGTCCAGCCGCGCTTCGCCGGCGCTGCGGGCGATCACGGGCACATTGCGGATATCCTCGCGGACCTGCGTCACCGGAAGGCCGCTCAGCAGGAATTGCAGTTGCTGGCTGACCTCGGCCGGCGAGAGGCCGATCAGGTTCAGCCGGTCCTGATCGGGCACAAAGCGCAGCACCGGCACGCGGTCGCCCCAATCGCGGTTGGCCTGCCGCACATCCGGCACGCCGCGCATGATCCCCAGCGCCTGTTGCGAGATGTCGTAAAGCTTGTCCGGGTCGGGCCCCATGACGCGGAATTCGACCGGAAAGGGCGTATAGGGGCCAAAGACCAGCTGGGTGACGCGGACATAGGCCTGCGGCGCGATCCCCTCGGCGATCACCTGCCGCAGCCGCGCCTTCAGGGCATCGCGCGCCTCGGCGTCGGGGGTGCGCACCACGATCTTGGCGAAGGCAGGGTCGGGCAGTTCCGGCGCCATGGCGAAGAAAAAGCGCGGGGCGCCCTGGCCGACATAGCTGGTGACGATCTCGGCCTCGGGCTGTTTGGCCAGCCAATCCTCCAGGGTTTTCACGGTGGCGGTGGTGGTCTGGATGCTGGAGCCTTCGGGTTCGCGCACCTCGACCAGGACCTCGGGCCGGTCCGAGGTCGGGAAGAACTGCTGCTTGACCCCGCCCATGCCGACGACGGCCAGGCCAAAGGTCAGGCCGACCACGGCGCAGGTCACGAATTTGTGGCGCACGGCAAAGGTGATCGCCCGCCGCAGGCGCCGGTAATTCGGCGTGTCATAGATCGCATGATGCCCGCCCGCGATGGGCTTGATCGCGGGCAGCATCTTCACCCCCATGTAGGGCGTGAAGATCACCGCCACCAGCCAGGAGACGACCAGCGCAAAGCCCACGACCCAGAAGATGTTGCCGGCATATTCCCCCGCGGCCGAGCGGGCAAAGCCCACCGGCAGAAAGCCCGCGATGGTGACCAGCGTGCCCGACAGCATCGGCGCGGCGGTATGGCTCCAGGCATAGGCGGCGGCCTTGATGCGGTCCATGCCCTCTTCCATCTTCACCACCATGACCTCGATGGCGATGATGGCGTCATCGACCAGCAGGCCGAGGGCGAGGATGAGGGCGCCCAGCGTGATCCGGTCAAAGAAGCGCCCGGTTTCCAGCATGATCAGGAACACCACGGCCAGGGTCAGCGGCACGGCGGCGGCCACGACGATGCCGACCCGCCAGCCCATGCTGATCAGGCTGATCAGCAGAACGACGCCCAGCGCCATGGCGAATTTCAGCATGAATTCGTCCACCGCAGAGGTGATGTTGACCGCCTGATCCGAGACCTTGTCGAGCGTCATGCCAAGCGGCAGGGTCCGACCAATGGCTTGCGTCTTCTCCTCCAAAGCGGCGCCCAGGGCACGGCCATCCCAGCCCGCCTGCATGACGGCCGACAGCATGATCGTAGGCTCGCCCTGGCGGCGGATCAGATAGGTCGGCGGGTCCTCATAGCCGCGCTTGACCTCGGCAATGTCGGAGAGTTTCAGCGCCTTGCCCCCGGCGGTGATCGGCGTGTCGGCGACCGATTGCAGGCTGCCATAGGCGCCATCAACCCGGATGAAGACCCGCGGCCCGGCCGTGTCGATGGCGCCGGCCGGGGTGAGGGCGTTCTGCCGTTGCAGGGCGGCGATGATGTCCTGCGGCGACAGGCCCAGCGTCGCGAGCTTGGCAAAGGAGAAGTCGACGAAGATCTGCTCGGGACGCTCGCCCAGGATGTTTATCTTCTTGACGCCGGGCACATGCAGCAGGTCTTGGCGGATCACCTCGGCCTGGCGGGCAAGGTCGCGCATCGGCATGCCTTGGGCACGCAGCGCGTAAAGCGCGAAACTGACGTCGGAATATTCATCGTTGACGAAGGGGCCATAGACGCCCGGCGGCAGGTTGCGCGCCTCGTCCCCCATCTTCTTGCGGGCCTGGTAGAACTCTTCCGGCACGGCGGCGGGCGGGGTCGCATCCTTCAGCGTCAGGGTCAGATAGGCGTAGCCGGGCCGCGTCGTCGTTTCGACCCGGTCATACCAGGCAAGCTCTTGCAGCCGCTTTTCCAGGGGTTCGGCGACCAGATCCTGCATCTCGCGCGCGGTGGCGCCGGGCCAGACCGTGGTGACGGTCAGGGTCTTGATGGTGAAATTCGGGTCCTCGGCCCGGCCGAGGTTGATGAAGGCATAGGCGCCGGCGGCGACCAGCAGCAGGATGAAGAACAGGGTGACGGCGCGTTCGCGGACCGCCAGGGCGGAGAGGTTGAAGGACATGGTCAGTTGCCCTCGCCATCCGGTGCGGGGCGGACCTTCGCCCCCTCCTGCAGCAGATGGGCACCCAGTGCCACCACGCTGGCGCCGGAGGGAAGCCCCGCGACCACCGCCGTCTCGCTGGTCAGGCGTGCCAGCGCGACCTTCTGCAGATGGACGGTCGAGGTGGCAGGGTCAAGCACCCAGACCCCGGTCTTTTCGCCATCGTCCAAGAGGGCGCCCAGCGGCACCTCTACCTCCGGCTCGGCCTCCGGGCTTTCGATCCGCAGCGTGGCGGTCGCGCCCAGCGGAGCCGAGGCCGCCGCGCCGTCCAGCACATAGCGGGCCTCGTAGGTCCGGCTCTGCGCATCGGCGGCGTTGGACAATTGCCGCAGATGGGCGGCGTAAAGCTGCCCCGCGTCGCCGTAAAGGCTGACCTTGGCGGCAGAGCCCAGCGCCGGGCGGATGGTTTCCGGCAAGGCCACCACCGCCTCGCGCGGGCCGGCCTGGGCGATGCGGACCACGGTCTGACCGGCGGCGACGACCTGCCCCGGCTCGCCCAGGGTTTCGACCACGGTGCCATCGGCATCGGCCAGAAGGACGGCATAGGTCGCCGCGTTATCGGCCACCTGCGCCTCGGCCCGGGCGGCGGCCAGCTGGGCGGTGGCGGTGTCTCGCGCGGCCTTGGCCTGTTCATAGCGTTGCCGGGTCAGCCAGCCATCCTTGAGGAGGGCCGCAAAGCGCCGCTCGTCCGCCGCGGTCTGGTCCACCGCCGCCTGTGCCGCGGCGATGGCATTGCGCCGGGCCGTCAGCGCCAGAAGCAGGTCGGCATCGTCGATCCGCATCAGCGGCTGGCCCGCGGTGACCTCTTGGCCGACATCGACCAGACGCGCCACGATCTTGCCCGGCACCCGAAAGCCCAGCGCGCTTTCGACCCGCGCCCCGATGGTCCCGGTGAAACTGCGCTCTGCAACGGCGACCGGGCTGGCCTTGGCCAGTTTCACCAGCGGCGGATCGAGCCGCGGATCGGTGGCCGCTGCCGCCACGCCGGTATGCGCGAAGGGCGAGAGAAGGACGAAAGCCGCGACCGCAACCCCGGCGGTCAGGGCGCTTGCCAGCACAAGGGCGGTACTTCTTTTCACGGCGTCGCCTCACTCGAATTTAGATTGCATTCAAACTCTATATGCCTTATTGATTATGGATGCAATCTAAAAGGAGGCCGTGATGCGCGTCAGTCGCATACAGGCAGAGAAGAACCGGCAGACCGTGATCGATGTCGCCAGCCGCCAGTTCCGGCTGCATGGCTATGACGGGATTGGCCTGAAGGATCTGATGGAAGCCGCCGGGATGACCCAGGGCGCCTTTTACAAGCAGTTCGCCTCGAAGGAGGATCTGGTCGCCCAGGCCTCGGGCCGCGCCCTTGAAAGCGCCATTACGCGCTGGACCGATGCCGCAGCGCGGGACCCGGAAAACCCGCTGGCCGCGGTGGTCGCCTTCTACCTCAGCATGGATCACCGCGGCGAAAGGGCGGAAGGGTGCCCGGTCGTGGCCTTGGGGTCGGATGCGGCGCGGCAGGGCGAGGGGGTGAAAGCCTCTTTCGAGACCGGCATCCGCAATTACCTCGACCTGGTGCAGGGCTGGCTAGGCGCGGGCGACGCAGCGGCGCGCGGCCGGGCGATGGCGCTTTTGTCGACGATGGTCGGCGCGGTGGTCGTGGCGCGGGCGGTCAATGACGAGGCTCTGTCGCGGCAGTTTCTGGAGGCTGCGGCCGAAAGCGTCCTTGCCATGGCGGCGGCACCTGCGGCGGACGGAACGGCCGGATGACAAAGGCGCCGCGCCGGACCGCAGGGCGGCGCGGATGGAAACCCTGACACAAGCAATGAAAGCACCCCAGATGGCACAATCCCCTTCCCGCGTTGCCCTGGTGACGGGGGCTTCCTCCGGCATCGGCAAGGCAACCGCCCTTGCGCTGAGCAAGGCAGGCTACCGCGTCTTCGGCACCAGCCGCCGCGCGCAAGACGTGCTTGCCGACGGCATCACCCTGCTTGGCTGCGACGTGACCGACGAGGCCGCCGTGGCGCAGCTGGTCGCGGAGGTGATGGCGCGCGCCGGGCGGATCGACCTTCTGGTCAACAATGCCGGCGTGGGCCTCTGTGGCGGCGCCGAGGAATCCTCGCTGGCCCAGGCCGCAGCGCTGTTCGATGTGAATGTCTTTGGCGTCATCCGCATGACCAAGGCCGTGCTGCCGATCATGCGCCGGCAGAAGCAGGGCCGGATCGTCAACGTAAGCTCGGTGCAGGGGGTGATTCCGGCGCCCTATTTCGCGCTTTATGGCGCGACCAAACATGCGGTGGAGGGTTATTCCCAATCGCTCGACCATGAGCTGCGCCTGCTCGGCATCCGTGTGACCCTGGTGGAGCCGGCCTTCACCCGCACCGCTTTCGAGGAAAGCCTGATCCAGCCCGACCAGATGCAGGAGACCTATGACCCTGCCCGCGCCCGGATGAAGGCCACCCTCGCCCTGGTGATGAAGACCGGCGATGCGCCCGAAGTCGTGGCCGAAACGGTGGTGAAGGCCGCAACCGACGCGAACCCGAAGCTGCGCTACCCGGCAGGGAAACTGGCCCGCCGGGTCAGCCTCCTGCGCCGCTTTGCCCCGGCCGCCGCCTTTGACAAGAGCCTGCGCAAGACGCTCGGCCTGCCGGTCTGACGCCTGCGGCCCGATTACAGGGTGAAGGCCGCGCGGAAGGCGGCCAGCGCCGCCTCAGGCGCGCCAGAGGCGAAGGCCTCCATGCCAATCGGGCCTGTGTAGCCCATCTGTGCAAGGGCGCGGGCGATGCCGGGCCAGTTGACCTCTCCGGTGCCGGGCTCGCAGCGGCCGGGGACATCGGCGACCTGGATCTCGCCGATCCACGGCAGGCATTTGCGGCAAAGCTCGATCAGGTTCCCCTCGCCGATCTGGGCATGGTAGAGGTCAAGGTTCAGCCGCAGGCGCGGGTGATTGACCGAAGCGACCAGGGCCAGCGTATCCTCGGCCCGGCCAAAGGGCACGCCGGGGTGATCGACCGGCAGGTTGAGGTTTTCCAGCGTGAAGGTGACGCCCTCTTCCTCGGCCATCTCGGCCACGCTGCAGAGGGTGTCGCGGGCCTTCAGCCACATGGCACCTGTGACCACCTCAATCGGTTGCACCGGCAGACCGCCCTCGCCCAGGCCCGTGCCATGCAGGTTCAGCCGGGCCACGCCCAGACGCTTGCCGGCCTGCGCGGTTTCGCGGGCGGTCTTGAGCAGTTCTGCCGCGCCCGCGTCATCGGTCAGACGGCCGCGCAGATAGCCGTTCATGATGGTGAAATTGGCCCCGGTCGCCTCCAGCCTGGCCAGGTCATGGTCGGGCCAGTTCCACAGGCCGACGCCAAAGCCCATTTCTTTCAGGCGGGCGCAGCGCCAGTCGATGGGGCGGTCGCGCCAGATCATTTCGGCACAGGCGGCAAGCGGGAAGGTCATCGTCATCTCCATGGGGTTGGGTGGGTGGCCCGGCCGGCGGTCGGGCCACCCGGGACCGGACGGAGGAGCGTCCGGCAGGGAGAGGTTGGGCCTAGACGGTGCCGCCAAGGCTGGATTCCAGCCGCGCCAGCTCCTGTCCGCCGGCCATGAGGTCCTGCAGCTCTTCCGAGGTGATCTCGCCCCTTTGGGCGGTGCCGAGGGTCTTGCCGCGGTTCAGCACGGTGAAACGGTCGCCCACGGCCATGGCATGACGGACGTTGTGGCTGATGAAGACCACGCCGACGCCCTGCTTGCGCACCTTGTCGATGGTGGCCAGCACGTTGGAGGTCTGCCGCACGCCAAGCGCCGAGGTCGGCTCGTCCAGGATCAGCACCTTGGCGCCGAAATAGACGGCGCGGGCGATGGCCACGGTCTGACGCTCGCCGCCCGACAGGGTGCCCACCGCCTGATCGGGGGCGCGCAGGTTGATGCCCATTTTCTTCATCTCGGCCATGGTGACGGCATTGGCCTTTTGCACATCCATCCGGCGGAAGGGGCCCCAGCCGGTGGCGGGCTCGCGCCCCATGAAGAAGTTGCGGGTGACCGACATCAGGGGGATCATCGCAAGGTCTTGATAGACCGTGGCAATCCCGGCCTCCATCGCGTCGCGCGGGGTGGCGAAGCTGGCGGGCCGCCCGTCGAAGGTGATGCTGCCCTTGGTCGGGCGGTGCACGCCGGACATGGTCTTGATGAAGGTCGACTTGCCGGCGCCATTGTCGCCCAGCAGGCAATGGCATTCGCCGGGGCGCACATCGAAGGAGACGCCGGCCAAGGCGATGATATTGCCGAAGTGCTTCTCGATGGCATCCATCTTCAGGATCGGTTCGGACATGATCAGCGCTCCCCCGTCACGCGCTTGCGGATCGCGTTGTTGAAGATCACCGCCAGCAGCAGCATCCCGCCCAGGAAGACCAGGAACCAGTCCTGATCGAAGTTGGTATAGGTCAGGCCGATCACCACCATCCCGAAGATGATCGAGCCGAAGAAGGCGCCGATGGCCGAGCCATAGCCGCCGGTCAGAAGGTTGCCGCCGATCACCGCCGCGATGATGGCCTGAAATTCCTTTTGCGTGCCGCGCTGCGCGTCGGTCGATCCGGCATCCAGCACCTGCATGATCGCCAGAAGCGCCGCGCAGGCCGCCGTCAGCATGAAGAGCGAGATCTTCACATGGCGCACCGGAACCCCGGAGTTCTTCGCCGCATTGGCATCGCCGCCGGACGCGAAGATCCAGTTGCCGATGGGCGTGCGCAGCAGGACCCAGGTGGCGCCGGCGGTCAGGGCGACGAACCACAGGATCTCCACCGGGATGCCGGGCACTTTGGGGTCGCCGTTGGGCAACTTGTCCAGCCAGCCCGCCTCGGCCATGCCACGAAACAGCGGGCCGAAGGCCTCGCCCGAAAAGAGCGGCGCCAGCCAGTCGCCCGCCACCGCATCGCGCACGCCGCGCAGTTGGGTCGAACCGCCGGTGAGGAACTTCAGCCCGACCAGCGACAGGCCGCGCAGCATGAAAAGCCCCGCCAGCGTGACGATGAAAGAGGGTAGCCCGGTGCGCAGCACGGTCATGCCATTGGCCGCACCGATGGCCGCGGCCACAAGCACCGTGAGGGGAATGGCGAGGATCAGCGGCAGGTGCAGGTTGACCACGCAGGCGCCGAAGATCATGCCGGCAAAGGCCACCATGGACCCGATCGACAGATCGAACTCACCGCCGATCATCAGCATCGCCGCCGCAATCGCCAGAATCCCCAGCTGCGACGCCGGGGTCAGCACGTTGAGGATCCCCGCCAGGGTGAACATCGCGCCAGAGGCCGTGACGGCAAAGAACAGCGTGACCAGAACCAGTCCGGCCATGGCCCCGAGTTCGGGCCGTTTCATCAACCGCGTGGCCAGCGGCTCTTTCTTGATGCGTTCGTCGACAGTGGCACGGTCTGCTTGACTTGCCATGGTGGTTCCTCCCCCAATTGGTCGCCGGGGCGGCGCGGACCGCCCCGGCAGATGGCTCAGCGGATGCCCTTGGCGGACAGATCGACGACCTGACCGGCCTTGTCGGCGGTGATCAGGTTCGGGCCCGACGGCACATTGCCGCCCGGCATCAGGCCGTAATCGGCGTAGAGCGACAGGAAGACCACCGGCAGGAAGCCCTGCAGGAACTGCTGCTGGTCGATGGCAAAGGCGGCGTCGCCGGCCTTGACATCCTCGAGGAACTTGGGCGACAGATCGAAAGAGGCGACCTTGATGGCGCCCTGGCCCTTGCCCAGCGCCTTGACCGCCTCCACCGCCGGTTCCCCCGCCGTCGAAGCGCCCAGCGCCATCACCGTGTCAACCGCGGTATCCGCCTCCAGCGCGGCGCGGACCTTGGACTGGATCTCGCTCGGGTCGTTCGAGGTCGGCAGCACCGTCACCGGCCCGCCAAAGCCTTCGGCAAAGCCCTTGCAGCGCAGGTCGAGCGAGACGTTGCCCACTTCCTGGTTGACGCAGATGCCCTTGGTGCCACCCATCTCCTTCAGCTTCTCGCCTGCCGCCTTGCCGGCGGTCTCTTCATCCTGGCCGACATGCAGCAAGGCGCCGAGGCTTTTGGACACGTCAGAGCCCGAGTTCATCGAGATCACCGGGATGCCCGCCGCAACCGCCTTCTGGATCGACGGCCCGAGCGCGTCGCCATCGGGGATCGAGACGACAATGCCATCGGGCTTCTGCGCCACGGCGGCGTCGATCAGCTGCGACATGGCGACCATGTCGAAGGTCTCCGGCGCGCGGTATTCGACGGTGGAGCCGGTCTCTTTCGCGGCATATTCCACACCGTTCTTGACGACCGACCAGAACGGGTCATTGGCCTGACCATGGCTGACCACGATGATATGGGCCGCCATGGCCGGCGCCGCCAGCGTCAGGGCCGTCGCGGTCATCAGACCGGCAAAAAGCGTCTTCATGTTCTTCCTCCCTGGAAGGTTGATGGGGGGCGGCACTCCCATGCTCCGCCCGGTTCCCGGCCTGGCCGGGTCGTCCGCGGGGTTGCCCCCGCTTGTCAGGCCCCCAGCATGGAGGGCGAGATTTCGATGGTCTGGCCGGTTCTGGCCGAGAGGGTGGCCGCCTCGGCAAGGGCCAGGGCATTGACGCCGTCCTGCAGGGTGACCGGCAGCGCGGTGCCGCCGGTGATGGCGGCGACAAAGGCCGACCATTCGGCCTGATAGGCGCGCATGTAGCGTTCCAGAAAGAAGAACTCGGGCTTGGCCGAGGTCACCCCGGCCGTGGTGGCCTTGGAAACCGTGTTCTCCAGCATGTTGCCGGCCGACAGAAGCCCCTCGGACCCCAGAAGCTCCACCCGCTGGTCATAGCCGTAAACGGCGCGGCGCGAGTTCTTGATCACCGCCAGCCGCCCGTCGGCAAAGTGCAGCGTCACCGCCGCCGTATCGACATCGCCCGCAGCGCCGATCGCCGGATCGACGATCGAGGACCCCACCGCCGTCACCCGCGATGGCACGGCGCCCATGACCCACATGGCCATGTCGAAGTCATGGATCATCATGTCGCGGAACAGCCCGCCCGAGACCTTGATATAACTGACCGGCGGCGGCGCCGGGTCAAAGGAGGTGACCGACAGAAGCTCGGTCTTGCCGATCTCGCCCTTGTCGGCAGCGGCTTTCAGCGCGGCAAAGTTCGGGTCGAAGCGGCGGTTGAAGCCGATCATCACCGGCTTGCCCTTGGCAGCGCGCAGGCATTCATGCGCACGGTCCAGGCTCAGATCCACCGGCTTTTCGCACAGAACCGCCTTGCCCGCCGCCACCGCCCGCTCGATCAGGTCGGAATGGGTGTCGGTCGAGGTGGCGATCAGCACCGCGTCGATGCTGGCATCGGCCAGGATGGCCTCCGAGCTTGCCGCCTCGGCCCCGTACTGCGCCGCAAGGGTTTGCGCCGCCTGCGTGTTCACGTCCGAGATCGCGACCAGCTGGCTGCCGCCATGCGACACGATGCTTTTCGCATGGACATGCCCTATCCGCCCCGCTCCAAGCAGGCCCACTCTCACCATGATTTCCTCCCGAAAATTCTGCCAATCGTTCTGGCGACTCGCCGTAATGGAATGGATATTCTATTTATGCTCACGCGTGCAACAATTTTCTGCACGCGTGAGCAAAGCTTCCCTTCGCGGTCTCTTGCCGCTAGGGTCGCGGGCGAAAGGTGCGGCAGGCGATGGAGAATGCAGAGGTCAAGGGGATCGGCGTCACGGCGGATGACGTGGCAGCGCGGGCGGGTGTGTCGCGCTGGACGGTGACGCGCGCCTTCAAGAAAGAGGCGTCGATCTCGGCCAAGGCGCGGCGGAAGGTGATCGAGGCGGCGGAGGAGCTGGGCTATGTGCCGGACCTGATGGCCTCCAGCCTCGCGTCGGACCGGTCAAACCTCGTGGCGCTGCTGGTCGATGATTTCGACAACCCGCACAAGCTGGTCATGCTGGAGCGCCTGACGCGCATCCTGCGGCAGGCGGGCTATGGCACGCTTCTGGTCAACATGCTGGGGGCGGAGGATGCGCCCGAGGCGCTTCTCGCCGCCAGCCAGCGCCGGGTGGATGCGGCGGTGGTGATCGGCACGCAGTTTGACGAACATATCCTGCGCAGCGCACTGGGGGCGCGGCGGGTCAAGAAGCTGATCGTCTTCGCCCGTGCCAGCCGGTTTGAAAACACCGTGTCGATCTGCTGCGACGACATCGGCGCGATGCAGGAGATTGCCGAACACGTCATGGAACGCGGCTACCGCCGCCCGCTGTTCCTGGCCGGGCCCGACACCGAATCCACCCGCCTGATGCGCAAGGACACCTTTCTGCGCCACTGGCAGGACCGGATCGGCGGGGCCGAGCCGCTGGTCGTCCATGTCCCGCATTACAATTCGACCGAGGCCCATGCCGGCCTGTTGCAGACCCTGCGCGCCCTGGGGGAGGACAAGCGCCCCGATGTGATCGTCTGCGAAAACGACATCCTTGCCATGGGGGCGATGGATGCGATCCGCCACGGCCTCGGCCTGCGGGTGCCGCAGGACATCGGGGTGACCGGGTTCGACGACATCCCGCTTGCCGCGGCGCCGGCCTATGATCTGACGACCTTCCACCAGCCGATGACCGCGATGGCCGAGGCCCTGGTCGAGGTTCTGGAAGCCGGCGGCGAAAAATCCGCTGATGTCTTTCTGCCCGGGCATTTCGTGGCCCGCGGTTCGACCCGGGCCTGAGGCGGGCCTTAGGGCGGGCCCCTCACCCGCCGGCTTGCCCCGCCCGCACCTCTGCCGCGATCCGCAGGCCTTCGCGCAGCACCAGATCCAGATCCGCCCGCGTGGTGCGGTGGTTGCAGATCGCCATGCGCAGGCAATGGCGGCCCTTGACCGTGGTGTCGGAGAGGGCGGCAAGCCCCTCCTCCTGCAGGCGCAGCATGACTTCGACGTTCAGCGCGCGAAGGCCAGCCTCGTCCAGCCCGCCCGGGTCATGGCGGAAACAGACGATGTTCAACCCGGGCGGCGCCATCAGGGTCATGCCCGGCTCGGCCCGGACCTTTTGGGCAAAATACTGCGCCTGTGCGATGTTCTGGTCGATCAGGCGGCCGAACTTGGCCACGCCATGTTCCCTGAGCAGCATCCACATCTTCAGGGCGCGGAAACCGCGGCTGGTCTGCAGGCCGAAGTTGTAAAGATATTCCCCCGCCGCGATGCCGCGCGGCTTTTCCTCAAGATATTCGGGATGCAGGGCAAAGCTGCCAAAGTGCTGCGCCCGGTCGCGCAGCAGGGCAAACCCGGCCTCGAACGGGGCGTGCAGCCATTTGTGCAGATCAAGCGCCAGCGAGTCGGCATCTTCCAGCCCCTCCACCAGCGCATGGTGGTCCGGCGCGAGTTTGACCAGCGCGCCGATGCAGCCATCGACATGGAACCACAACCCCTCGCGCCGGCAGAGATCGCGGATGGCCTTCAGATCGTCGATGGCGCCGGTGTTGGTGGTGCCGGCGGTGGCGATGACGCAGGCCGGTTTCAGACCGGCGGCGCGGTCGCGGGCGATGGCCTCTGCCAGCGCGGCAAGGTCGATCCGGCAGGCCTCATCGGTCGGCACCCGCACCAGCGCCTTGTTGCCCAGACCCAGCAGCTCCACCGCCTTCTGGTGGCAGGAATGCACCTGATCGGAGGTGTAGAACCGCAAGGGCTGCGGGATGGCCGCCACGCCTTCCTCGCGCACATCCACGCCCGCCATCACGTTGCGCGCCACGGTCAGCCCGATGATATTGGCCTTCGACCCGCCATCGACCAATGTCCCCGAGGCGCCGGGGGGAAAGCCCATCAGGTCGCGCAGCCAACCTGTCACCTGCCCGTCCATCAGGGCGGCGGCCGTGTTGCCGCCGCCAAGGTTCGACCCGTCGATGGCCGCCAGAAACTCGCCCAAGGCGCCGGTGAATGTGCCGGCCCCCATGTACCACATGAAGAAACGCGGATGCACATTGCCCATCGGATAGGGCATGAGGTTGGCGCGCAGATCGCCCCAGATCTCGGCCAAGGGCGACGGCGCCTGCGGCAGCGGCGCCTTGAAGCCCTGCCGCACCTGCGCGGGCATGTCCTGCCAGAGCGGCCTGTCCCGCAGACCGCGCAGATGGAGGCAAGCCGCCTCCACCATCTCATGCGCCACTGTCAGGGTGTCGCCCCAGTCCGTGGGATCGAGGCTTTCCTGCGGTTCGTTCCAATCCGGGTGCGTCATTTGATCCAGCCCTTTGAAATGGAGGTCACTTGCGCCTGTCAGCCTTCGGGTCAGCCCATCTGATATCCGGGGGTCGACTGCGACAGCGCCAGTTCCTCGGCATCCATGTCTTCGGGAATGTCGGCGAAGAGCGGGGTGGAAAGGTAGCGCTCCCCGGTGTCGGGCAACATGACGAGGATCACCGTGCCCGGCGCCGCCTTCTCGGCTATGCCCATCGCGACGGCAAAGGTCGCGCCGCCGGAAATGCCGGTCAGAATGCCCTCGCGCTGCGCCAGTTTTTTGGCCCAGGCGACGCCATCCGCCCCGGCCACCGGGATGAGCTCGTCATAGCCCTGGTGGTCGATGGCCTCCTGCAGCACGTTCGGGATGAAATCCGGCGTCCAACCCTGAATCGGATGCGGCTGGAAATGCGGATGGCTGGAGGCCGGCGCGCCACCTGCCCCGCGCGGCTGTGCCACGCCGCTTCCGACGATCTGCGCATTGGCGGGTTCGGCGAGGATGATCCGGGTCTCCGGCCGCTCCTTGCGCAGGACGCGCGAAAGCCCGGTCACCGTGCCGCCGGTACCATAGCCCGAGACCACATAATCCAGCCGGTCGCCATGAAAATCGCCGATGATCTCGCGCGCGGTGGTCGCCTCGTGGATATCGGCATTGGCCGGGGTTTCGAACTGCCGGGCGAGGAACCAGCCGTGCTTTTCGGCCAGTTCCACCGCCTTCATGTACATGCCCGTGCCCTTCTGCGCCCGCGGCGTCAGGATGACCTTGGCACCCAGCATCCGCATCAGCCGCCGCCGCTCGACCGAGAAACTGTCGGCCATCGTCAGGACCAGCGGATAGCCCTTCTGCGCGCAGACCATCGCAAGGCCGATGCCGGTGTTGCCGCTGGTCGCCTCGACCACGGTCTGCCCCGGCTTCAGCGTGCCCGCACGCTCCGCCGCTTCGATGATGTTGAGCGCGAGCCGGTCCTTGACCGAGGCCGCCGGATTGAAGAACTCGGCCTTGACGTAAAGCCGCACCCCCTCCGGCGCGAGGTTGTTGACCCGGATCACCGGCGTATCCCCGACGGTGTCCAGAATGCTGTCGTAAAGCCTTCCGCGGCCCTGCGTCGTGCGAATCCTTTGCGCGTCCATAGTGTGACCCCCTGATCGGTGTTCCTGAAGCCTGGGCTTCAGTTTTCCATTGCGGACAGATTACGCCTCTCGTCGAAGAGGCGCTTGAACGAGTTCTGAAGATTTCGTGAAGAAAACCGGAAATCTGCGTTAATCTTGGCCATGGCATGGACTTTTGGCAACTTCCGGCTTGATGCGGAACGGTTCGAACTCAGCCACAACGGCACGGCGGTGCCGCTGGAGCCGCAGGTCCTTGGCCTTCTGGTCCACCTCATCCGCAACCGCCACCGCATGGTGACCAAGGACGAGATCGCCGCAGATGTCTGGCAGGGGCGCTGCGTGTCGGATTCGAGCATTTCCAGCCGGGTCCGCTCGGCCCGCAAGGCGGTGGGCGATGACGGCGCGGCGCAGCGGGTGATCCGCACCGTCCACGGGCTCGGCTTCCGGTTCGTGGCCGATGTGGCGGAGGCCGCGCCTGCGAAAGCCGCCGATCACGCCGGTGCGGTGGCAAATCCGCCGACCTCGCGCCCCTCGATCGCCATTCTGCCGTTCCGCCCCCTCGCCATGACACCCGAGCTTGCGATCCTCGCCGATGCGATCCCGCATGAGATCATCCAGGCGCTGTCCCGGCTGCGCTGGCTTGCCGTCATCGCGCGCGGATCGTCGTTCCAGTTCCGGCACGGCGATACCGACCTTGACCGGGTGGCGACGACCCTCGGCGCCCGCTATGTTCTGTCAGGCATCATCGAGACCCGAGGCAACGCCCTTTCCGTCACCCTGGAACTGGCCGACAGCAGCAGCCGCGAGGCGATCTGGGGCGACCGGCTTTCGGCCACCCTGGATGGCATCGACGATCTGCGCGCCCGGATCGTGACCCATCTGGTCGCAGCCCTCGAGATCTATGTGCCCCTCAACGAGGCGCGCAGCATCAGGCCGGGCGGGGCCGAGATGCTGGATGCTTGGGCCAATTACCACCTCGGGCTGCACCATCTCTACCGCTTCACCGCGAGTGACACGGAACGGGCGGCCCGGCATTTCGAAAGGGCCATTGCCCTCGACCCGCGCTTTGCCCGGGCCCATGCCGGCCTGTCCTTCACCAGCTTTCTGGAGGCCTTTCTGCACATCGGCAGCGATGTCGCCGCCTCGACCCTTGCGGCGCGCCGCCATGCCGAGCGCGGCCTCGCTCTCGACCCGCTGGACCCTTTCGCGAATTTCACCATGGGCCGGTCCTATTGGCTGACCAACGAGCCCGAGACCGCGCTCGACTGGCTGGGCCGTGCCACCAGCCTCAACCCCAATTACGCGCAAGGTTTCTATGCCTCGGCCTTCACCTCGATGCTGATCGGCCATGCGCCGGCCACCGAAGCCGGGCTGGACACCGCGCTGCTGCTCAGCCCGATCGACCCGCTGCTTTACGGCTTTCACGGGGTTCGCGCCCAGATGCTGATGCAGAAGGGCGCTTATGAGGAGGCGGCGCGCTGGGGCGATCGGGCGGCGGCGACACCCGGGGCGCATTACCTGATCGCGATGATCGCCCTGGCCGCCAATGGTCTGGCCGCCCGTCACGACCAGGCCGCGCGCTGGGGTCAGGAGGTGCGGCGTCGCAAATCGGACGCCACCGCCGCGCATTACTTCGCCGCCTTCCCGATCCGCGATGAGGCCTGTCATGCGCGCATCGCAGCCGAGCTGAACCGGCAGGGCTTCTAACCCCTGCCCCGTCGGATCAAAGCTTCCAGCGCCCGGCGATCAACCGGGTGAGTTGGCCGAACCCGGCCAGCCCCTTCGCCACCTCGGCGCGGACCGTGGTCCTGTTTTCCAGCCTGCGGCGGTTGCGCTGCACCATCAGCGCCTCGGGGGCATGCGACAGGATCACGCTTTCCAGCGCGGCCAGATTCCAGTCCGGTCCGGCGATGCACAAGGGCACCACGCAGGGCTCTGCCAGATCGCCGGCGCAGGCGTCGATGACCTCTGCCAGCCGGGACATGGCATCAGCCGGCAGAAGGTGTTCGGCAAAGGGCCAGCCCTGCAGCAAGAGATCGACCCCGGTCAGGGCGACGATCACCGGCGGACGCCGGCGCAAGCCCTGGTCGCAGGCCTGCCGCAGGCGCGAGAGCAACGCCACATCGGGCGCCCGGGCCGGGCGGTTGGCGCGCAGGGCCCAGATGGCCATATCGGCCTGCAACAGCTCTGCCAGCAGGTGGTCCTCGACCGCCTTGCTGCCGTCGATGCCCGCGCTGTCGACAAAGGTGAACTCCGCAGCCCCCAGCCCCAAAGGATGCGCGGTCAGGGTCAGGTTCCACAGGCGCAAGCCCGCGATCACGACCGTGGTGATAACGACAAGGAGCAGCAGCAGGCCATGCGCGCCCCGCCGGAACGAGCCGAGCACGATCAGCACGGCCAGGGGTGCCAGATGCAGAACAACGTGGAACGCCAGCCGCCTGGTGGAGAGGCCAGTATTGCCATCCTCCCCCACATGCCGCTGCACCTTGAACCGCCTGGGGGCGCTCAAAACCTTCGAGATGCCATCAAAACCTACTGGCTTCTCCGCTCAAATGCTCACCGTCGCAGGCTCGGCTCCCAGATCGCGGATCCGCGCGGCCCAATCCCGCGGAAGAAACAATCCGTTTCCGCGGAAACCGCTTTTATCAGCCTCTTGCCGCGCGCATCTCGACAGAATTGCCCATCCCCATTTGGATCTGCTCTTTGCCAATTGCCTGTTGAGTTCCACCCAGAAGTGACCCATTTGGGGTCGGCATTTCCATTGAGAATTGACCCATGTGACCCTTTCCCCACGGCGGCGCGCCGCGGGGGGCACTGGAGTGATCACCATGGAAGTTTTGAACCTGATCAGACGTCTGCGGCTTCGCGAGAAGCTGTCGCTGCATGAGATCGCGCGGCGGACGTTTTTGTCGCGCAATACCGTGAAGAAGTATCTAAAGGCTGAGACCGTCGAGCCGAAGTTCGATGGATCAGGCCGCGCGAGCAAGCTTGACCCTTTTGCGGAGAAGCTGGCGGCTTGGCTGAAGTCGGAGGCGGCGAAGTCTCGCAAGCAACGACGAACCTTGAAGCAGATGCATTCAGAGCTGACGGCGCTCGGCTTCACAGGGTCTTACAATCGGGTGGCGGCATTCGCCCGGGAATGGCGGGCCGACCGGCAACGTGAACAGCAAACCACGGGGCGCGGCACTTTTGTTCCCCTGGCTTTCCGTCCCGGTGAGGCGTTCCAGTTCGACTGGAGCGAAGACTATGCCATCCTCGGCGGTGAGCGGACCAAGTTGCAGGTCGCGCATATGAAGTTGGCGCACAGCCGGGCTTTCCTGGTTCGGGCCTATCTGCTTCAAACCCATGAGATGCTGTATGACGCCCACTGGCATGGGTTCCGGGTTCTCGGCGGAGTGCCGGGGCGGGGGATCTACGACAACATGAAGACGGCCGTGGATCGGGTTGGCCGGGGCAAGGACCGGCAGGTCAATGCCCGGTTCCTGGCGATGACGAACCACTATGTCTTTGAACCCCAGTTCTGCAATCCGGCATCAGGCTGGGAGAAGGGCCAGGTCGAGAAGAACATCCAGGACGCCAGGCCACGCCTTTGGTTGCCGACGCCGAGCTTTCCGGATCTTGGTGCCTTGAACGCTTGGCTGGAACAACGCTGCCTCGAACTCTGGCGCGAGATCCCGCATGGCGTTCTGCCCGGAACGATCGCCGAAGTCTGGGCCGAAGAGCAGGCGGCCCTGATGGCACTGCCAGTGGCCTTCGACGGCTTCGTCGAGAAGAGCAAGCGCGTGTCGCCAACTTGCCTGATCTCATTCGATCGCAATCGCTACAGCGTTCCGGCCTCCTTCGCCAATCGTCCGGTCAGTCTGCACGTATACCCGGAACGGTTGGTGGTCGTGGCGGAGGGGCAGATCCTCTGCGAGCATGACCGGGTCATCGAGCGCTCGCACAATCAGCCGCCCCGCACGATCTACGACTGGCATCACTATCTGGCGGTCGTTCAGCGCAAGCCCGGCGCTCTGAGGAATGGCGCACCCTTTGCAGAATTGCCGAAGGCATTTAGACAGTTGCAGGATCATCTGTTGCGCAAACCGGGCGGCGATCGTGAGATGGTCGATATCCTGGCCCTCGTCCTGCATCACGACGAACAGGCGGTTCTGGCTGCGGTCGAGATGGCCCTCGAAGCTGGCGTGCCGACCAAGACCCATGTGCTGAACCTGCTGCACCGGCTGATCGACGGCAAGACCATTGATGGCCCCCCGCTGGACACGCCACAGGCCCTGATCCTGAAGCATGAGCCGAAGGCCAATGTCGCCCGATACGACGGACTGCGCGCCCAACTTGCGGGGGATCGCCATGCGTCATGATCCTGCCGCCGGGGCTGTGGTCATCATGCTGCGGAGCCTGAAGATGTATGGCATGGCACAGGCCGTCACCGACCTGGCCGAACAAGGTGCCCCGGCTTTTGAAGCCGCTGTGCCGATGCTCTCCCAGCTCCTGAAGGCCGAGATGGCGGAGCGAGAAGTGCGTTCCATCGCCTACCATATGAAGGCCGCTCGCTTTCCGGCTTACAAGGACCTCGCGGGCTTCGACTTCGCCGCCAGCGAGATCAACGAGGCTACCCTGCGGCAGCTCCATAAATGCGAGTTCATGGAAGGCGCCCAGAACGTCGTCCTGATCGGCGGGCCCGGCACAGGCAAGACCCATGCCGCCACGGCCCTCGGGGTTCAGGCGATCGAACACCATCGGCGAAAGGTCCGCTTCTTCTCGACCATAGAGCTGGTCAATGCCCTCGAACAGGAGAAGACCAAGGGCAAGGCCGGGCAGATCGCCGAAAGCCTGACGAAGCTGGACTTGGTCATCTTGGATGAACTCGGCTACCTGCCGTTCAGCGCCTCGGGTGGCGCGCTCCTCTTCCATCTGCTGAGCAAGCTCTACGAGCGCACCAGCGTCATCATCACCACCAACCTCAGCTTCAGCGAATGGGCCACCGTCTTTGGCGATGCCAAGATGACCACCGCGCTCCTCGATCGCCTGACCCACCGCTGCCACATCCTGGAGACCGGCAATGACAGCTTCCGCTTCAAGGCAAGCTCAGCCGTGGCTACCCGCAAAAGGAAGGAGGCGACCCAGTCCTTGACCCAAGCCTAAACCCCAGAACATAACCCTCAGGTGGGTCAGTTCTCGATGGAAAACCCGGGTCAGTTCTGCGTGGAAATTCACAAATTGCCCTTGAAACGCATTACCACCTCGATGACCTCGCCTCTGCCCGGCAAACGGGTTCAAGGCTGCATGACATCCTCTTGCGGCTGGAGGGCGGTAAAGCGCTTTCCCCCCGGCAACTGGACTATCTGACAGCACAGAGCCTTCTGGCCCTGCTGGACCATGCCTGGGGCCTCACCTCGCCCGAAGACTTTCGCATCGCGTCGCTGCGCGAAAAGGAAGAACGGCGGATGCACAGGGCGCAGCAGGAGATTGAAAGGAAAGAGGCCGAGATCCGAAAGGCCGATTGGCTGGCGGAATCCCAAAGGAAAATGACCGAAATCTTCGCCGCACGGGAGCGCAAACGCGCCCGTCGGCGCCATCTGGACGACTTTGGATTATTCCGCATCGCTCCTGAAGCCTTTGCGCGTGTTGACCGGATCGCCCGCAAGGTGAGGGCGAGTCAGCCAATCGACGAGCCCGATCTGGAATGGCTCGCGGAGGACGGGAAGGAATATGCCACTGACGCACTCATGGCCGCACATCACAGGGCCTTGGCGCTCGCCCTGGCGCAGAAATGGCGCGAGGGCGGCGATCCCTGGGATGCGGTCAATGCCTGCGCCTCCTGGCGCAAAGCAGGCGAGCCGGACGAGGGGCGCAAGATCGCCGGTCAGGCTCTGGGCAAGACCAGCGGCCGCCGCCCCCGTTCGGCCCTTTGCACGACGCGTGGCGGTGCGCTGCGTGACCTCCGCCGCCCGGACGAGGGCAAGAGAATGGGGCTGGAAGCCCACGGCCTGTCGCCTGGCGATTACCGGCCCTGCACGCTGCTCGGCGCTTGTCATATCGACCTGTCCGACTATGCCCAAGCGGACGAATGGTTTCTCAAGGCCGAAGAAAGAGGTGCCGGCCGCGAGGCGATCGACGCAGAGATTCGGGCCATTCTGGCCGCAGCCGCCCCTGAACGGCGCAAGGAGATTGTGACCGCGCTCAGGGCCCGCGCCCCGGAACGCTACGCCAGGCTTCGCTGACAGTCTGCCCCCCCGACCGGATGGTGCAACCTTTTCCGGTTCGGTGCGGGACAGCGCCCTTCCCGGTCCCCTCCGCGAAGGGACGGTCGAGCGGCGCGGCCACCCGACCAGACCCGCGAATGTGCGTGAGCGGATGCAACCCAAAGGACTATCCAGCGCGTCTGAAAGGCTCTAGTCCTTGGGAAAGGGCCGTCTTGCAGGATTTCATGGTGCGCGCTGTTTCGAATGCTTTTGTTGCGGCGGTTTTCACGGCTCTCTCGCTTTTCCTCTGGCGGATCGCCTATGCCTCCACCGATTGGGCGGTTCTGGCTCTGGGTCCCTTGGCGCTGGCAATCTGGATCGGAGGCTGGCCTCTGTTTCTCGATACATGGCGGGCGCGTTTCTTCCTGGCGCTGCGGCAGGATTCAGTCATCGGCAGGATCCTCACCGGGCGGATCAGGGCGGCGTTTCTGAACACCGGTTTCACGATGGCGGCAATCACCCTGCTTGCCTGGCAAGCGCTGAATGCGTCGGGGTTGGAGGGTGGCATCATGTTGTCGGCCTTCGTGATCTCGGGCGGTCTTTTCGCCTTGGGCCAAAACCTGGTTGCCCGCCATTTCCATCAGCCCTTTGCCCGCAGTCTCGCGACATCGCTGGTGTCCTGGCTGGTGGCGGTGCCCTTCACTTTCGTTCTGGCCTATGCGTTCTGGGCCTGGAAGGCGATGCCGGGGGCCATGCTTGGCGCCGATCTGTCGGGCGCCGTGCATATCGGCCTTCAGGAACTTCCCCCGCGTGGGGGCTGGATCACCGAGATCCTCGCCGTGCCCTATGTCTATGAAGCCACCAAACTTTGGGTTGCGGTGAAACTGGCGGCCTATCCTTTCATCGGCGTCCTGCTGAGTCTGGATGCCGCCCTGTTCAGCTTCGCCTTGTGCCGCACCGCCATCGTGGTCACCCAATTCGTCGAGACGCATGTCATGAGGGCGCCTGAATGATCGAAGAACCGGGAAAGGCACCCCCAGAACCGGAAAAGGCACCTTCAGAACCGGCAAAGGCACCCCCTGCGTCAAGGCCTCGCCTCGCGGTTTGGTTTTGGGGCACCATCCTGGTGATGGCGGGAATTGTCATCATCCTGTTGGGGACGGCCGCCTTGCGCCAGGAACCGGCGAGCCCGGAACAGGTTCGCGCCACGACGCCGATCGAGATGACTGCCGCGCATCTGGAAAGCCTGTTGACCACCGCCAACCGCACGGCGGTTCAGAAGGTGGTCGCCGAGATCGGCCCCCTGGTCGACGCGGCCTATCAGCCCGCTTACGATGCGATCCCGGCCTATGCGAGTTTTCATTATTCGGTCTGGGGAGAGTATACAGAACTGACCATTGCAGCCATCGGAGTGGTCTCGAGCAAATTGGACTCGATGGTCCTTGCGGGACTTGGCGAGCGGCTCGACCGCGTCGGGATGACGATGAACGACCACTTCGCCTCGGCCTTCGAGGCTGAACTCGCCACGGTGAAGGCGGCGAACAAGGTCAGCCTTGGGACGCTCACCACGCTCACCATGGACAGCCTCTACGCCCGCATGAAGGTCACCCTTCCGGTCGGCGCAGCCACATCGGTGGGCGTAGCTCTGGTCGGAAAGAATGTGGCGAAAATCATCGCCTACAAGATAGCCCAGAAGCTGGCCTTGAAGGTCCTGGCCAAGACGAGCACCAAATGGACCACCTCGCTTACCGCAGGAGGTTCCGGTGCCGCGCTGTGTTCGTGGTCTGGACCGGGCGCCGCGGTTTGCGGTATCGTGGGCGGCATCACAGCCTGGATCGTCACCGATTATACGATCGTGAAGCTGGACGAATACTGGACGCGCGATGAGTTCGAAGCCGACTTGCGCCTGATGCTCGATGAACAAAAGGCTGCGCAGAAAGAGGCGCTAAAACAGGCGCTTCTGGTCAAGGCGACCGCGCTTCAACACGACACGGCCGCAGCCGTGCAGGTTCACGCATTCAAACTGCGCGAGCTTTACGGCCAGGGCAACGCCGAAACATGCAGGATTGCCGCGGATCTCCTCGCCAGATACGCACCGCTGCGCCAGGATCTGCGGGCCCGCACGCCTGAATCCCTGCAATCGCTTCGCGCGACCATGGCGCCGCATCTGACGGACCTCGTCCTCGGCCCGCTGGTGCGCGAAATCTCGACCAATCTGCAGGCCGGAACAGATGCAACGGTCGCCGCAGTCCACGTAGAGGGCGATCTTCCGGTCGCTTACCGGGCGGACGCGGATGTTTCGGGGATCTTGCTTCTGGACGGGCACTCCATCCGCATTTTCAAGGTTCCGGCAAAGAACGGTTTCACCATCGATGTCGCAAGTGGACAGGCGATCAAGCTGGATCGGCCCCTGACCCTGGCCTTGTCGCTGGAACAGCATCTCCTGTGGGAGAGAAATCCGTATTTCGGCACTCTGGTCAAGGACGCCAGCATCAGGATGGAAGGCAAAGCCCCGGGTCTGAGGCAATTCACCACATTCACCTCACCTCTCGCGCGCGACCCTGACGCGAGCAGCGTGCAACAGGTGAACATCATCCCGGATGCGGGAGAAGCCGTGCGCTTTACCCTCGACCTGCGCGCCGCGCCCCTGCCCGATTTGCACGACGGCCCCGCCTGCCCCTGACACACCGCGCACGGCGGTGCGGGCTTCCGGCGCAGGCTGCATCTGGCAAAAGCACCGGAGTTGCGATCACCGAGCCCCTCAGGCTCTGCGCATGGGCCCGGGTCTTCGGCCAGGCCAGTTCACCCGCCATTTCGGCCCCCAAGACAATGAAGCCGACACCCGCCCTTGACCACAGCCTGACCCGAAACCGAGAAACAGAGAAGGCCAGGTTCAGGCTTGCCAAAGGCCCCTTCCCGGAGTCACTCTTGCCCCCAACAGTCGCTCGTCCAGTGGATGCCGGAACGGCGCCTGGTCACAGCGCCGGTTTCAAGACTTGCGGCGCGGAGGAAAGCGAAGATGACCTTGCGGGTGGTTGGCGCTGGACTGGGACGGACAGGAACAACCTCCCTGAAGGCGGGGCTGGAACTTCTCCTTGGCGCTCCCTGTTATCACATGGACGAGGTCTATGATCACCCCGAGCATGTCGAGGTCTGGCGATCGGCCCTTCGCGGCGACATCTCGGGTTTGAGTGGCATCATGGACGGCTATGCCGCCACCGTGGATTGGCCCGCCGGCGCCTTCTGGCGGGAGTTGAGCGCGCTGTTTCCCGATGCGCTGGTGGTCCTGACGGTGCGCGAATCCGCCGAGGCCTGGTGGAAAAGTGCCAATGCCACCATCCTCGAGAAGAACCGTCAGCCGGTGTCGCCGGGCGATCCCCTGGCGGTGTCGTCGGGGATGATCGCAGAGATGATGTCGCTGCGTTTCACACCGGACTGGAACGACCGGGACAGCGCGCTGGCGGCCTATGAACGCCATAACGCCTCCGTTCGCGACAGGGTCGCCCCGGGCCGCCTGCTGGAGTGGAAGCCTGACGATGGCTGGGCGCCTTTGTGTGCCGGCCTGGGGTTACCGGTTCCCGACACGCCCTTCCCCCACAAGAATTCGGCCAAGGAGTTTCGGGTAAACATGGGGCTCGAGTAGGACCCGCGCTCTGTCGAGGGTCAGGCCGCAGGGCTGTCATGGCGCGGGCTGGATATTCTGGTTCAACCGAAACAGGTTCTGCGGATCGACACGCGCCTTCAACCGGGAGAGACGTTCATACTTCGGGCGCCCATAGGCCTGCATCACCGTGTCGCGGCCGGTATCGCCCTGTTCGTTGACATAGTTTCCCGCCTGCGACACGGCGGCCAGTGCTGCCCCGTACCTGCGCCCCCATGCGAGGCAGCGGGCATCGTCTGCCGGGTCGTCCCAGATCGGTTGGGCCAGCCAGTAGAACCCGGCAGCGCGTCCGGAATAGGCGGTCGCATCTTCGGGCACGTCCGAAATCGCACCGCCAAGCTGGATCATGTAGATCTCGGCATCTGGCGTCGGCGCGGTTTCGGCGCATTCCGCAATGATTTGCGCTGTTCCGCCGTCAATCGTGCCGATGAACCCGCCCCGCCCATAGTAGCGCCGCCCCCAGCGCACCCCCTCGTCGCCGCGGCTTTGGTGATCCACGAAACGAGGATGCGCGATGCCGCCCTCACCCGGACCGGCCAAATGCCCGCAGGCGGAAACCAGCGCCTCGCCATCCTCGCCGGGCCCGCTGTGGAAAGCGGTCACGGACAGGCCCCCCGGTTTGGAACCGAAGGACAGGGTGACGGATCGAGGCGCCTTCGCCGCGACCGCTGCGAAGGCCAGAAGCGCCTCGGCCCGGCGTGCGGGGGCATAGCTCCAGGTGCCGACGGTGACCGGTCCAAGCGGGTGCATCCGGTATCGAAACCGGGTCACAACGCCGAAATTGCCACCCCCGCCCCTCAGGCCCCAGAAAAGCTCGGGGTCTGAATCCTGGTCGACCTCGACGATGCGGCCATCGGCGGTGACAAGCTCGACCCCGATCAGATTGTCGACCGTCATCCCGAAACGCCGGCTGGTCCACCCCATCCCCCCGCCCAGGGTCAGACCACCCGCGCCGGTGTGCGAGACGACACCTGCCGGCACGACAAGCCCATGCGGCGCACCCGCCCGGTCGAGATCGCCAAGGAGCGCACCGCCACCCACCTCGGCAATGCGCGATACGGGGTCGATCGTGATCTGGTTGAGCCTGCAAAGGTCGAGGACGATGCCGCCATCACAGGTGGAAAAACCCGGGAAGCTGTGCCCGCCGCCCCGGACGGACAAGGGCGCGCCGCCGGCGGCAGCCAGGCGAACGACCTGTGCGACCATCTCGCTCGAGTCGGGGCATACGATGACGGCTGGATGACGGCTGATCATCCCGTTCCAGACCAGACGGCGCGCGGCATAATCCGGAGACTCCGCCGCAATCACCGCGCCTGCCGGCAGAACGTCCGCAAGATGTTGAGCAAGGTCCAGCATTCCCATTGTCCTCTTCAGCCAAGGATGATGTTCAATTCGGTCGACCTTCAGGCGCTTGATCGTGCAAAGACGGGCGCCGCCCTGAAACCCGCGACATTCCCACTTATGCTTTGCCAACTGATCGGAAGATCATAGCAGGTCGCGCAGATCTTTTGTCGGCCAATTTGAAGCCTGTTAGGCAGCCGGGTGCGAGGCTTTTGCCGCGACCACCTCGCAGGGAAATCCGGCAGGGCCTTTCTTCGGCCGCGCATGGGGCCGATGTCCTGCTCGGGCTGCGGCACTGATAAATCCAGCGCCCTGCAATTGCGGAACTTGCGGCTCTTGCGGGGACCGGGCAGCGCAGCCAAGGCGAAAGGGATGCCAAAGCGCATTTTGATTCGCGCGGGTCGCAGTTGATTCTGCACCTCGACGGCGTAGTATTGGGGCAAGTGGAATTGATTGCCCTTGGATTGACGAAGGGGCTGCGCTTCAGACGTCCATCGCCTTGCCAATCGGCGAGGCGGCGCGCGGCGGTCAGACCTCTGGCAGGGACGGGCTTACCAGGCGGGTTGATCGCCTCGCATAGGCCCAGGCTTCGGAAACCCGGCGGTCACCCCTTCTCAGCGTTCGGGGGAAAATCCGCAAGGAGGATGCGCGCCGTGCGTGGAAAGGCTCCGGCAGATACGAAGATCGAAGCCGCGCTCGACTGGCTTCGCTTCACGCATCCCATCAGCACATCCTTCGGCGCGCAGGTGCGCCGCGCCGACCTGTCCGGCAAAAGCCTCGCCGCCTGGGTTCACCTCTTGCCCGCCACGATCCTGACCCTGATGCCCTTTGCCGAGGCGGGCGCAGCGCTTCGGGTTGGCGCCTGCAATCCTGACAGCACCGATCCTCGGGTTGTCGACTATCTCGACCGGCATGGCATCGAAGTCTTCGACGGTCGCCGACAGCCGCGCGACCTGTATGATGGCACGCTCCGCCGCTTCGCGGCAGGCCCCCTCGACGCGATCTGCGACATGGGCGGCGAGCTGATCGAGGCCGCCACGCTTGCCGGCACCCCGGTCGGCGGAGCGCTGGAGGCGACGACAACCGGCTTGCACCGGATCAGGCCGCTTTCCCTGACCTTCCCGGTGTTCGACTGGAACAGCATCCCCCTGAAGGATGCGCTGCACAATCGCTTTCACGTCGGCGAGGCAACCTGGCCGGCCTTCGACGCCATGACCGGCCTGTCGCTCTTTGGCCGCAAGGTCCTTGTCGTGGGTTTCGGGCCGGTCGGTCGCGGCGTCGCGGAAAGGGCGCGCGACCTCGGCGCGATTGTCACCGTGGCCGAACGCGATCCGGTCCGCCAGCTGGAGGCGCTGCACTTCGGGTGCCGCGTCGCCCCCCTCGCGGGCGCACTTGCCGCGGCAGAGGTGATCGTCACGGCGACGGGGCGGGACGGCGTCCTGGGCGAAACCGAGCTCGGGCTCTGCCGCGATGGCGCTGTGGTTTTCAACGTCGGCCACAGCAACCGCGAAATCGATGTCGACTGGCTTGACCGGCACGAGCGCCGGGGCATGAAGGATCACATCGACCGCTACAGCATCGGCGAGCGCACGCTCTACCTGCTCAACCGCGGCAGCCTGCTGAACATCGCGTTTACCGGTGGATTTGCCAGCTCCAACAGCTTCGATCCCTTCTCGGCCGTCATGATCCGTGGCTTGCACTGGCTTCTGATCGGCGGCGCAAAGGCTGTCACGCCTGGCCTTCACGATTATCCGCGCGCACTGGAACAAGAGGTCGCGACCGCGGTGCTCGCGGCCCGGACCCTGGGGGAGCATTAGACCATGTCAGACTATCCGAAACTGGGCGGGTGCCATTGCGGCCAGGTGCGCTATGCACTTCTGGCGGCCCCCTTGAGTGTGCAGCACTGCCATTGTTCGCAATGCCGAAAAGGCTTTGCCACTTTGTCGGCGCAAGGCGCTGTGATCCACCGGCAGGACATCGAAATCTCGGGCGAAGATCATCTGACGGCCTATCGCACCTCATCAAGCTTCGAATATCGGTTTTGCCGCCGCTGTGGCAGCCGCCTCTTCGCCTATGAAAGCAGCGAGCCTGACCTGATGTACTTCATGCCCGCCACACTGGATGGCGGCATCCATCCCGGTCATCCGGACGGTACGGAATGTCATATCCACGTCGGTTCCAAGGCCGTCTGGGACCTTCTTGGCGATGACCTGCCAAAGTTTGACGGCGCGTCGCCTGACGAGATCATGACAGATCTGATGCGCGCCTCAGGTAGCCAGACCTGAAGCTGAGCCGGGCGGACCATTTTTGACCAGACATGCCTGCCTCACCCTCACGAAGGCATCGGACACTTGACGCCTTTCGCACACCTCGGTGGAAGCGATCCTTCGACGGCAACCGGGCATCACCGATCCGGAAAGTTCGGTCGTTCCGCGCCGACGGTTGTGGATTGCGGTGCCCGACCGGCGGCCGCCAAACCCGCCCCGGCTAGATGGCCCACCGTACTTTGCGATAGATGCGAAAACTGGTATCCTGACGGAAGCTTCCGCTTGAAACGGGTGAGGCAAAGATGGGCGAGTTCAGTCACCGTCTGGCTGTCCAGGAGGATCTCGCCGCGCTGCGGCTGCTGATGGACTGCGCGATCACCGAGAACCAGAAACCGTTCCTGTCGCAAGCCCAGATCGATTCCAGCCGCGCCATCATGGGGTTGGACACCCAACTGATTGAAGACGGTACCTATTTTATCGTCGAACAGGATGGCCAGCTTGCAGGCTGCGGCGGCTGGAGCCGGCGCGCGACGCTTTACGGCAGCAGCCACACCCCGGGGCGCAATACCTCCCTGCTAGACCCATCGACCGACGCGGCCCGCGTGCGGGCCATGTACACCCATCCGCACCACACGCGTAAGGGCGTGGGGGCAATGATCCTGAACCTCAGCGAAAGCGCCGCAAGGGCCGAAGGGTTCGGCCGCATGGAGCTCATGGCGACCTTGTCAGGCCTCCCCCTCTACCTGGCTTGCGGTTACCACCCCGTTGAAGAGATCAGCGACAACCGCGGCGGAGCCGCAGTGCCCCTGGCCCGGATGCGAAAATTCCTTTAGCGAATCCTAGTTCGGGCAGACCGAAATGAGCCGGTGCCAGCACGCGTGCTCAATTCATAGCCAGAACATTTCTGTGGGGGCGAGGGCGGAGCGGAAGAATTTGGTTACATTGCGCGGGAATACTGTCCCAAACTTCATAAGCTTAGATCAGGAACGATCCTGTTACTAGAAGCGGAGCCGGGTGCCACAAATGCAAAAGCCCGCAGCGGAGCTACGGGCATTAGGCAAGTAACTGGTTGCGGGGGCAGGATTTGAACCTGCGGCCTTCAGGTTATGAGCCTGACGAGCTACCGGGCTGCTCCACCCCGCGCTGGTTGGGCTTGGATCGTTATAGAGATATCGCTTCTTTCTAGGTTTGGCGGTGACCTACTCTCCCACGTCTTAAGACGGAGTACCATTGGCGCGACGGCACTTAACGGCCGAGTTCGGGATGGGATCGGGTGTTTTGCTCGTGCTATGACCACCAAACCGAGGAAGAAGCG
>NZ_JBFUAG010000020.1:0-55996 GCF_056406375.1 Rhodobacter sp. P1_C2
CGAGCCAATCCTTCGAAACGTCGACACCGATGAAATCCTGTGGCAAAGTCATGGAGGCCTGTCCTTGATCTGCGGGGTCGTCTGTTGGCGCAGCGCCCCAGGCAACTGTTCAGGTTTGAACGCGTAAAAGCAGACGAGCCCCAAGCTACCGAACGGGCTCACGCACCCAAGGATGGAACGGGGTCTCGTCTGCAACCTCCATTATCGCAGATCGCGAAGAGACAAGGATGGGCAATCTGCCCATCTTCCGGTCAGATGGGCAAATTGCCCATCCTACTTGCCACCGAGTGCGAGTGTGTGCTCGCGCAGCCAGGCCAGGAAGCCGCGCGGATTGCCCTTCCACTTTTCCAGTTCAGAGGCTGGGATCGGCTCGCCCACGATCGGGCGCTGCGGCTTGAAGAGGGCGCGCTTGATCTCGTAAAGCAGAAGCCCCTGGCGCAGGGTCGCGGCGAGCTTGTTGGCAATCTGATAGGCGCGGGAATTCTGGCCGGTGAAGTGAATGGGCACGATGGTGGCCCCCGACTTCATGATCATCTTGTGGGTGAAGACGTTCCACTCCGCCTCGATCGCGGGGCCGAACCAGGTTTCCGAACAGGCCACGCGCCCTGCCGGGAACAGGATCACCAGCCCGTTGTTGGCCAGATGCGCCATGGTCAGCTCGCGCATCTGCAGGCCCAGCTCGCGCGAGTTCTCTTCGTGCGGGAAGGGGACCGGGATCATGAATTCCTCGATCTCGGGGATGCCGGTCAAGAGGCTGCGAGTCAGGATCCGGAAATCCGAGCGCACCCGGCTGACCAGTTCGGCCATGATCATCCCGTCGACCAGGCCATGCGGATGGTTGGCCACCACCACGACCGGGCCGGTCGCGGGAATGCGGGCGATCTCCTCCGGCGGGGTGTCGATGCGGATGCCCATGTGGCGGACGGCCTTGCTCCAGAAGGTCACGCCGACCGGCGCGCCCGACTTCTCGAAGCTGCGGATCATCTGCAAGAGCTTGACCTTCGCCGTCATCCATTCCAGCGCGCGGATCGTATAGACCTTGAACGGGTTGGTGAAGGTCCCGGCATAGGACAGACGGCGCATGTCATACTTGCGCCCCACCCCGCGTGCGGGGCCGGCGACCGGCGTCGCCATGCCTTTGCTATCCTGAATCTGCGTCACGAAGCCTTAGCCTTCCCCTGCAAGGCGCTTAGCGGTCTTCGCCAAAGCGGTCAGCCACCAGGGCCTGCAGGGCTGCGGCAAGCGCCTCGGCCTGAGGACCACTGGTTTCCACTTCAATAGTGGTTCCGCGCGAGGCTGCCAACATCAAAAGCCCCATGATGCTGTCACCCGACACGGACATGCCGTCGCGGGTCACCTGGGCCTGGGCATCGAACTCCTCCACGACCTCGACGAATTTGGCCGAAGCCCGGGCGTGGAGACCCTTTTCGTTGATGATCTTGAGGATCATTTGGCCCATTAATTCACGCGCCCCCGCCCAGATCCAGGCTGTTGATGTATTTGCGCCCGGCATCCAGGGCCGCGGCCACCGCGTCATTCACCGACAGGGCGCGCGATTTGGCAAGCTTGATCAGCATCGGCAGATTTGCGCCGTAGATGATCCGCCGCTCGGGCCCCGAGGTGCAGGCCAAGAGCGACAGGTTCGACGGCGAGCCGCCGAACATGTCCGTGACCACCACGACTCCGCCGCCCTGGTCAACCGCATTGGCGGCTGCGCAGATCTCGGCCTGCTTCTTGCCGCGATCACAGTCATCCTCGATCGAGATGGCCTGCATATCCGGCTGTTTGCCCACGACATGTTCGACGGCCGAGAGATACTCTCGCGCCAGACCACCATGCGCTACGATGACGACTCCGATCACCCGCGACCTACCCCTGTTTCGCCACTGATCCCGTCAGGCGTCGGGGAGGTTCCCCGCCGCTCCAGTTCTCGGTGACGTTTTGACACCTGCCAGCCGGCATCTGCAAGCACTTTGGCCAATTTTTCTGCAACTGCAACCGACCGGTGTTGCCCGCCGGTACAGCCGAACCCGATGGCGAGATGGGCCTTACCCTCCTGCAGTTGCGCAGGCAGCACCAAAAGCACCAGATCCTGCAACTTCTGGAAGAATTCAGCAAAAATCGGGTCCGACTCGATATGCCGGGCCACCGCGGCATCGCGGCCGTCCAGGTCCCGCAACTCCGGCACCCAATAGGGATTCGTCAGGAATCGGCAGTCGAAAACCATGTCGACTCCGCGCGGCAGACCGCGCTTGTAGCTGAAGCTCTGCACCGATAGCGCCAGCCGCGCCTGCTGGCCCTGGCCGAACCAATGGTCGATCTCGGCCTTGAGGTCATGCGGCGACAGATCCGAGGTGTCGATCAGATGGTCGGCGCGCACCCGGATCGGCGCCAGAAGGTCGATCTCGCGCTCGATCCCCTCGGCCGGGGTGGCGGCCTCGGTCAGGGGATGGCGGCGGCGGGTCTGGCTGAAGCGGCGGACCAGAACCGCGGGCGAGCAATCCAGATAGAGAACCTCCAGCGTCACCATCGGGTCGCGCGTCAGGGTGTCGATCAGCTCGATCACGGTGGTGGCGCTGAAATCGCGGTTGCGCACATCCAAGCCCAGCGCGATCGGGCGGCCAAGCGGCGGGCCGTCCAGCAGCCGCGGGATCAGCGACAGCGGCAGATTGTCGATCACCTCGTAGCCCAGATCCTCCAGCGCGTGAAACGAGGTCGAGCGCCCGGCCCCGGAAGGTCCGGTGACCAGTACAAGGTGATGCGCAAGGGTGGTGTCGGTCGTTTCGGTCATGCTCTGCGGCTTGGGCGCGGGAAAGGGACGGCGAGGGGGTCAGGCGTGGCGCGCACCTTTGAGATAGCACAGCACCGAAGCCTGAAAATGGAGATCCGCGCCCCGCAGTACAAGGGGAAGTTGCACGCCCAGCAGCGTGGCGTGGCGTCGCGGCGGCAAACGTTCGGTTTCGGACTGGGATAGGTCGACCACCAGCGCGATTTCGGCCTCTTCCAGATGGGCCACGCGCAGGATGCCGACGCCCCGCGCCTCGATCAGGCCGGCGATGGTGGCGACGGGCCGCGCCAGAAGCCGGGCGGGCGCGCTGGCGGGTTCCCCTTGTGCGGGGTCCACTGGCACGGTCCGAAGCTCCACCCGGTCATCCGCCACCAGCGTGGCGCCTCCGGCCATCAGCTGCAGCGCCAGCGCGGATTTCCCCGCGCCGGAGGGCCCGAGGATCAGCACCCCGCGCCCGTCCAGCGCCACGCAACTGGCATGGATCACCTCGCGCCCGGTCACGGGTCCGGTCACACCGGCAGACCGACGACGAACCGCGCGCCCAGAGGTTCGGAGGTGATGTCGGTTTGGGTCGGGCGGATGTTCTCGGCCCAGATCACCCCGCCATGCGCCTCGACGATCTGCTTGGAGATCGCAAGGCCGAGGCCGGAGTGATTGCCGAAATCGGCCTTGGGACGTTCGGAATAGAATCTCTTGAAGATCTTGGTCAGCGCCTGTTCCGGGATGCCCGGTCCGGTATCTTCGATCACGACGAGGATGCGGTTTTCCTTGCGCCGCGCCCAGACCCGCACGGCATCGCCGCTTTCGCAGAAAGAGATCGCATTGGTGATCAGGTTGACGAAAACCTGCGCCAGCCGCGCCTCCAGCCCGTTGATCCGGATCGGTTCATGCGGGAAATCGGTGATGAATTCGACGCCCTTCTCCCCCGCCTGCTGCCCGAGGTATTCGGTCAGGTTCGACAGGGTTTTCAGCAGGTTGAACTCTTCTTCCTCTTCCTTGACCAGTTCGCTGTCCAGCCGCGAGGCGTTGGAGATGTCGCTGACCAGCCGGTCCAGCCGGCGCACGTCATGTTCGATCACGTCGAGCAGCTTTTCGCGATGCTCTTCCTTCTTGACCATGCGCATCGAGCCCACGGCCGAGCGCAGGCTGGCGAGCGGGTTCTTGATCTCGTGGCTGACGTCGGCGGCGAATTGTTCGTTGGCGTCGATCCGGTCGTAAAGCGCCGTCACCATGCCGCGCATCGCGATCGACAGGCGGCCGATCTCGTCGGGCCGGGCCGACAGGTCGGGAATACGCACCCGCCCCGGCGACATGGCCCGCGAATCGCGGTCGCGGCCGATTTCGGCGGCGGCGGCGAGGTCGGACAGCGGGTTGGCGATGGTCGAGGCCAGAACCAGCGACAAGCCGATCGAGACCAGAAGGGCGATCACGAACATCTGCAGGATCTGCTCGCGCTCGTTGCGCACCAGGCTGTCGATCTCGCCCTCGGCCGAGGTCAGGCCGACCACACCCAGCACGACGCCATTGCGCACCACGGGCGTCGCGACCGAGAATTGCGCCCCGCCTTCGGGCCCCTGCCCGGTGTTGTGCGGCGTCTCGCCCGCGCGGGCGGCGGGAAACAGGTTGCGGGCCATCGCCTCGCCCGAGACTTTTTGCCGGCCCGAGGGATTGCCGCTGAGGAGGCCCGAAATGCCATCCCAGATCAGGTTCAGAAAATCGGTGATGATGGTGGAACGCCCGTCCGGCGCACCCTGCGACTGCGGGGCACCGACCGAGCGCGCCAGAAGATTCCCCGTCGCATCAAAGAGATAAACCTCAACGCCCGGCCCGATCGTCGCATCGCTCAACCGGTGCGACAGCGCATTGCTGTCGGCGGATTGCACCGTGCCGTCGGCGGGCAGCCCGGCTTCGATCACATTGGCGATCAGCCGCGCCTCGTTTTCAAGGCCACGTTCGCGCTGGACGACCAGGCTGTCGCGGAACGGGTTCATGAACAGCACGCCGGCGACGAGGATCACCAGCGCCATCAGGTTGAACACGATGATCTTGCGCGCCAGCGGCGAGTGGTTCAGCGACACCAGCCCCCGCCGCTTGCGCCCGTCGCGCAGCGAAGCCTCGACCATATCCTGGGGCGAAACCCAGTCCTCGCCCAAAAGCAGCTCGCCGGGCCGATCGCCGGACTTCGGATCACGTTTCTGTGCCATGCTGATTTGGGGAATCGCGGTCATTCTTCGTTGTAACGATAGCCGATGCCATACAGCGTTTCGATGGCCGAGAAAGTGTCGTCGACGCTGCGCATCTTCTTGCGCAGGCGCTTGATATGGCTGTCGATGGTGCGGTCATCGACATAGACCTGATCGTCATAGGCCACATCCATCAGCTGGTCGCGGCTTTTCACGAAACCGGGGCGCTGCGCCAGCGCCTGCAGCAGCATGAACTCGGTCACGGTCAGCGACACATCCAGCCCCTTCCAGGACACCGAATGGCGCAAGGGGTCCATCCGCAGATTGCCCCGCTCCATGATCTTGTTTTCTTCGGTCACCGCCACTTCGCCGGTCTGTATCGCGTCCTGCCGGCGCAGCAGCGCGCGGATGCGTTCGACCAGAAGCCGCTGGCTGAAGGGTTTCTTGACATAATCGTCGGCGCCCATCCGCAGGCCGAGCACTTCGTCGATCTCGTCATCCTTGGAGGTGAGGAAGATCACCGGCATCTGCGTCTTGGTCCGCAGGCGTTGCAGAAGATCCATGCCGTCCATCCGGGGCATCTTGATATCCAGCACGGCCATGTCGGGCATGCGCCGGTTGAAAGCATCCAGCGCCGATTGGCCGTCATTGAACGTTTCGACCTCGAACCCCTCGGCTTCCAGAGTCATCGAAACCGACGTCAGGATGTTCCTGTCGTCGTCCACAAGGGCGATCCTTGCCATGTTGGGCTATCCTATTCTGCTCGGTTTGCCTTATTTTCCACATGATCTGTTTTCCGCCCCCCGGAATCAACCACTAACTGCGAATCACCGGGGCTTCAGGACTCCATGAGCCCCTAAATTCCCAAAGGAATGACTAATATGTCGCAGCAACAGGCAAGGGCCCGCTTTGGTTGCGCTAACCTGCCACTGATTGCGCTAACGTCCGAAATCAGCACTTTTGCCCTTATAAATCTGCATGTTATAGGGATTTGAGAGAAGACCCAGGTCCCGGGTCTTTTCTGGCGGCTGCTGGCCCGGCCGTCTTTGGTTTAAATCTGGGGAAGCCGCCACCGGCGGCGGAGGAGCTTGCAGAATGACGAATGGGCGCGTGAACCCGGCCATGCGGCTGGACGATCAGGGCATCACCGGTCTTGGCAATGTCTATTACAACCTGATCGAGCCTGCGCTGGTCGAAGCGGCTGTCACCCGCGGCGAGGGCAAGCTTGGCCTTGGCGGCACCTTCCTGTGCGAGACCGGGCAATTCACCGGCCGCTCGCCCAAGGACAAGCATGTTGTCCGCACGCCCTCGGTGGAAAATTCGATCTGGTGGGAAAACAATGCCGCGATGGCGCCGGATGCCTTCGACCGGCTTTACGCCGACATGCTGACCCATATGCAGGGCCGCGACTATTTCGTGCAGGATCTCTACGCCGGGGCCGACCCGATCCACCGTGTCGATCTGCGGATGGTGACCGAGCTGGCCTGGCACGGCCTTTTCATCCGCCACCTGCTGCGCCGCCCGGCCCGGGCCGAGCTTGACAGCTTCCAGCCCGACTGGACCGTGATCAACTGCCCCTCCTTCAAGGCCGATCCGGTGCGCCATGGCTGCCGGACCGATACCGTGATCGCGATGAACTTCGACAAGAAGCTGATCCTGATCGCCAATACCGCCTATGCTGGCGAGAACAAGAAGAGCGTCTTCACCCTGCTGAACTACCTTCTGCCCGAAAAGGGCGTGATGGCGATGCATTGCTCGGCCAACCATGCCATCGGCAATCCGGTCGACACCGCTGTCTTCTTCGGCCTGTCGGGCACCGGCAAGACCACGCTTTCGGCGGACCCCTCGCGCATCCTGATCGGCGATGACGAACATGGCTGGAGCGATCGTGGCACCTTCAACTTCGAAGGCGGCTGCTATGCCAAGACCATCAACCTCTCGCCCGAGGCCGAGCCGGAGATCTATGCCACCACGCACCGCTTTGCGACCGTGATCGAGAACATGGTCTATGATCCGGAGACGCTGGAGTTGGACTTCGCCAATGACAGCAAGACCGCCAACATCCGCTGCGCCTATCCGCTGGACTATATCTCCAACGCCTCGGCCACCGGGCTTGGCGGCCATCCGCGCAATGTGGTGATGCTGACCTGCGACGCCTACGGCGTGCTGCCGCCGATCGCCCGGCTGACCCCGGCGCAGGCGATGTACCACTTCCTGTCGGGCTTCACTTCGAAGGTGGCCGGGACCGAACGTGGCGTGACCGAGCCGCAGCCGACCTTCTCCACCTGTTTCGGCGCCCCCTTCATGCCGCGCCGGCCCGAGGTTTACGGCAAGCTGCTGCAGGCCAAGATCGCGAAACAGGGCGCGTCCTGCTGGCTGGTCAACACCGGCTGGACCGGCGGCGCCTATGGCACCGGCTCGCGGATGCCGATCAAGGCGACGCGCGCCCTCTTGGCTGCGGCGCTCGATGGTTCGCTGGCCAATGCCACCTTCCGCAAGGACCCGAACTTCGGCTTTGACGTGCCGGTTTCGGTGCCGGGCGTCGATGACAAGCTCTTGGACCCGCGCCGCACCTGGGCCTCTGCCGCCGATTATGACGCGCAGGCCAAGAAGCTGGTCGGCATGTTCTCCGCCAATTTCGCGCAATACCTGCCCTTCATCGACGATGAAGTGAAGGCCGCCGCGATCTGAACACCTAGTGAAACAAGGCCTGACGGGCCAGGTTGAGGCCCGTCAGCACCAGAAGAACCTGGGTCCAGCGCCGGAAGCGCGACTGGTCCATGCGGTCCTGCACATCATTCCCGATCGCCTGCCCCAGCTGCGCGGGAATGATCAGGGCGGCGGAAAAGGCCGCGCTTTGCAGGTTCAGGACTCCGGTCTGCAGATGGGCCAGCAGCAGCACGAAAGCCCCGATCAGGAAGACCACGCCCTGCACCCGCACCGTCTCGCGCTTATCCGCGCCGATGGACAGAAGGTAGACGAGCAGCGGCGGCCCCCAGATCCCCGACACCCCGCCATAAAGCCCACCGATCGCCCCCAGCACCCATTCGGCGCGGGTCCGATGCTCCAGCCGGATCGCAAGGTTGCGGCCCGCCAGTTGCAACAGGGCAAAGCCGGTGATCGGCACGCCCAGAAGCAGCAGGAAAACCCGCTGCGGGATGGCATGGACGAAGCCGGCCGAGACCAGGATGAAGACCACGGTCGCGACCAGAATCCGCCAGTAGCTGCGCGTCGTCTCCAAAGCCGGGGTCAGGCCCTGGCGGAAGGCCTGCGTGAGGTTGGTCACGAAGGTCGGCAGGATCAGCCCGGCCAGCGCCACATCCGGCGGCAGGAAAGAGGTGAAGGAGGCCATCATGATCATCGGCATGGCAAAGCCCACCGCGCCCTTCACAAATCCGGCAAAGAGCGTGATCGCCATCGCGGCCCAGAAGGCGGCAACACTCAGATGATCCATGAAGAAATCCATCGGTCCCCCCTCTTGCCCCCCTCGTATCAAAGTCCCCGGGAAAGGGAAGCCGCTTGCGGTGCGGGGTCTTCCGTGCTGCCATGCGGCAGGTGACGGAGACAGAACATGCGGCGCAGCGCGATCGTGACGGGATTTCTCTTGCTGGCCGGGGCCGGCGCGGCCGAGGTGCCGCCGCCCGAACATTCCGCCGACATGGCCAGCGTCGAGGCGGTGATCATCTGCTCGCCCGCCCATACCCACCGCGAACCCGCGCCGGGCACCGAGGCCGGCTATATCCAGGTCCCCGACGAGGACATCGCCATCACCCGCAAGGGTCAGCTGGTGCCCGCCGCCCTCGGCATGGCGTTTGGCGTCCTCGGCGTCAGCCAGCGCGATGTCGCGCCGGTGACGATGCTGGTCTACCGGCCCGGCCGCGCGCTGCCGGAAACCTATCAGGCCGATTTCACCGCCGGCGTGGAATCGACCGAGTTCTTTTCTTTCGACGTCGACAGCGAGCGTGTGCCCGGCACCTGGACCTTCGAGGCCTGGGACGACAAGACCCTGCTCTACCGCGTCAGCTTTGACGTGGTGCCGCAGGAGGATGCGCCGGGGATCGTCGCGGATTGTCAGGCCGCGACCTCCTGAGGGGAAATCGGCTGCGACATAATAGTTCCTCTATACTTCACATCGCGAATTTTTATTGCGCTGCGGATGCAAAGTGGCTATGGATCTCGCAACTGCAGAATTTGCGAGGACCCGATGCCCCACGATGGACAAGACCTGCCCGCGACCCCGCTTTTGCCGGGGCTGTTGCGCCTGACCGGCCCGGCCCTGGCCGAGGTCGAGGCCCATCTTTCCACCGCCCGCAGCGCCTTGGCGGCCCTCGTCACCTCGGGCGGCAAGGTCTCCTCCCAGGCGCTGGAGGCGGATCAATATGCGGCCCACGGCCTCGCCTGGCTTGCGACCTATGTCCAGGCGCTGACGCAACTGGCCGCCTGGGGCGAGGCCCTGACCAGCGCCGGCAAGTTCGGCGAGACCGAGGCGCTGATCCTGCAACTGGGCTTTGGCGAATACCTCGCCCAGATCGCCGGTGGCATCGCGATGAGCCAGAACGAGGTGGCCCGCGCCGCCGATCTGGGGATCGCCCCCTATCAACCGGGGCCCGAGGCGCAGGCGTTGATTGCCGGCGCCAATGACAAGGCCCGGATGCGGCTCGTCGCCCTGATGCGGGCGCAGGAGGGCATGGCGACCTTCGGCGCCTCGGGCCTCGATGACGAACTGGAGATGATCCGCGACCAGTTCCGCCGCTTTGCCGATGAGGAGGTCATCCCCTTTGCCCATCAATGGCACCTGAAGGACGAGCTGATCCCGATGGAGGTGATCGGCAAGCTGGCCGAGATGGGCGTCTTCGGCCTGACCCTGCCAGAGGAATTCGGCGGCTTCGGCCTGCCCAAGGCGGCGATGGTCGTCGTCTCGGAAGAACTGTCGCGCGGCTATATCGGTGTCGGCTCGCTGGGCACCCGCAGCGAGATTGCCGCCGAGCTGATCCTCTGCGGTGGCACGCCGGAACAGAAGGCCACCTGGCTGCCCAGGATCGCCAGCGCCGAAATCCTGCCGACCGCCGTGTTCACCGAGCCCAACACAGGCTCCGACCTCGGCTCGCTGCGCACCCGGGCGGTCAGGGTGGGGGACGACTGGCAGATCACCGGCAACAAGACCTGGATCACCCACGCCGCCCGCGCCCATGTGATGATGCTGCTGGCCCGCACCGAGGCCGAGACCAAGGATTACCGCGGCCTGAGCCTCTTCCTTGCCGAAAAGACGCCGGGGACGGAAGACAACCCTTTCCCGACGCCGGGTATGACCGGGGGCGAGATCAAGGTGCTGGGCTACCGCGGCATGAAGGAATACGAACTGGGCTTTGACGGTTTCGCGGTGAAGGGCGACAATCTTCTGGGTGGCGTGACCGGGCAAGGCTTCAAACAGCTGATGCAGACCTTCGAATCCGCCCGCATCCAGACCGCCGCCCGCGCCATCGGCGTGGCGCAGGCGGCCTTGGAGACCGCGATGCGCTATGCGACCGAGCGGGTGCAGTTCGGCAAACCGCTGATCGAATTTCCGCGCGTGGCGGCGAAGCTGGCGATGATGGCGGTCGAAATCGCGATTGCCCGCCAGATCACCTATCACGCCGCCCGTGAAAAGGACGAAGGCAAGCGCTGCGATCTGGAGGCCGGGATGGCCAAGCTCTTGGCCGCCCGCGTCGCCTGGGCCGCCGCCGACAATGGGTTGCAGATCCACGGCGGCAACGGCTTTGCGCAGGAATATGTCGCAAGCCGGCTGCTCTGCGATGCGCGGATCCTGTCGATCTTCGAGGGTGCTGCCGAGATCCAGGCCCAGGTCATCGCCCGCAGGCTGCTGGACTGAGGCCCAAGGCCGCGCTAGCTCTGCCCCATCAGGGGAGGCGGCGATGGCGGAACAGCGGCTGGCGGTGGTGACGGGGGTCTCGGGTTTCATCGCCAAACATGTCGCCTTGCGGTTCCTGCAGGCGGGCTGGGCGGTGCGCGGCACCCTGCGCAGCCCCGACCGCGCGGGCGAGGTGCGCAACGCGCTCGCCCCGCATCTGCACCACGAGGCCCGGCTCTCCTTTGCCCAAGCGGACCTGACGGCGGATGCGGGCTGGGCCGAGGCGATGGCGGGGGCGGATGTGCTGATCCACACCGCCTCGCCCTTTCCGATGCGGCAACCGAAGGATGCCTCCGACCTGCTGCGCCCGGCGGTCGAGGGGTCCTTGCGGGCGCTGCGGGCCGCCCATGCGGCAGGCGTCCGGCGGGTGATCGTCACCTCCTCCACCGTGGCGGTGATCAACGAGAACCGTCATGGCCTTCAGGATGAAAGCGACTGGTGCGACCTGACGGCCCCCGGCACCACGCCTTACGCGATGTCCAAGACCCTGGCCGAGCGCGCCATCTGGGACTTTGTCGCCCAAGAGGCGCCCGAGATGCGGGTGACCGCGATCAACCCGGGCCTGGTGCTTGGCCCGCCGCTGGATGCGCGCTACGGCACCTCGCTCGCACTGGTGGAGCGGGTGTTCCGGGGGCGCGACCCGATGCTGCCCCTGATCAGCCTGCCTTGTGTCGATGTCCGCGATGTGGCCGAGATGCACCTGCGCGCCGCCCTGCGCCCCGAGACCTCGGGCCGGCGCTATGTCGCCTCGGCGGGGGCGATGACCTTGCCGGACATGGGGCTGGTCCTGAAGAGCGCCTTTCCGCAGCGGCGCATCCCGACCCGGGTCGCGCCGCTTTGGCTTTTGAAGCTGGCGGCGCTGTTTGACCCCAGTCTGCGCAGCATCCTGCCCGCGGTCGGCAGGCTCCACGATCTGTCGAGCGCCCGGGCCGAGCGCGAGATGGGGATGCGCTTCATCGAACCCGCCGATGCCCTGCGCGCCAGCGCCGACTGGCTGGCCGCGCAGAAAGCGGGCTGAGCGGTCGCCCCTGGCCGGGGCGGGAGGGCTGTCTGCCCTCCCGTGCCCACCCGAGAGTATTTGGCAAGGAGCAATTGGAGGTCAGGAGGGCAGGAATTGGGGAGGGATCGCGTCATGGCCGTCGAGGACCAGATCGCAGATCAGGCGGGCGACCTCGGCTGCGACCCCGAAGCCGATCTTGAAGCCGCCGTTGGCGATGTAATGGCCGGGGCGGCCGGGCCAGGGGCCGAGGAGCGGGCCGCGGCTTTGGGCGCGGGGGCGCAGGCCGGCCCAGCGCGCGACCTCGGGCGCGGAGGCCAGCGCGGGAAGTGCGGCACGGGCGCGGGCGAGGAGGGCATCGGCTTGGGCGTCGGTGCCGGGGTGGCTCCACTGGTTTTCGGTGGTGGAGCCGATGGCCACTGTGCCATCGGCATGGGGCACGATGTGCAGCCCGTCGCAGAAAAGCTGCGGCTTGTCGGCAAAGCCCGGCAGGCGGACCGCGATCGCCTGCCCTTTCACCCCCTGCCCCGCCTTGTGGCCGAGGGCGCGGGTCAGATCCTCCAGCCCTGCGGCGCCGGTGGCCCAGATCACCGGGCCTTCGTCTGCGGCGTCGCCGATCACCAGATCGACCCCCTTGATCCGCAGGGACTGGGCCAGACTGGCCAGCGCCTGTTGCGGATGGATGCGGGCGGAGAGCGTGTCATGGATCAGCAGGCCGGTGGGCGAGGCGGGCTCCCATGCCGCAGCGGTGGCGGGGATCACGGCCCAGGTGGCGCGTCCTTGCCAGAGGTGCGCGGCCTCGGCGGCGCGGCTCTGCGCCAGATCGACCGCCGCGGCATCGGCCAGGGGCTGCAGGCGGCCTACACGGGCGTAGCCGCTGGCGAGGCCCGAGGTCGCATCGACCTTGGCCCACCAGTCCTCGGCACCCAGCAGGTTCGCCAGTTGCAGGGCCTTCACCGGGTTCCAGCCCTCGGGCGTGTGGGGCGACAGGGCGCCGACGAGGCCGCCGCTGGCGCCGGCGCCGATCCGGGCCACTTCGATCAGCCGGACGCGGGCGCCGCGCTGCACCGCCTCCCAGGCCACCGAAAGGCCGAAGATCCCGCCGCCCCGCACCGTCAGATCGACCCTTGTCATTCCCACCGCCCTTGCCCATGTTCCGCGCCGCAAAGGGCTAATCCAAATGGCAGTCGGTGAACAGGCGCAAGGGCTGGAGTGGCGGGATGGCGGTGTGCCGGTCTCGCGCCGCTTTGACGACCCCTATTTCTCGCTCGCGGGCGGGCTGGCCGAGACGCGGCATGTGTTCCTGACCGGGAACGGGCTGCCGGAGCGGTTGCGCCCCGGCTTTCATATCGCGGAACTGGGGTTCGGCACCGGGCTGAACCTGCTCGCCACCCACCTTCTGGCCCCCGACATGCCGCTGGTCTACACGACCTTCGAGGCCTTCCCGATCACCGCCGCCGAAATGGCGCGCAGCCATGCCGCCTTCCCCGAGGCGGAGGCGATCGCCGGCCCGCTGGTCGAGGCCTGGGCGCAGGGCTTGCGTCACTTCACCTTGGGCAAGATCGCGGTCGAGGTGATCGAGGCCGATGCCCGCGAGGCGCTGCCCCTCTGGCAGGGACAGGCCGATGCCTGGTACCTCGACGGCTTTTCCCCGGCCAAGAACCCCGAGCTTTGGGGCGAGGATCTGATGGCAGAGGTCGCCCGCCACACCGCGCCGGGCGGCAGTTTTGCCACCTATACCGCCGCGGGCCATGTCCGCCGGGCGCTGGCCGAGGCGGGCTTCACCGTGACCCGCGCCCAAGGCTATGGCACCAAGCGCCACATGAGCTCCGGAGTCCTGGCATGAGCCGCAATCCGACCCGTGGCATCTGGCTGATGATCGCCACGGTCTTCACCTTTTCCGCGCAGGACGGCTTTTCGCGCCATCTGGCCGAGACCTACAACACCCAGATGGTGGTCATGGTCCGATACTGGGTCTTTGCGGCCTTCGTCCTGATGCTCGCCCTGCGCCGGCCCGAGGGGGTGACCGCGATCCGCTCGCGCCGGCTGCACTGGCATCTGCTGCGCGCCGTGCTGCTGGTGGCGGAAATCTGCGTCATGGTCTTTGCCTATACCCAGATCGGCCTGATCCAGAGCCTAGCGATCTTCACCGTCTGCCCCTTGCTGGTGGTGGCCATGTCCGGCCCGATCCTCGGCGAAAGGATGAGCCTGAAACGCTGGGTCGCGGTGGGGATCGGCTGCATGGGGGTGCTGGTGATCCTGCGGCCGGGGGCCGGGGTCTTCAGCTGGGCGGCGCTCCTCCCGCTCGCCTCGGCGCTGATGTTCGCGCTTTACTCGGTGCTGACGCGGCTGACCACGCGGGACGAGCCGTTCTTCGCCGCCTTCTTCTGGCCGCCGATCATCGGGGCGGTGCTGATGACGGGGATCGGGCTGCCGCATTGGCAAAGCGTGGCGCCGGCGGATTGGCTGTACCTGATGGCCTATGCCGGGATCTCGGTCGCCTCGAACTGGCTTCTGCAGAAGACCTACGAGGCGGCGGAGGCCTCTGTCGTGCAGCCCTTTGCCTATTTGCAGATCGTTTTCGTCACCGTCATCGGGATTGTGGTCTATGGTGAGGTTCTGCGGGTTGAAGTTGCCATCGGCGCCGGGCTTGTTGTGCTGGCGGGGCTTTACGCCCTGACCGTGGCGCGGAAAGAAGCGAGAGCGTGACCGAACAGAACACGAAGCGCGGCATCCTGATGATGCTGACCGCCGTCATCATCTTCTCGGCGCAGGATGGCATCACCCGGCATCTGACGGTGCTTTACCCGGTGCAGATGGTCGTCATGCTGCGCTTCTGGTTCTTTGCGCTGTTCGTGATCTGGCTGCAGTCGCGCCAGCCCGGTGGCCTGCGCTCCACCGTGCCGACGCGGCAGATCGGGTTGCACATCGTGCGCGGCCTGCTTCTGGTGTTCCAGATCAGCATCGTGGGCCTGGCCTTCGCCCATAACGGCCTGATCGAGACCCATGCCCTGCTTACGAGCTATCCCCTGATGGTGGCGGCGCTGTCCGGCCCGGTCCTGGGCGAGAAGGTCGGCTGGCGGCGCTGGACGGCGATCGTGCTGGGCTTCATCGGGGTTCTGGTCATGCTGCGGCCGGGCACCTCGATCCTGTCCTTCTGGTCGATGCTGCCGCTGCTCGCCGCGCTGATCTTTGCGCTTTACGCCCTGCTCACCCGCTTTGCCGCGCGGCGCGACAGCGCGCAGGTCAGCTTTTTCTGGACCGGGATCGTCGGCGCCGTCGGCATGACCTTTCTCGGCCTGCCGGTCTGGACCAACATGGCGGCGGCGGACTGGTTCTGGATGCTCTTGTTGTGCTGCACCTCCTGCTCGGGGCATTATTTCCTGATCCGCGCCTATGATCTGGCCGAGGCCTCGGCGATCCAGCCCTTTGCCTATCTGCAGATCGTCTTCATCGCGATCCTCGGGATTCTGGTGTTTGACGAGACCTTGCGGGTCAGCGTCATCTTCGGCTCTGCCATCGTCATCGCGGCGGGGCTGTTCACGCTGTGGCGGCAAAGGGTCACGGGGCGCGGCTAGGCTGCCGCCCTATAGGGGTTTGCAATCCGCCCCGGCTTTGGCATATTAGAATCATTCCAAATTCGAGGCCCTCCGATGTTCTCCAGCTTTACCCAGCGCCGCCGCTTCAAGGATCTCAGCGAGCAGGAGGTGCTGGCGCTTGCGATCTCCTCGGAAGAGGACGACGCGCGCATCTACCGCAGCTTTGCCCAGATGCTGCGGGCGGAATATCCCGCCTCGGCCGAGGTCTTCGACGGTATGGCGCTGGAAGAGGATGGCCACCGCCGCCGCCTGATCGAGATGCACCAGAGCCGGTTCGGCGATGTGATCCCGCTGATCCGGCGCGAGCATGTGGCGGGTTTTTACGCCCGCCGCCCGGTCTGGCTGACCCATAACCTCTCGCTCGAGGCGATCCGCTCCGAAGCCGCCGGGATGGAGGTGCAGGCCGAGAAGTTCTATCGGCTGGCCGCCGCCAATACCTCGGATGCCGCGACGCGCAAGCTGCTGGGCGATCTGGCCGCGGCCGAAGCCGGGCACGAGAAGACCGCCGAGCGGCTGGAGGCGAAATACCTGCCCGGCGACGTGCGCGAGGCCGAAGATGCCGGCGCCCGCAAACAGTTCATCCTGACCTGGGTGCAGCCGGGGCTGGCCGGGTTGATGGATGGCTCGGTCTCCACCCTCGCGCCGATCTTTGCGACGGCCTTTGCGACGCAAAACAGCCATACGACGCTCTTGGTCGGCACGGCGGCGGCGGTGGGGGCGGGCATCTCGATGGGCTTCACCGAGGCCGCGCATGACGACGGCGTGCTGTCGGGCCGCGGCAGTCCCTACAAGCGCGGGCTGGCGAGCGGCGTGATGACGGCGCTCGGCGGGCTGGGCCATGCCCTGCCCTATCTGCTGCCGGATTTCTGGACCGCGACCATCGTGGCCATGGTGGTGGTGTTCTTCGAGCTTTGGGCGATTGCCTGGATCCAGAACCGCTACATGGAAACCCCCTTCCTGCGGGCGGCCTTGCAGGTCGTGGTTGGCGGTGCTTTGGTCTTCGCGGCCGGGGTTCTGATCGGCGGCGGTTGAGGCCCCCTGCGGCAGGAGCGGGGGCCAGCCCCCGCACCCCCGGGATATTTATGGACCAATGAAAGTGGAAAAGATGCAGATCGTCTCTGAGAACAAGGCCTTTGACGGGCGCCAGCTGGTGCTTGCCCATGCGTCAGAGGCCTGTGCCTGCGACATGACGCTGGGGCTGTTCCTGCCGAAAGAGGCGGCGAGCGGGCCGGTGCCGGTGCTGTGGTATCTGTCGGGCCTGACCTGCACGCATGAGAATGCGATGGTCAAGGCGGGGGCGCAGGCCTGGGCGGCGCGCGAGGGCGTGGCGCTGGTCTTCCCCGACACCTCGCCGCGGGGTGAGGGTGTGGCGGATGATGCGGCCTATGACCTGGGCCAGGGGGCGGGCTTCTACGTCGATGCGACCGAGGCGCCCTGGGCTGCGCATTTCAAGATGTGGACCTATGTGACGCAGGAACTGCCGGAGCTGCTGTTCGCCAACTTTCCGCTGAACCCGGCGCGGCAGGCGATCACCGGACATTCGATGGGCGGCCACGGCGCCCTGACCGTGGCCTTGCGCCATCCGGAGCGGTTCCGCTCGGTCTCTGCCTTCGCGCCGATCTGCAACCCCTCGCGCTCGGACTGGGGGCGCAAGCAGTTCACCGCCTACCTCGGCGCGGACGAATCCGCCTGGGCCGCGCATGACGCGAGTGAACTGATGCGCAAGACGGGCTTTGACCGCCCCCTGCTGATCGACCAGGGCGGCGCGGACAAGTTCCTGGATCTGCTGATGCCCGCCGCAATCGAGGCCGCCATCGCCGAGACCCATACCCGCGGCACCTACCGGATGCATGAGGGCTACGACCACAGCTATTTCTTCGTCGCAAGCTTCATGGAGGATCATCTCTCCTTCCATGCCAGGGCCTTGAAAGCGTGACCCTCTACATCGACGCCGATGCCTGCCCGGTCAAGGAAGAGGCCGAAAGGGTCGCCACGCGGCTGAAGGTGAAGATGGTGCTGGTATCGAACGGCGGCATCCGCCCCTCGGCCAACCCCTGGGTGGAAAGCGTCTTCGTGGCGCAGGGCCCGGATGAGGCCGACAAGTGGATCGCCGAACACGCCGGCCCGCAGGATGTGGTGGTGACCGGCGACATCCCCCTGGCCGCCCGCTGTGTCGAGGCCGGGGCGCGGGTCCTCAAACACAATGGCGAGGAACTGAACCGCGCCAATATCGGCATGGTTCTCGCCACCCGCGACCTGATGGCCGACCTGCGCAGCGCCGATCCCTTCCGGCAGGGCGGCGGCAAGATGTTCTCCAAGGCCGACCGCTCGCGGTTTCTGGATGTGCTGGACCGGATGATTAGGGCGGCGCAGGCGGGGTGAGCCGCTCGACTCCGTCCGCGCCCTGCGGTGTCGCGGGCGGGACAGAATCGGCAGGCTGGCTCTTGCTAAGCAGGGGCATGAAACGCGCGCTCCCCGCCACACCCCTGGAAGGCCCGTCGCTGGACGGGAAGGTTTTGCCCAAGGGGCCCGCGCCGGGGGGGCGGCATGTGCTGCTGGGCATCCTCGCGGCCATGTCGGGCGCGGCGGTGTTTTCGCTGAACGACCTTTGCATCAAGCATTTGTCGGGCAGCTATGCCCTGCATCAGGTCATCCTGGTGCGCGCCTTCATCGGCATCGCCTTCATCCTCGGCTTTGCCGCCGTCTCGCGGCAAAGGCGGATATGGCGGACCAAAAGACCCGCGATGCACTTTCTGCGGGCCAGCATCGTGATGCTGTCCAATGTGACCTATTTCCTCGGCCTCGCCGCCCTGCCGCTGGCGGATGCGGCGGCGATCGGCTTCGTGGCGCCCCTGCTTCTGACCATGCTCTCGGTCGTCTTCCTGCGCGAGAAGGTCGGCTGGCACCGCTGGGGTGCGGTGGTGGTGGGGCTGATCGGCGTCGTCGTCATGCTGCGGCCCGAGGGGCAGGTGAAATGGGCGGCGATCCTCGTCCTTGCCTCGGCGCTGTGCTATGCGATCACCCAGACCATGACCCGGATGATGCGCGAGACGGAAAGTGCCGTGACCTTCGGCTTTTACACCCAGATCGCCTTCGTGATCGTGTCGGGCGCGATGGGGATCTTCGTGGGCGACGGGCATCTGTCGGGCTCCTCGGATGCCTCGCTGGCCTTTCTGTTCCGCACCTGGGTGATCCCGCCGGCGCAGGACTGGATCTATTTCCTCGGCACCGGCCTGTCGGTCGCCATCGGCGGGTTGTTGATGAGCCAGGCCTACCGGATGAACGAGGCGGCGCTGGTCGCACCCTTCGAATATACCTCGATGCCCTTGGCCGTGCTGTGGGGGCTGCTCTTCTTCGGCACTTTCCCCGACCTGCAGGGCTGGATCGGCATTGCGCTGATCATCGGGGCCGGGCTTTATACGCTCTACCGGGAAACAGTGAGGCGCAGGCATGGCGGTTGAGGCGGTCATTTTCGACATCGGCAATGTGCTGACCCGCTGGCAGCCGGAAGCCTTCTACGACCGCGTGCTGGGCGAGGCGCGGCGGCGCGCCTTGTTCGATGCGGTGGACCTGCACCGCATGAACGAGCTGATCGACGAAGGCGCCCTCTTCCGCGAGACGATCTATGACTGGGCCGAGCGCAACCCCGATTGGGCGCCCGAGGTCCGCATGTGGTACGACCGCTGGATCGAGCTGGCCTCGCCGCGCATCGAAGGCTCCATCGCCCTGCAGCGCGCCCTGCGGGCCAAGGGGGTGCCGGTCTTTGCCTTGACCAACTTTGGCCGACACTCGTTCGAGGAGGCCATGCCCAAGCTGGACTTCCTGGCCGAGTTCGACCGCCATTACGTCTCGGGCCGGATGGGGGTGATCAAGCCCGATCCGCGCATCTATGCGATGGTGGAAGAGGATTGCGCGATTGCCCCCGGGCGGCTGCTTTTCACCGATGACAAGCCCGAGAATATCGCGGCGGCGGCGGCGCGCGGCTGGGGCACGCATCTTTTCACCGACTGGCAGGGCTGGGCCGCGCGTCTGGTCGCCGAAGGATTGCTGACAGAGAAGGAAGCCGGGCTATGATCCCTTTCATCGGGCGCGAGGCCGAGGCGCTGATGCGCTGGCCGGACCTGCTCGCCGCTTTCGAGGCCGGCCATCGCCTGCCGCAGGCCGAGATCGCCGATCTGTTCCTCTACCGTGACCGCGATGTGATGCTGGACCGCGCGGCCTGGATCACGGGCTTGGGCTCGCTGGTCAAGGTGGCCACGGTCCATCCGGGCAATGCCGCCTCGGGCCTCCCCACGGTCAACGGCGTGGTCTCGCTCTTTGACGATGTCACCGGCCTGCCCAGGGCCTTTGTCGATTTCCATCTGGTGACCAAGTGGAAGACGGCGGGGGACAGCCTGCTTGCGGCCTCCAAACTCGCCCGCAAGGACGCGCGCAACTTCCTGCTGGTGGGGGCGGGCACCGTGGCGCGTTCGATGATCGAAGCCTATTCCAGCCTCTGGCCCGAGGCGAAGTTCACCGTCTGGAACCGCAGCCCCGCCGGGGCGGCGAAGATGGCCGCCGAGGTGCCGGGTCTGGCGGTGGCCGAGGATCTGGAGGCTGCGGTCAAAGCTGCGGAAGTGATCTGCACCGCGACCATGGCCGCAAGCCCGGTGGTCAGGGGGGAGTGGCTGCAGCCGGGCCAGCATCTGGACCTGATCGGCGCCTATAACCCGAAGATGCGCGAGGTCGACGACCGCGCCATGCAGCGCGCCAGCGTCTTTGTCGATGCGCGCGCCACGACGATCCACCATATCGGCGAGCTGATCGACCCTCTGGCCAGCGGTGCGATCACCGAGGCTGATATCCGCGCCGATTTCTACGACCTGGCCGCGGGGCTTTATGCCCGGCACAGCGCGGAAGAGATCACCATCGCCAAGAACGGCGGCGGCGCGCATCTGGACCTGATGACGGCGGCCTATGTGCTGGACTGCTGGGCCAGGCGCTGACCCAGCGGGGCCGGTTCAGGCGACATGCACCGCGGTGCCCCAGGTCCGGCATTTCTCGGCCAGGGGCGGGGGCACGGGCGCATCGGTGAAGAAGGCCGACAGATCGGCCAGCGAGGCCAGCCGTGCCGGGGCCGACAGGTGGAATTTGCTCTGGTCGGCCACCAGAAAACTTTGCCGCGCCTGGGATACGATGGTCCGGTAGACCCGCGCCTCGGCCAGGTCGTAATCCAGCAGGTCGCCATCAGCATCGATCGCCGAACAGCCCATGACAGCGTAATCCACCTTGAACTGGCTGAAGAACTGCGGCGTCATCTCGCCCACCAGCCCGCCATCCGACCGCCGCAAGGCGCCGCCCGCCAGCATCACCTCGCAATCGGCATTGGCAACCAGCGTATTGGCCACGTTGATGTTGTTGGTGATGACCGTGATGTTCCTGTGGTGCAACAGCTCGCGCGCCACGGCCTCGGTGGTGGTGCCAAGGTTCAGGATGATCGAGGCATTGTCCGGGATCGCCGCCGCACAAGCCTTGGCGATCGCGGTCTTGGCCTGTTCATTGGTGTGACGGCGCTGTGCATAGCCCTGACTGGCCAGCGTCACCCGCAACACCGCCCCGCCGTGGACGCGGTCCAGAAGCCCCATCTCTCCCATCTCGGCAAGGTCTCTGCGGATCGTCTGCAGGGTCACCGCGAACCTGCGGGCGAGGCCATCCACCGTCACACGACCTTCGGCACGCGCGAGCTCCAGAATCTCGGCTTGCCGGAAACTCAGTACCAATCCACCAATCCTTCTCTTTAACCTTCACACTTTAATAGGATTTTTTGTGACACGGGAATTTGCGGCTGTCACTGCCTTTCTGGTTGTAACAACACAATCGTGACGCAATTTCCCGCAAATTGGCGCTTTGCCAGCCGCTGCTTTCCTGTCAGCCTTGCGAAAAAACGGAGGAGAACTGAATGCACCCTATCCTTGCGATCGATCAGGGCACCACCTCGACCCGGGCGATCCTGTTCGATGCCGGTCTGCGGCCCCTGGTCAGCGCGCAACGCGAATTTCCCCAGCACTTTCCGGCCTCTGGCTGGGTCGAACACGACCCCGAGGATCTGTGGCAAACGACGCTGACCTGTGCGCGCGAGGCCATCGCCAAGGGCGGCCATCCGCCGGCGGCCATCGGCATCACCAACCAGCGCGAGACCACCGTGCTTTGGGACCGCGAGACGGGCAAGGCCCTGCACAATGCCATCGTCTGGCAGGACCGCCGCACCGCCGAGATGTGCGCCGATCTGCAGGCGCAGGGGCTGGCGCCGCTGGTGACCGAACGCACGGGCCTGCTGCTTGACCCCTATTTCTCGGGCACCAAGGTGAAATGGCTTCTTGATCAGATCCCCGGAGCGCGCGACAGGGCCCGCGCAGGCAAGCTCGCCTTCGGCACGGTGGACAGTTTCCTGATCTGGCGCCTGACCGGCGGCCGCGTCCATGCCACCGACGCGACCAATGCGGCGCGCACCCTGCTTTACGACATCAGCGCCAACCGCTGGGACGCCGAGATCTGCGCCGCGCTCGACATCCCGATGCAGCTTCTGCCCGAGGTGCGCGACAGCGCCGATGATTTCGGCACCACCGCGCCGGGCCTTTTCGATACCGAGATCCCGATCTGCGGCGTGGCGGGCGACCAGCAGGCCGCCACCGTCGGCCAGGCCTGCTTTGCCCCGGGCATGATGAAGGCGACCTATGGCACCGGCTGCTTTGCCCTTCTGAACACCGGGGCGGAGCGGGTCACCTCCTCGACCCGGATGCTGACCACCATCGCCTACCGGCTGAAGGGGCAGACGACCTATGCGCTGGAAGGTTCGATCTTCATGGCCGGGGCCGTGGTGCAATGGCTGCGCGACGGGCTGAAGATCATCGACCGCGCCGATGCGACGCAAGCCCTGGCCGAGGCGGCGGACCCGGCGCAGGGCGTGATCCTCGTCCCCGCCTTCACCGGCCTTGGCGCGCCTTATTGGCAGCCCGAAAGCCGCGGCGCGATCTTTGGCCTCACCCGCAGCACCGGCCCGGCCGAGATGGCGCGCGCCGCGCTGGAAAGCGTCGGCTACCAGACCCGCGACCTTCTGGCCGCGATGCGGACCGACTGGCGCGGCGCCAAGGCCGGGATTTTGCGGGTCGATGGCGGCATGGCGGCCTCGGCCTGGGCGATGCAGTTCCTCGCCGATATCATCGAGGCCCCGGTGGACCGCCCGGTCACCCCGGAAACCACCGCCCTCGGCGCCGCCTACCTCGCCGGCCTCGCCCGCGGGCTTTGCCCAGAGCCGGAGGAGTTCGGCCGCACCTGGGCGCTCGACCGCCGCTTTGAACCGAAGATGCCGCAGGCCGAAGCCGAGGCCCGCTATGCCCGCTGGCAGCGCGCCGTGGCGGCGACGATGCAGTTCTGAAAGGGAAAGGGTTCGGGAAATTGGTCGGAGCGAGAGGATTCGAACCTCCGACCCCCTGCTCCCGAAGCAGGTGCGCTACCAGACTGCGCTACGCTCCGACCGTGGGCGGGGAGTTACCGCGTGGCGCCGGGGTTTGCAAGGGGTGCCACGCGGAATCTGTGCCAAGTCGTTACAGATCGTCACGTTCCGGCGGCTTCGGCCCCCGGCTTTCGAAGAACTTGAACCAGGAGGTCAGGCGCGGCATCACCCCCAGCTCGAACCGCAGGCGCGACTCGGTCACCGGGCGGTTGGCCGAGACGGTCGGCGTGCCCTCCCGCATCACGATGTAGATGCCCGAGGCGATGATGATCCCGGTGCCGAGCAGCGTGCCGAGATCGCTGGATTCGTGGAAGATCATGCTGCCGTAGATCGAGGCCCAGATGATCTGCGAATATTGCATCGGCGCGATGATCGCCGCCTGCGCCCGACGATAAGCCGCGATGCTCAGAAGCCCCGCCACGAAGCTCAAGGCCGACATCGCGGCCAGAAGGCCCAGATGCTCCACCGGCAAGGGCTTGTAGACAAAGGGCAAAGCCAGACCCGAGACGATGAAGTTCGCGATCATCGGGTAAAGCATGATGACCACCGACCGCTCTGACGAGCCCGACATCCGCACCAGGATCGAGCTCATCGCAAAGACCAGTGCGGCGCCGATGGCCGCCAGATGGCCAAGCCCGAGATGCGCCTGCCCGGGGCGCAGCACGACGATGACGCCCAGAAGCCCGACCACGATCGCGATGCCGCGGTGCAGACCGACCTTTTCGCCCAGAAGCGGGATCGCCAAGAGGGTGATCAGGATGGGCGATGAGAAGAAGATCGGATAGGCCTCTGACAGCGGCAGCGCCGAGAAAGCGTAAAAGCCGAAGAGCGAGTTCAGCACTACGAAAACCGCCCGGATCAGCGTCATCGCGGGCTTTTTCGGGATCAGCGTGCCCGAGCGCTGGTCGCCCATCAGCATGATCGCGACAAGGGGAAAGCCGAAAAGCCCGTTGAAGAAGATGTTCTGGAACGGGCTGTAACTCGCCCCCATGTATTTCACGATGACGTCACTGGTGGCGTAGATCGCGAAGGACAAGAGCCCCAGAAGCGCTCCGTTCAGATTGGATTGGCGGGCGGGCATGACAGACCTGATGTGGGAATTTGGGCAAGGCGCCTGGCCCCTCCCTTGCGCCAAAAGACCCGGATTTCAAGGGGCATTTGTGAGCGCTACCGGCGAAAACCGGCAAATCGAATCCCTAGGCCCGCTTTCGCGCGCTTTGTCGGCACAATGCCGCCAGCCGAAGGCAAAGGCCCCCCGGCGGGCGGGCTGATGCAAAGGGTCAGGCCGGGCGGACCGGGCCGTCGCTCTCTTCGCCGTCATCGACAGCGACCTCTGCCGGCGAGTCATCAGGCTTGACGCCACGAGACTTGACGCCGAAGCCGGATTTCACCTTGCGCCAGACCCAGGCGAGGCCCACGACCAGAAAGATCCCGAATTTCTTCAGCAGGATCAGCGCGACCGCCAGCACACCGGTGCTGGACAGGACCTTGCCCGCGATCAGCCCGCCGATGCCGACCGCCGCCACGGTGTCCACATCGGGCAGGTAATCGGCATAGGTGTTGCCCTGGGTGAAGCTGACCGCCCCGCCGACCACCGGCGCGGCGGCCTTGATCTCGGCCAGCTGATCCATCCCGCCGATGAAATTCACCACCAGCACGCCTTTGCGGCCAAGCGCCCGGATGTTGTAGTTCAGCGTTTCGCCCGGGGCATTTGAGAATTGCAGCCGCTTGGCCCAGTAAAGCTTGCGGCTGGCCTGATCGTAGGAGGGCGGTTCGGCCCAGCCCAGCAGCGTGATCTCGTCAAAGCCATGCGCCTTGCGATCGGCGTTCCCGGCCTGGGCATCGTCCTGCATCGTCTTGAGAAGCGATGCGTAGTCATAGCCCGTGGCATCGGCATCCGAGACATAGCCCATCGGGTCATATTGCACCGTGACGGCCCAGTCCTTGTCCCCGAGGGTGGACATGGCCGCGGGCACCAGCAGCCCGAGGATCGAGGGATCGGCAGGATTGCCCCACAGGGTTTCGATCACATGGCGCGCATCGGCCGGGCCAAGGAAGTAATAGCCCGGCGGCACCACCACCTGCGCCATGCCGCCTTGCAGCGCGATGGTCCCGTGCAGAAGCTGCATCTGACTTGTGCGCTCTTGAATTTCCGGAACCAGTTGGGCGGTCAGAGCGGGGAAGGCCTCCTTGAAGGTCTCCGCCTGCAAGGGCATGGCCAGGGTCAGACTGGCAGCCAGGACGAACAGAAATTTACGCATCAGGATTACCTTTCACCAATTCGTGAATTGGATAGCGGAAGTCCGGTGCCGATCAATCGAAAGTTGCAGAAAAATCAAAAGCAGGCCGGATCAGCGGCCTGCTTTCGTCTCACGTCAGAAAAGTAGCACCTTTCGGCTTACAGGCTCGCGTCCAGCGCCGCGATCACGGCGTCGCCCATCTGGCTGGTCGAGATCGGGGTGCCGCCCTCGGGACCCATCAGGTCGGCGGTGCGCAGACCGTCGGCCAGGACCTTCTCGATAGCCTTCTCGACACGGGTGGCTTCCTCGCCGAGGTCGAAGGAATAGCGCAGCGCCATGGCGAAGGACAGGATGCAGGCGATCGGGTTGGCCTTGCCCTGACCGGCGATATCGGGGGCCGAACCGTGGACCGGCTCATACAGCGCCTTCGGGCGGCCATTGGCCTGCGGCAGGCCGAGGCTGGCCGAGGGCAGCATGCCGAGCGAGCCGGTCAGCATCGCCGCCATGTCCGACAGGATGTCGCCGAACAGGTTGTCGGTCACGATGACGTCGAACTGCTTGGGCCAGCGGCAAAGCTGCATGGCGCCGGCGTCGGCATACATGTGGCTCAGCTGGACGTCGGGATATTCCTTGTCGTGGATCTCCTGCACCACGTCGCGCCACAGGATGCCCGATTCCATCACATTGGCCTTCTCCATCGAGCAGACCTTGTTGTTGCGCTTGCGGGCCAGTTCGAAGGCCGAACGCGCGACGCGGGCGATCTCGGATTCGGTGTAGCGCTGGGTGTTGATGCCGACACGCTCGTTGCCTTCGACGAAAATGCCGCGCGGCTCGCCGAAATAGACGCCCGAGGTCAGCTCGCGGACGATGACGATGTCCAGACCGGCCACGACCTCTTTCTTCAGCGAAGAGAAATCGGCCAGTGCGTCAAAGCATTGCGCCGGGCGCAGGTTGGAGAAGAGGTCCATTTCCTTGCGCAGGCGCAGGAGGCCGCGTTCCGGCTTCACCGAGAAGTCGAGCTTGTCGTACTTCGGGCCACCCACGGCGCCGAGCAGGACGCAGTCCACTTCCTGCGCCTTGGCCATGGTGGCATCGGTCAGGGGCGTGCCATGCGCGTCATAGGCGCAGCCGCCGACGAGGTCTTCGGAGACGTCGAATTTGATCCCGCGCTTGGTGTCGAACCAGGAGATGATCTTTTTGACCTCGCCCATGACTTCCGGGCCGATGCCGTCACCGGCGAGGATGAGGATTGAGGGATTGGCCATGGGGCGCTCCTGCTGAATTGGTCGCGGTTGGCCTAGCGGCTGGGGGGCGCGGGGTCAAGCGGCACAGGGCGCGGCAGCTTTGATTGCAAGGATTTCCCGCAAGGTCAGGCCGGGTCAGGGCAGCGTCAGCCGCATCCAGACCGGGCGATGCCGGCTTGCGGTGGCAAGGGTGGCGGCCAGAGGGTCGCCATCCTGTGGCCAGAGCACGCCCGCCGCCTCCACCGAGATATCGCGGGAGGGCAGGATCATGTCGAGCCTGAGGCCCCAGCCCTCTTTCAGAAGCGCCGTATCCAGCGCCGGGTCGCCTGCCCCGCCATCGCTGCGCCCCGCGGTGCCGCGCGGTTTTGGGTCCTGCACCTCGGGCCGCGCCATCAGCGTGTGGAGATTTTGCGGCAAGCCGTCGCCATCCTGCGGGTCAAGGTTCGGTTCTCCGATCAGAAGGAAGGGCGGCGCGGGCGGGGTGTAGACCCCCTCCTGCGGCGTTCTGGGCAGCTTGCCCTCCAAAAGGCGCAGCCAGAGCGCGGTCTCGTCGGCATTGCGGCGGCCGTTGCGATCCTCGGGCCCGTCGAAGATCGGCGGCGTGGCGGCCCAGGCCAGCAGGGTCAGCACCTTGCCCGGGGCATAGATCACCGGCACCGCATAATGCCCGGCGGTGGACAGGCGCTGCACGGCGGCGGCCTCGGGCGCAAGATCGGGTGGCAGGTTGGCACCGGGCAGGTCGCGCCAGAGAAGGGCCGTGAAATCCGTCAAGTGATCCCGGTCGATCGGCAGTTTCGACAGGATTGCCATTCCCGCCTGGCCGGCAAAGCGGCCATAGGCCTGGGCATCGCGCGGCCCGGCCAGGGCGCCGTCATGGTCAAGTTCCAGCCCGGTCGGAATGCCGGTGTTGGGCCGCAAGACCAACGCCTCGGGGTAGTCGACACCCAGCCCGCGCAACCGCGCCTGCAGGGCGGCAAGGGCCGCGCCGTCGTGGTCATAGTCGATGTCGGTCAGCAGCAGGAGATCGGGCTGCAGCGCCACCAGAACGGCAAGGCCCGCCTCGATCTGCGGGTCATCGGCCTTGGTCAGATGCTGCAACAGAAGGCCGGGGCCCGCGCGCGACATGCCGCTGTCATAGGTCGCCACCAGAAGGCTGTCCGCCGCCACCGGTCCCGGCAGCAATCCGCAAAGGAGACCCCAGAGCAGCCCGTGGATCAGACCGGCACGTATTGCGCACCCGCCTCGCCGTTCTTGGCTTGACGGCGGCTCAGGATCATCGCGGCCACCCGCCCCATCGCGATGCCCCGCATGAAGAGGCTGGCCGGCAGGAAGGCCCAAAGAGTCATGGTCCAGATCATCGTCTGCGGCGAGGTCAGGGCCATCGGCGCAAAACCCCAGGAGGCGATCTCGACCACGGCGGGGATGATGAAGGGCAGAAGGAAGCCAAGGGCGATGTTGATCCGCGCATCCCGCGTCAGACGCACCACCACATCGCCGCCCGAGGTCGGATCGAAAATCGGCAGGTTGACCCAGACGTTGAAGGGCCGGTCCCGCCGGGGCCAGCCGCCCATCCGCATCATGACGACGAAAATCGCCAGCGAAATCAAAGAGATCAGGTAGGACATCCCCGCCGCCGTCCGCACCGCGCCGACCTGCGCCTCGGTCGAACCGGCCGACATCATCAGGGTCGCCAGCCGCACCGGGCTATAGGGGAAATCCATCGAGAGCCCGATCAGGGCGCCCACGGCATGGATCAGGTCGGACAAGGTGGAGGGATGCACCCGCCCACGCTCGATCACCGACAGGCAGAAGACCGTGGCGAAGAGCATCAGAAACCGGATGCGGTTGAAGGGCGGCGCGTCGCGGAACTCGACCAGGCCGGGATAGACGGCATTGTATTCGACAAAGGTCAGGACACCCAGGAACAGCGCGACAAGCGCCACCATCTGCTGGCTGTCGGCCCGCGGATCGGCCAAAAGGACGGTCGGGGTGGCGACGACCAGCATCACCAACACGGCCCGCATCGCCGCGCCTGTCAGCCGCGAAATCACTGCTCCTGCACCTCTCTGCCAGACGGTCCTGATGCTTTGCCAGGCCCTTGTTCCAGCGATTTTCCGCACATTGCGGCGGATTGCCTCAATCTTGCCCAAATTGTGCCTTCTTTCCAGCAACCATGCAACCGTTACGGCCACAAGACCCGGCCAAAGCGGCGCTTTCGCGGTTCGGGTGTTGCAGGATTGAATCATTTTTGCGTTAAAAAAATGGCCGCCCGGTAGGAGATTTCCCGGACGGCGCAAGATGTTGTGTCTGCTAGGTTTTATTTTCTAGCAATGGGGCCGGTTTCAGGCCCAGGGGCGCAGGGAAGCTGCCTTTTTCTCAAACGAATCGATGGCAGAGGCCTTGACCAGGGTCAGACCGATGTCATCGAGCCCGTTGATCAGGCAGTGCTTGGAATGGGCGTCCACTTCGAAGGGGAAAACCTTGCCATCCGAGGTGGTGACGGTCTGCGCCTCCAGATCGACGGTCTGGCGGGCATTGGCGCCTTTGCGGGCGTCTTCCATCAGCACATCGACGACTTCCTGCGGCATCACGATCGGCAGGATGCCGTTCTTGAAGCAGTTGTTGAAGAAGATGTCGGCGAAGGAGGTCGAGATCACGCAGCGGATGCCGAAGTCCAGAAGCGCCCAGGGCGCATGTTCGCGCGACGAGCCGCAGCCGAAGTTGTCGCCCGCGATGATGATCTGCGCATGGCGATAGGCCGGCTGGTTCAGCACGAACTCCGGGATCTCGGACCCGTCGAGGTTATAGCGCATCTCGTCGAACAGGTTCACCCCCAGCCCAGACCGCTTGATGGTCTTGAGGAACTGCTTGGGGATGATCATGTCGGTGTCGATGTTGACCAGCGGCATGGGGGCCGCGATGCCGGTCAGTTTGGTGAATTTGTCCATCTTCGTTTCCTACAAGGAGGGTCGCCGCAGCGTCCCGTGATGTTCCTGAATAAAGGCAAGGACAGCCGCGGTGACCGTCCCCAGCCCGAGTTCGTCGTAGGCGGCCTCAAGTGGAGCGAGCCTCTCGATCCAGTTGTCCCAATCGTCACCGCTTCTGGCAAAGAAGACAGCCTTCAGCGCCTCAGGCGTCACTGCTTCCCCAAGATCTGACGTATCAACAACCCGGCGCAGGATCTGCGCATGGGCAGGCAAAGCGATCAGGTTCATGGCTGCTTCTCCCCGCAGAATGTGGGGAGAAGCATGTTCGAAGCAACTGACCAGCCCACCCGATTGAATGCAGGTGTCACAAGCCATGGCGGAAGCCAGCAACCGCTCCTCTTGCAAGAGGATATCGGCTCCCAAAGCCTGTTCGCAGCCGATCAGCACGTCTGTATAGTCCGAGACACCAGCGACGCCCACCTTGGCGAGGACAGCTTCCAGCCGCCTCGCACTCTCTCGGTGGAAGTCATCTGGCGTATCAAGACGCATCGATCAGACCGTCTCGCTCATCAACTCGCGCACATCGGTCAGATGACCGGTGATCGCGGCGGCGGCGGCCATGGCGGGGCTCAGGAGGTGGGTGCGCCCGCCGCGGCCCTGACGGCCTTCGAAGTTGCGGTTGGAGGTCGCGGCACAACGCTCGCCGGGCTTGAGCTGGTCGGGGTTCATCGCCAGGCACATCGAGCAGCCGGCCAGACGCCATTCAAACCCTGCGTCGATGAAGATCTGGGCCAGGCCCTCTTCCTCGGCCTGGGCGCGGACCAGACCCGAACCCGGCACGACCATCGCGCGCAACCCGTCCTTCTTCTTCTTGCCCTTCAGGATGGCAGCCGCTGCCCGCAGATCCTCGATCCGGCCATTGGTGCAGGAGCCGATGAAGACGGTGTCGATGGTGATGTCCGACAGTTTCTGACCCGGCGTCAGGCCCATGTAGTCGAGCGAGCGTTGCACGGCCTCGACCTTGCCGCCGTGGAAATCCGACGGGTTCGGCACGACGCCGGTGATCGGCAGCACGTCCTCGGGCGAGGTGCCCCAGGTGACGACCGGGGCGATATCCTCGCCCTTCAGGGTTATGACCTTGTCCCAATGCGCATCGGCATCCGAGAAGAGGGTCTTCCAATAGGCCACCGCAGCCTCCCAGGCCGCACCTTTCGGCGCGTGCGGGCGGCCCATGCAATAGGCGAAGGTCTTCTCGTCAGGCGCGATCAGGCCGGCGCGGGCGCCGCCCTCGATCGCCATGTTACAGACGGTCATCCGGCCTTCCATCGACAGTTCGCGGATCGCCTGACCGCAATATTCGATGACATAGCCGGTGCCGCCAGCGGTGCCGGTGGCGCCGATGACGGACAGGGTGATGTCCTTGGCGGTCACGCCGGGGCGCAGCGAACCGGTGATTTCCACCTTGAAGTTCTTGGCCTTGCGCTGGATCAGCGTCTGCGTCGCCAGCACATGTTCGACTTCCGAGGTGCCGATGCCATGGGCGAGCGAGCCGAAGGCGCCGTGGGTGGCGGTATGGCTGTCACCGCAGACCACGGTCATGCCCGGCAGGGTCCAGCCCTGTTCCGGGCCGACGATATGGACGATGCCTTGCCGCACATCCGACACCGGATAGTAGTTGATGCCGAAATCCTTGGCGTTCTTGTCCAAGGCGGCGACCTGGATCCGCGAATCCTCGGTCATCGTGGCGGCATTGGCGCGATCCAGCGTGGTCGGCACGTTGTGGTCGGGCACGGCGATGGTCTTTTCCGGGGCGCGCACCTTGCGGCCCGTCATGCGCAGACCTTCGAAGGCCTGCGGGCTGGTCACTTCATGGACCAGGTGGCGGTCGATATAGAGCAGGCAGGTGCCGTCTTCGGCTTGGTCAACCAGATGGTCATCCCAGATCTTGTCATAGAGGGTACGAGCGGTCATGGCTCTCTCACTTCAGCTGTGGTTCGGGAATGGGCAAAAACCGCGCCGAGGCGCGGGGCGCGTCTGGGACGCGACAGTCAAAGTCGTGCGAGGACAGACCGCAGGCGCTGGGTAAAGCGCCAGGGCAGACGTGCGTGATCCGCAATGTCGAAAAAACGATCCATGGCAGGCTAGATATGCCGATCGCGCCGCGCAATCAAGCCGGGAGCGTGGTGCCAATCGGGGCCGTGGCCCCGAATTGCAGGCTTATGTCGTGAAGTTCGCTCAGTAGGCGGCGAATTTACCCCGGGCAATCTCGCGCTCGCGGGATTCCAGGTCATAGCGGCTGACCGATCCGCAGAGATAGGCAAGCTCACGGTCCGCGCGGCTGGGAATCATCGGGAAAAGGCGGTGGAACAGGCGGGAAATCGTGGGTTTCATGGTTCTGACTCCTGATATCCTCCCTGACGCCTTTATGCCGCAACGCAGCAATTCGAGCCAGCCCCGTTTGCGGGATGGCGCTTTGCACCTGACGCATGACGCCAGAGAAGCAGCCCTGCGCCAGACGCATGGCTTGCGGCGCCTTCCGCTGCCTCATGCTGAGGATTTGCTTTGCCGGCCCCATCATGCGACAGAATCGTTTCATGGACACGATAGACCCCGACATTCTTGCCAGCGCGCAGGATCTGGCGACGCAGATCTCGACCTTCCTGCAGTCGCTTCTCCTGCCGTCGCGCCTGTTGCAGGTGGTGCTGGTGGTGGTGCTTTTCGGAGTGGCCAGCCTGATCAACCATTATGCCGAGCCGCGGGTGGACGCCTATCTGCGCCGGCTTGAGGGCGTGCCGCTGCAGCGGATGCGGTTTTACGCGATTCTGAAGCGGCGGATTCGCGGGATCAGCTTTGTCGCCCTGTCCTGGATCGCGGTGGGGGTGATCGAGCAGATCTCGATCTATCCCTCGCGCCGCTATCTGGTGGTGATCGCAGCCACGGTCGCCTCGGCCTGGGTGATCATCGGGCTGGTGGCGCGGCTGATCCGCAACCCCTTCCTGCGCCGGGTCGTGGCCTGGGCGGGCTGGATCTATGTCACCCTGCAATACATGGGCTTCCTCGCGGCGGCGACGGATTTCCTTGATACTTTGGGCATCACGCTTGGCGATGTGCGGATCACGGCGCTGGGGGTGGTGCGGGCGCTGGTGGTGACGGCGGTGCTGATCACGGCGGGGCGGCTTCTGACCCAGGCCATCACGCGGCGGCTGGCCAAGAATGACGACATCTCGCCCTCGGTCGGCGTGCTGGCGGTCAAGCTGGTGCAGATCGTGCTTTACTCGGCGGCGGCCTTTCTGGGGCTGAAGGCGCTGGGGTTCGACCTGACGGGCCTGGCCTTCCTGTCCGGGGCGATCGGCGTGGGCCTCGGCTTCGGCCTGCAGAAGGTGGTCTCGAACCTCGTGTCTGGGGTCATCATCCTGATGGACGAAAGCATCAAGCCGGGCGATGTGATCAGCCTCGGCGATACCTTCGGCTGGATCGCCTCGCTGGGTGCGCGCTATGTCTCGGTCGTCACGCGGGATGGGCGGGAGTATCTCATCCCGAACGAGGATCTGATCACCGGCCAGGTGGTCAACTGGTCGCACAGCAATGACCTGGTGCGGCTGGATATCAGCTTTGGCATTTCCTACGCCGACGACCCGCATCAGGTGCGCAAGGTCGCGGTGGAGGCGGCGCGGACCGTCGGCCGTGTGCTGGAGACGACGGCGCCGGTCTGCCATGTCACCGGCTTTGGCGACAGCTCGGTCGATTATGTGCTGCGCTTCTGGATCAGCGACCCGCGCGAGGGGCTGACCAATGTACGCGGTCAGGTCTACCTCGCCCTCTGGGACGCCTTCAAGCGCGAGGGCTTCCGCATCCCCTTCCCGCAGCGCGAGGTTCATGTCATCGGCCGCACCGACCTGCCCGGTGCTGCAAGCGAGGACTCGACCTTGGCGGCAAATCCCGTTATGGGGCGCGCTTCACCTGCGGGACGTTGAGAAATCCTTCGCCTACTGCTAGTCTGAACTCATCCCGCACCGCCCTTCAGGCGCTGCGCCTTACCGGAGGACGTTGTCCTGTCTCAATTTGATCCTGCGACCGGGCTTCCGGTCGGCCCCCGTGCGACGCGTGCCGCGGCACCGGAATATACCGCGGAAGAAGTCCTGGCAGTGGTGCTGGCCTCGCTTGACGACGACAAGGCCGAAGATGTCGTGCAGATCGATCTGCGTGGCCGGTCGGATGTGGCCGATTACATGGTCATCTGCTCGGGCCGCTCCTCGCGTCAGGTCGCCTCGATTTCCGACAAGCTGGCCGACCGGCTGAAGGAAAAGTTCCGCATGGGCGCCAAGATGGAAGGCAAGGAAACCGGCGACTGGGTTCTGATCGACGGCAGCGATGTCATCATCCACGTCTTCCGGCCCGAGGTGCGCGACTTCTACCAGCTTGAAAAGATGTGGATGCCTTCGGCGGCGCATCGGACCGACACGGACGCCGCTGTTTAAATGCGGGTGCATCTGGTGGCGGTGGGGCGGCTGAGGGCCGGACCCGAGCGCGATCTGGTGGCGGATTACTTCCAAAGATTCGACAGGACCGGGCGGCCTCTGGGGCTTGGCCCGGTTCTGGAACATGAGGTCGAGGACAAGAAGAACCTCGGGATGGCGGCCGAGGCCGAGCTTCTGGCGCGGGCCGTGCCTTCGGGCGCGGTTCTGGTCACGCTGGATGAGCGGGGCAAGCTCATGTCCTCGCCGGCCTTTGCCGCCCAGCTGGCCCATTGGCGCGACGAGGGGCGGCAGGATGTGGCTTTCGTGATCGGCGGGGCGGATGGGATTGATCCGGCCTTCCGGGCCAGGGCCGATGCCTCGGTCAGCTTTGGCCTGATGGTCTGGCCGCATATGATGGTAAGGGTCATGCTGGCCGAGCAGCTTTACCGCGCCGCGACGATCTTGAGTGGCGGGCCTTATCACAGGGCGTGAAATTTTGGTGATTGCACGCGTGCAATCTTGGACAAGCCATTGACTTCACGTGATTTCGCAAATTTTCTTCATCTTTCGTTAAGACCCTGCCCCAGGCGACACCCCAAGCCAAAACTGTCATCTTCTCTTTGAAAATCTGTCGCAGGAGCGTCATGGCGCGTCCCTAGGACGGGAGGGACATCATCAGGGGAGAGCGACATGCGCTCAGGATTTTCGACGTTCCTTGGAACGGTTGCCGTGGTTTTCGCCGTTGGTCAGGCCAGTGCCGAACCGAAACTGCTCGCCATCGGCGGGCTGACCGCGACCTCGGCGGGCGAGGGGTTGGATCTGTCGGGCCTCAAGGGCAATCTGGAGAACGGGCTGCCGAAGGCGATGCTGGGCGGGCTTGGCTCGGGTCTGGCCTATGCGGGCAATGGCACCTTCCTTGGCCTGCCGGATCGCGGCCCGAATGCCACGCCTTTCAACCCCAAGGTTGACGATACCGTCACCTTCATCCCGCGCTTTGACACGCTGACCCTGGCCCTGACGCCCGCCGCCGCTGGTGCCGCCCTGCCCTTCGAGATGAAGCCGGAGCTGACGGCGACCACTCTGCTTTATAGCGCCGATGCGCTGACCTATGGCACGGGCGAGGGGCTGGACATCGGCTCTGGCGTGCCGGCGGAGAATACCGAGGGGCATAATTATTTCACCGGGCGGTCGGATGCGATGGACCCGGCGAAATCCTCCTGCAACCCGGGCAATGGCCGCTTTGACGCCGAAGGCATCCGCGTCTCGGGCGATGGAAAGACGGTCTATATCTCGGACGAATATGGCCCCTATCTCTATGCCTTCGACCGGGCGACCGGGGCGCGCACCAAGGCTTTCGCCCTGCCGGAAAACCTGTGCATCACCAAACTTTCGGCGATGAAGGATGACGAGATCAAGGGCAACACCTTGGGCCGCGTCACCAACAAGGGGATGGAGGGGCTGGCGATCACCCCCGATGGCAAGATGCTGGTCGGCGTGATGCAGGCCGCGCTGGAGCAGGACGCCGCCGACAAGGCCAGCAAGAAGCTGATTCGTCTGGTCACCGTCGACCTCGCCTCGGGCGAGACGCATGAATATGGCTACAAGCTTTCCGATGGCTCGGGCGTCAGCGAAATCGTCGCGGTCAACGACCATGAATTCCTTTTGGACGAACGCGACGGCGCGGGGCTGGGCGACGGTTCGCCCGCCGAGGCCAAGAAGCTGTTCCGCATCGACCTGAACGGTGCCAAGGACATCACCGCGCTGGCCGGTCCCGAGGCGGCGGAAGCTGCCGTGAAGAAGACCGAGGTGCTGGATCTGGTCGGTCTGCTGGGCGCGCATGGCGTGACCCCCGACAAGGTGCCGTCCAAGATCGAAGGCATGGCCTTTGGCGAGGACGTGACGCTGGAAGGCACGGTCTACCACACGCTTTACATCGCCAATGACAACGACTTTCTGCCCGAAACCGCCGGGCCGAACCTGTTCTACGTCGTGGGCTTCAGCGATGCCGATCTGCCGGGCTTTGCGGCGAAGTAAATTGGCCTGAAATCTGCGGACGGCGGGGCCGAAAGCCTCGCCGTTTTGCATTGGAGGTTGTTGTTCTTGGCCCCTGCGGGTCATATGAACGGCAAGAGCGGATTGGAGACGAAGATGGCTGCCTATAAACCCGTTGTTCTGTGCATTCTGGATGGCTGGGGGATTGGCCAGAACCCGGCGGTTTCGGCACCGGCGCAGGGCCATGTGCCGCATTTCAACCGGATCTGGGCAGAGTGTCCGCATGCGACGCTGACCACCTTTGGCCCGGATGTCGGCTTGCCGACCGGGCAGATGGGCAATTCCGAGGTCGGCCATACCAATATCGGCGCGGGCCGGGTGGTGGCGATGGATCTGGGGGCGATTGACCTCGCGATCGAGGACGGGTCCTTTGCCAAGAACGAGGGCGTGGTGGAGTTCATCGCCAAGCTGCGCGCCTCGGGTGGCGTGGCGCATCTGATGGGTGTCGTGTCGGATGGCGGGGTGCATGGGCATTTGAACCATGTGCTGGCGGCATGTCGCGCGATCACCGCGGCGGGCGTGCCGGTGGCCCTGCATGCGATCACCGATGGGCGCGACGTGGCGCCGAATTCGGCGGCGGAGTTTGTCGAACAGCTGATGATCTCGCTGCCCGCGGGGGCCCGGGTCGCCACGGTGATCGGGCGCTATTGGGCGATGGACCGCGATACCCGCTGGGAGCGCGTGGCGCGGGCCTATGAGGCGATGGTCCATGCCAGGGGCGAAGTGGCCGCCACCCCGCAGGAGGCCGTGGCGCAGTCCTATGCCAAGGCCGAGATGGACGAGTTCATCGCCCCCACCGTGATCGGCGATTACGCCGGGGCCAAGGATGGCGACGGGTTCTTCTGCCTGAACTTCCGCTCCGACCGCGCGCGGGAGATCCTTGCCGCGCTGGCCGATCCGGCCTTTGGCGGCTTTGATCCGGGCAAGCGGCCGGTCTGGGCGGCCTTGCTGGGCATGGTGGAGTACTCCGAAAGCCATAACACCTATATGGCGACGGCCTATCCGAAACGCTCGATCGTCAACACGATCGGCGAATGGGTGGCCAATCACGGCAAGACCCAGTTCCGTCTGGCCGAGACCGAGAAATATCCGCATGTGACCTTCTTCCTCAACGGCGGGCGCGAGCAGCCCTTTGTCGGCGAGGACCGGTTCATGCCGAAATCGCCCAAGGTTGCGACCTATGATCTGCAGCCCGAGATGTCCTCGGTCGAGGTGTCGGATCATTTGGTGGCGGCAATCGAGAAGGGCTATGACCTGATCGTGGTGAATTTCGCCAATCCCGACATGGTGGGCCATACCGGCAGCCTGCCCGCCGCGATCAAGGCGGTGGAGGCGGTGGATGTGGGCCTCGGAAGGGCGCTGGTGGCGTTGAAGGCTGCGGGCGGGGCGATGATCGTCACCGCCGACCATGGCAATTGCGAGCTGATGGTGGACCCGGTCACCGGCGGGCCACATACCTCGCATACCACCAACCCGGTGCCTGTGGTGCTGGTCGGTGGGCCGGAAGGTGCGGTTCTGCGGCAGGGCGGGCGGCTCGCCGATCTTGCGCCGACGCTGCTGGCGCTGATGGGGATGGAACAGCCGCCCGAGATGACCGGAAAGAGCCTGCTTCTGGCATGATCAGACCCGCTGCCCTTGCCCTGCTTTTGACCCTCGCCGCGCCGGGGGTCTTTGCGCAAGAAGTGCAGGGCGATGTCGCCAAAGCGGCGCAGAAGGCCTCGGCGGATCTGGAGGCTTCGGTCAAGGCGCTGCAGGGCGCCGATGCGGCCAAGGACCGGGTGGCGGCGCTGACAAGGACGATCAAGGCCTATGAGGGCGGGCTTCTGGCCCTGCGCGAGGCGATGCGGCAGGCGCAGCTGCGCGAGACCGCGCTGACCCTGCAGTTTCAGGCCAAGCGCGGGCAGGTCTCGCAACTGCTCGGCGTGCTGGCGGGGCTGGATGCGGAACAGGGGCCGCTGCTTCTGCTTCACCCCGATGGACCCCTGGGCACCGTCCGCTCTGGCATGGTGCTGGCCGAGGTCGCCCCGGCCCTGCAGAAGGAAGCCGCCGGGCTGAAGCAGGATCTGACCGAACTGCGCGACCTGCGCGCCCTGCAGACCCAGGCGCAGACGACCCTGGCCCAGGGCCTGCAGGAGGTGCAGACCGCCCGCACCGCGCTGTCGCAGGCCATGTCGGACCGCACCGCTTTGCCCAAGCGGATCACCGAGGTCCCCGCCGCCCTGCAGGCGCTGGTGGCCAATGCCAAGACGCTCGGCGCCTTTGCCAAGGGCCTTGGCCCGCAGACGACCAGCGTGCAGGGCTTTGCCGAGGCCAAGGGCCATCTGCCCTGGCCGGTCCTGGGCCATATCCTGCTGCATCCCGGCGAAACCGATGCCAAGGGCGTCACCAAACCGGGGCTGACCCTGGCCACAAGGCCGCTCGCCCTGGTCACCGCACCCTGGGCCGCGACGATCCGCTACCGCGGGCCCTTGCTCGACTACGGAAATGTGATGATCCTGGAGCCCGGCGCAGGCTATCTATTGGTTCTGGCCGGGCTCGATCAGGTTTATGGCGATGTGGGAGATGTCGTCTCGCAAGGCGATGCATTGGGGTTGATGGGCGGAAGCGTGGAGGCTGCGGCGGCAAATACCGCAGATATCCTGCGTCCGGCCGATAACGGCTCTGGTGCAAGCGACAGCGAAACGCTTTATGTGGAATTGCGCAATGGGGGCCAGCCGATCGATCCGACGGACTGGTTCACCGCTAACGAGGAATAACGAGGCATGAACAAGGTTCTGATGGCCGCAATCGGCGGCACGGTGGCAGGCGCGCTGCTTGTCACCCAATTCGCCGGTCCCCTGATTGCAGAGGAGGCCACCAAGAACACCTCTGTCTATCAGCAGCTGGATCTGTTCGGGGATGCCTTCGAGCGGATCCGCAGCCAGTATGTCGAACAGGTCGACAGCCAGAAGCTGATCGAGGCGGCGATCAATGGCATGCTGACCTCGCTGGACCCGCATTCCAGCTACATGAACCCCAAGGACAATGCCGCGATGCAGGTCCAGACCAAGGGGGAGTTCGGCGGCCTCGGCATCGAGGTGACCCAGCAGGACGGCTATATCAAGGTCGTCTCGCCCATCGACGGCACGCCCGCCGACAAGGCCGGGATCAAGACCGGCGATCTGATCATCAAGGTCGATGGCAAGTCGGTCAACGGCCTGACGATGGATCAGGCGGTGGACCTGATGCGCGGGCCGATCGGGTCGGAAGTCGTGATCACCGTGGTGCGTGAGGGGACCAAGGACCCCTTCGACGTCTCGATCATCCGCGACACGATCAAGGTGGCCGCCGTGAAGGGAAGGCTGGAGGGCAGCACCGTGGTGCTGCGGATTTCCTCCTTCACCGATCAGACCTTCTCGGGCCTGCAATCGGAACTGAAGAAGGCGGTGGATCAGGCTGGCGGTCTGGACAAGGTCAATGGCGTGGTGCTGGACCTGCGCAACAACCCGGGCGGCTTGCTGGTGCAGGCGATCCAGGTCTCGGACGCTTTCCTGAACGAGGGCGAGATCGTCTCGACCCGCGGGCGCAACCCGCAGGACAATGAACGCTTCAACGCCACCAAGGGCGATCTGACCGATGGCAAGCCGATGGTCGTGCTGATCAACGGCGGCTCGGCCTCGGCTTCGGAAATCGTGACCGGCGCCCTGCAGGACCATCACCGGGCGATCGTCGTGGGGACCAAGAGCTTCGGCAAGGGCTCGGTCCAGACCATCCTGCCGACGCGGGATGGCGGGGCGATGCGTCTGACGACGGCGCGGTATTACACGCCCTCGGGCCGGTCGATCCAGGCGCTTGGGGTGATGCCCGATATCGTGGTGAACCAGCCGGCGGTGGACCCCAATGCCAAGCCCGAGGACCCGAACGCCGATCCGAACAAAATGACCTCGGAAGCCGATCTGAACGGCATCCTGTCGAACGACTCGATGACCGATGACGAGAAGAAACAGCTGGAAGCCGACCGCGCCCGCACGGAAGAAGCCTCCAAGCTGCGCGACAGCGACTTCCAGCTGGCCTATGCCATCGACATCCTGCGCGGTCTGGCCGCGGTGGACCAGAAGCCGTGAGCGAGGCGGTCAAGGCAGAGGACCTGCCCTACCGGCCCTGCGTCGGCGTCACATTGATCAACCCGCAAGGGTTGATCTTTGCCGGGCGGAGGCTGGATGGCGGGCAGGCCAAGGGCGGGGCGGCGGCCTGGCAGATGCCGCAGGGCGGGATCGACGAGGGCGAAAAGCCGCGCCGCGCCGCCCTGCGCGAGTTGGCGGAAGAGACGGGCGTGACCCCGGACCTGGCGGAGTTTGTCGGCAAATCCGCCGGTTGGCTGACCTATGACCTGCCGCCGGAATTGCTCGGCAAGGTCTGGGGCGGCAAGTATCGCGGGCAAAAACAGCGCTGGTTCCTCTACCGGTTCACCGGGCGCGACGATCAGGTGAACATCGTGCAGCCGCATCAGGAATTTGCCGAATGGCGCTGGATCAGCGCCGAGGAGATGCTGGCCGCCATCGTGCCCTTCAAGCGCGCCGTCTATGAACAGGTGATCGCCGAGTTCCGCCCGCATCTGGCCTGAGCCGGTTGACGAGATATACAGGTTGACTGTATATATCCCTCCATTCCCCGATGGAGGCTGATCATGCTGGACCAGAACAAGGCGGCGGTGCGCCGTTTCAACGCCGAGGTGATCGAGGGCGGCTCTGCCACGGCCTTTGCCGCCCTGATGGACCCCGATTTCACCAACCACTCTGCCCCGCCCGGCGCGCCGCAGGGGGCCGAGGGGATGTGGCACACCTTCGATCAGGTGTTGCGCCCTGCCCTGTCTGATCTGAAGGTTGTGATCCATGAACAGCTGGCCGAGGGCGACCGGGTGGTGACGCGCAAGTCGATCACCGGGCGCCATACCGGGGCGTTTCTGGGCATCGCCCCGACCGGGCGCGCGGTGGAGATCCAGGTGATCGACATCGTCCGCCTGCGCGACGGGCGCTATCTGGATCATTGGGGGGTCAATACCTTGGCCGCCGTTCTGGCGGACCTGCGCGGCTAGGTCCGCGCGGGCGGCTCCGCCAGGGCCTGCAGGGCGGGGACGGCGGCGGTCAGCGCGGCGCGGTCCTGCGGCGAAAGCTGCGCCAGCCGGGCCGCGATCCACTGGCTGCGGGCGGCGCGGCCCTCTTGCAGGCGGGAATGCCCGGTCTCGGTGATCATCACCAGCTGGCTGCGGGCATCGGCGGGGTCGGGGGCGCGGCGGACGAGGCCCTCCGCCTCCATCTGCGCCACGACCAGCCGCATGCTTTGGTGGCGCACCCCGCGCGCAGCGGCGAGCCGGGCCATGCTTTGCGCGCCATCTCGGCCCAGCAGGCCCAGCGTCTCGGACTGCGCCGAAGAGGGTGTGCCGGCCTCGTCGCGCACCAGGCGGACGAGGTCGCCGATGACACGGCGCAAGGCCTCGGCCAGATCCGGATCGCTCACCTCAGGCCGCCGTGTCGGACACGCGCGGGGCAGGTTTGGGCGCGGCCTTGGCGGGCAGCGCCAGGGTCTGCGCCCAGTAATCCGGCGTGGTGATCTCGGGGTAGCGGCGGTGGTAGAGGGCGCGCAGGGCGTCATAGCCGATGATCGTGCGCAGGCTGAGGGCCGCGAGCCGCGCCAGAAGCTTGGCCGCCTTCCAGTTCGACCTTTTGGTGACATAGGCCTTGTCGCGGTTCGAGCTGAGGAAGGTCAGCTCCGCCGCGCCCCAGACCGCGTCCAGATGGCCGCGCTGTGCGGCGGGGATCACCCTCTTGCTGCCCCAGAGCGGGAAGAGCGGCAGGAAATGGCCGTTGAGCGAAAAGGGATAGAACTTGCGGCGCAGGCCCATCCGCTTGTCGAGAAAGCCCGACTTCACGGCGGGTTTGACATCGGCAACCGGCTTCCAGCTTTCGACCTTGGTCAGGGCCTTGATCGCGGCGCGGGGGCCTGAGGCGTCGGCGTTCTGGGTGAAGAAATCCGGGCCTTGCAGCACATGTTCCCAGGCCAGCAGCACGGCTTCCAGCGTCTCGTACTGGAATTTCACGATGTTGCGCTTGAAGAAGGACAGGCCGATCCGGGTGAGCGCCAGCCGCCCGACCTCCATCTTGTCCAGCGTCAGGTGGTGGACCATGTGGCTGCGCAGGTCGAGGTACCAGGTCAGCGGGCTTTCCTTGTCGATGAAGTCATCGGCAAAGGAGACGACGCCGTTCAGCGTGGTGATGGCAAATTCGTTGACGAGCGAGAAGTTCACATCGTCGCCGCGCACGAAGAAGGGGAAGGGGTGGCGTTTGACCTCGGCCACCGGGAAGGCAAAGAACCACCAGCCGCCGTACATCTTGGAGGACCGCGAGAGGGCGCTTTCGTTTTCCATCGCAATCACGGCGTCGCGGTCGCGCAGGTCGACCCCGGTGAAGAGCGGATAGCAGCGCTGGTCGAAGGTCGCGCCGTTTTCCCACATCCGCCATTTGTCGGTGTTGTTGATCATCGCCCCGGCGATGGCGGCCTTGGGGTCCTTGGCGAGCGTGAGGAAGGCATAGGTGCGGTGCAGGGCCTCCATCGGGATCGAGGCGTCATCGTCCATGAAGAGGACATGGGAATAGCCGGAGGCCTCGGCCTCCAGCAAGCCGCGGGTGAAACCGCCCGCCCCGCCGAGGTTGGCATTGGGGATGCGGCGGATCTTCGGGTGGGTGATGATCCGGGCGGAATCGCCATTGTCGACGATGAAACAGTCCATATAGGGCGCGAAATCGGCGCGTTCGAAGTAATGGGCCAGGCGGCGGGCGGTGTTTTCGACCTGCGCCTCGCGCTTGAAGGTGGTGATCGACAGGGCCAGCCGCCGCGCCGGATTGGGCGCGCCCTCGGTCATGTAGCGGGCGGCGGTGATCGCCACGCCCTGGCTCAGCGCCTGGACCTCGAAGAAGATCACGCCGCGGGTGGCGTTTTCGGCGTAATGCGACAGGTCGATCAGCGTCTCGTTCCCCTTGGAGAGGCTGACGATGGTGTTGGCCAAAAGCTCCCACGAGCGGTCGGGGATGGCGTGAAAGACCTTGACCTCGACCCTGCCGCGCCCGCTGAGCCCCAGCCAGAGACCGTTCAGCGCGCAGTTCTCGTGCCATTTGCCGATGGAGAGCGCGTTGAAATAACTGTCAAATCCCGCCGTCGCCCCTTGGGCCACGGTGATCAGGCCGGCGCGTTCGTCATAGACGACCGGGCCATGGCCGTGGAAGAACATGTTGCCTTCGGTGCAGATGCCCTGTTCGGGGAAGATCAGGTTCTGCAGCGTCAGAAGCCCGGTGACCTTGCGGCCATAGGTGTCGCGGCGGATCAGCAGGCCGGGCAACTGGTTGACCTGCACGAGGCCATCCTCAAGGCAGGTGACCTCGTCCACCCCGAAACGCTCGCGCCAGAGCGCCGAGGACGGGTCCTCGCCCAGCACGGCAAGCGGGAAGGCCACGAAGGTCGAACGCGCCACGATCAGACCGCTACGCGAATCCGACACCGCCTCGTAGCCGGCGTCGAGGACGGAGCGGATCTCGCGCATGTCGAACTGCATCGAATGGGCGGTCAGCTTGCCTTCCGGGCTGCGCACCAGCCCGTTGTCGGACAGCTGCGAGGCCTCGGCCACGTCGAGCAGGCTGGCGCCGATCGCCGGGGTGCCGCTGCGCAGGATCGAAAGGCAGGCCAGCGTGCGGTCCAGCATCTCGACCCCGAGGGTCGTATCGGGGTCCAGAAGCAGGACATGGCTGAAGCCCTGGGCCTGCGCTGCGGCCACCATCGCCTGATGGGCGCTGTGGCGGTCCGGCGTGGCGGGCAGGTTGATGACGCCAGCCGGCTCCGTGCCGGACAGACCGCAGGTGAAGAGCGCGGCCCGCCCGTTCTGCGCCGCGGCCCAGCTGGCGAGTTGGTCGAACATCCGGTCGGGCTGCGCCGTCCGCTCGGCCAGGTTCTGTTGCGGGCGGCAGATCGCCAGGCGCATCGAAGGGTCGGGCTTGGCATCGGTCAGGAAGCGGCCGGAAAGGATCGAGGCGGCCTCGGTATCGTCGACGCCACGCAACTCGACCCAAAGCGCCCCCTCGCGCCGGTTGAGGCCGACGCAGTCGAGGTCGAGCACGGTCTCTTCCTCCGGGTCGAGCGTGACGATATCGGAGACGAGCCGCTGCCAGGACCGCCCGGCGAGGCCCTGAAACACGATGACCTCGACCAGACCGGTGCCGCGCAAGGCAAAGGCCAGGCGCCCCAGCCGGCAGGCGGCCTCGAGCGCATCGAGGCCGAGAAGGTTGTAGGCGGTGGAGAAATGCAGGGCCGAGCCGGGCTCGATCACCACCTGGGCCTTCAGCTCGCTGACATAGACCGGGCCGAGCGCGCGGTAGAACATCTCGGTTTCGGTGCAGACGCCGGGCTGGGCCAGAAGCAGGCTCTGCAGCGTGAGCCAGGAGGTGACATCCCCCGCCGTCAGGCTGGCCGCGGCCGAAGGGCGGGCGAGGGGGGCGGGTTTGCGCGGGATGCTTTGGGCTTTGTTGGCGGACAAGGGGTCACCCCGGTTGGACAGCTGCGGATATTGGCGTGGGCAGAAGCCCGGCGGCACGGAAATCAGATGGTCAGACGGCGCAATACCACCGCTGGCGAAAGATGCGCAGTCCTGCTGGCTGCGTCAAGCCAAGGGCGGCGCGGAGTTGCTGCGTTGCGGCATAAATCGCCTCACTTCCGGTGCGGCGCCGGATGGGGCTTGGCGTCATGTTCGGTCTCGGGGTGGCGGGCGATGCGGCGGATCTCGGTATGTTTGCGGGTCAGGTTGTGGCGCAAAGCATCCATCACCGCCATGCGGAACAGGGTCATGTAGGCGACGCGGTCGGGGCCGGCGTGGCGGGCGCGCAGGTACCATTTGAAGACGGCGAGCAGCAGGACCGGCCAGAAGAGCACGGGTCCCGCCGCCACGCGATAGGCCAGCAGGCTGTTGCGGTAGTTGTAATAGACCTTCCAGAGCGGGCGGTAGATGTCGCCGCCGCCCTGCCGGTAGGTCGAACAATCGTGTTCAAAGCGCAGGTCGGGCACAAAGCCGATCGAGCCGCCCATCCGCGACATCTTGAGCGTATAGATCACGTCATCGGCGTAAAGAAAGAGGTCGCCATTGGGAAAGCCCGCCCGCGCCAGCCCGCGGCGCGACAGGAAAAAGCCGACGAAAGAGGTGGCGTCGATCGCCACAGGCTCGGTCATCGCATAATCGGCATCGCCGACGTGAAAGCCGCCGCGTCCGCCGCCACAGGCGGTGCGCAGGAAATCCTTCATGTGCCAGAAGGGGTTGCGCGAGGGGCGGTTCATGTCGCAGATCGTGCCATCGGGGTAGTAGACCCCGGCGGCCACCGCCTCGAAGCCCTGCCGCTCCAGCCCGCTGGCGCGGCCAAGAAAGCGCGACATGACGCCGGGATCGGGCCTTGCGTCATCGTCCATCAGCACGCACCAGTCGGGATCGAACTTTTCGGACACCACGCGCAGGCCCTGCTCGAAGCCCCCTGCCCCGCCGACATTGTCGGTCAGGGCGATGACATGCAGGCGCGGGTCCTTGATCCGGTAGAGAAACTCGGTGCTGCCATCGGTCGAGGCATTGTCGACGACGAGGATCGCGTCGAGATCCTCGGCCAGAAGCCGGTCGATGGTGCGGTGCAGCTGCAATCGCCGGTTATAGGTGACGACCAGCGCCACCAGACGCGCCCGCCCCGCGCCCTCGGGCGGCAGGGCTGCTGCGGTCGGTTGGTTCATATCGGCCGGACCGCGAAGGCAGGCATCGTGCCGCCCTTGGCCAGGGTATCGACGAAGGTGCGGGCGGTGTTCAGCGCCTCGCGGATGGTGACATCCATGTCAAGGTAGCGATAGGTCGCCAGACGCCCGACGAAGGTCACTCCGCTTTCCGCCTCGGCCCGGGCCACATATTGCTTGAGCAGTTCCTGCTCTTCCATCAGGCGGATCGGGTAATAGGGAATGTCATCGGGCCCGCAGAGCCGCGAGAACTCGCGGTACATGACCGAACCCTCATGCTCCTCCCAGGGCGAGAAGTGCTTGTGTTCGGTGATCCGGGTCCAGGGCACATCGACCTCGCCATAGTTCATCACGGCGCAGCCCTGGTAATCGCCCTGATGGGTGAAGCGTTCGAAGTCGAGCGTGCGATAGCCGAGGCGGCCGATGTCGTAATCGTACCAGCCATCCAGCGGGCCGGAATAGAAGACATGGTCATACTCGGCCGCCTGATCGCGGCTGAAGCGGGTCGACAGATGCACGGTGATGTTCGGATGATCGAGAATCCGCTCCACCATCGCGGTATAGCCGTTCTGCGGCATGCCCTGGAATTTGTGGAAGAAGTAATTGTCGTCGTAGTTGAAGCGCACCGGCAGCCGCTTCAGGATCGAGGCGGGAAGCTGGGTCGGATGCACGCCCCATTGTTTCTGGGTGTAGCCCTTGAAGAAGGCCTCATAAAGCTCCTGGCCCACAAAGCGCAGGGCCTGATCCTCGAAGGTCTGCGGATCGGTGATCGAGGTGTCGGCCTTGGATTCAAGGAAGGCCTTGGCCTCGGCCGGGTTCATCGTGGCGTGGAAGAACTGGTTGATCGTGTGCAGGTTGACCGGCAGCGAAAACACCTGCCCCTTGGAGATGGTCTTCACCCGGTTCTTGTAGGGCATGAAGGTCTCGTAGGTGTTCACATAATCCCAGACCTCGGCATCGTCGGTGTGGAAGATATGCGGGCCGTAGATATGGACCATGACGCCGGTTTCGGCGTCCCGCTCGCAATGGCAGTTTCCGGCGACATGATCCCTTGCATCGACGATCGTCACCTGATGCCCCAGTTCGGCCAGATGCCGACCGATCACCGCACCGGAAAGCCCCGCCCCTACCATCAGGTATCTGCCCGCCATTCGAAATCCCTTCGCTCTGTCCGCAATCCATCCTGGCGCCGGAAGTCCCGACCCCAGGCACCAATCATTTTGCCTTACCAGATCACCCAAGGCAGGAAAACCGCCCATGTACCGAACAGGCAGGAGTTTTCCGGTCCTGTGGTGCGGATTTCATCATCCTTCGGCAAAACCGGGCCAAGCCTGGCCTGTCGCGTCGCGCGGCGCGGCAGAAGTGGTTGACTCAAGGCCAAAAGGGCATATTCGAGAGGAAATCCACAGGAGTTTCCCATGCAAGACGTCGTTCAGCTGAAAGTTGCGGGCAAGCCGCGCGGCAAGGCCAAGGCCAAGGCCGGTGCCGCCGAGGGCATCCCGAAGGGCCCGGAGCTGCAGATCGCCCGGATGCTGATCCGCGCCCTGTGGCAGCAGGAATGGAATGCCGCCAACCCCGACAAGACTGCCGCCGAGCGGACCGCCGCCTGGAAAGAGGCCCGTCAGGCCCGCAACGAGGCCGACCTGCGCGGCATGCGGCGCGCCCTGATGACGATCAAGCGCGCCGGTGTCGCCATGACGATCACCGAACGCGCCGCCAAGGCGGAAGAGGGCGGCGAGGCCTGATTTTTTGACGGCCTGAGCCTTTGACAACCTGATCCGGCGACCCGGACAAAAAGGGACGGAGCCTGCGCTCCGTCCTTTTTTCCTGCGCTCAACTGGCCGAGAGGATGTCGCGCACCATCGGAATCACCTTCTCGCCATAAAGCCCGACGCAGGTGAGCAGTGCGGCATGGTCGATCGGCCCCGAGGTGTATTTCATGTCGAACCGCTGCAGACCAAGGTCCTTGACCGTGGCCGCGATCTTGCGGGCCACCGTCTCGGGCGCGCCGATGTAGAGCGATCCATGCTCGATCTCGTCGATGAAACGCGCCTTGGTGGTGGGCGGCCAGCCCCGCTCGCGGCCGAGACGGCCATACATTTCCTGATGGGCGGGCCAGGCGATCTCGCGCGCCTCTTCATCGGTCGCGGCGATGAAGCCCGGGGAATGGACGCCCACCGGGCGCACCGGCTTGTCCAGCTGGGCGCAGGCGCGGTTGTAAAGGTCGATATAGGGCAGGAAGCGGCGCGGATCACCGCCGATGATCGCCAGCATCAGCTGCAGATCCTGCCGCACGACGCGCACCACCGATTCCGGGCTTCCACCGACGCCGACCCAGACCGGCATCCCCTCGGGCCCCAAGGGCGGCTGGACGCGGACCTTGTCGAGCCCGGTGCGGGTGCTGCCCTGCCAGGTCACTTCCTTCTCACGGACCAGCTTGGCAAACAGGTCGAGCTTTTCCTCGAAGAGCACGTCGTAATCGGCCATGTCATAACCGAACAGCGGGTAACTTTCGGTAAAGCTGCCGCGGCCGACGATCACCTCTGCCCTGCCGTTCGACACGGCGTTGAGGGTCGAAAAACGCTGGAACACCCGGACCGGATCATCGGTGGACAGGACCGTGACCCCGGTGCCGAGCTTGATCTGGCTGGTGCGGCCAGCGATCGCGGCCAGCACGATCTCGGGGGCGGAAATGGCGAAATCCGGGCGGTGATGCTCGCCCAGACCGATGGCATAGACCCCGGCCTGATCGGCCACGACCGCCTCTTCGACCACATCGCGCAAGACCTCGTCCGGGCGCTTCTGCCCGCCTTCGGGGTTCAGCGAGGTATCGCCAAAGGTTCCAAGACCAAGTTCCACAGCCATCTCTGCCTCCATTGCTGGACGAGACATAGTCGTTCAGCGACCCTGCGGCAAAGGTGCAAAGCCGCAGGGTCTCTGCGCGGGGATGCAGAGCGGGCTCAGGCCCATTCGTAGTTGAAGGAGACCGAGATGCGCTCCTCTTCGGCCAGGTTCATCGGCACCTCGTGACGCAGCCAGCTTTCCCAGAGCAGGACCTCGCCGACCTCGGGCTTGACATAGACGAAGCTCTGCAGCTCCTGCCCGGCCTTCTTCAGGCGCAAGGGCGCATGCATCATCATCGGCAGGCGCGGGTCTTCCAGCTTCAGCGCCGAGGTGCCCTTGGGCATGGCGACATAGGTGGTGCCGGAGATCACCGAATGCGGGTGGATGTGGCTGGCATGCATGCCCCCCTGCGGCAGGATGTTGATCCAGAAGGACCCGCATTTCAGCTTCTTGTCGCCGAGGTCGAAGCCAAGGTCCTTGCAGAAGGCCGCCACATGCTTGTCGAGCGCCTTTTCCAGATCGGCAAAGATCGGAAAGCGCCAGGGCAGGTCATTGAGCGAGGCATAGGAGGTATAGCCCGGATAGCCATGCTCCTCGCACCAGGCCTGGCCCGCCTCGTCATCCTCGGCAATCGCCTCGCAGGCGTCTTTCAGCGCCTCGTAATCGACCTTCTTCTTGCCGAGTTCCGACAAGGCGGCGCGGTAGAGGCGGGTGACGAAAAGGGAGGATATGTCGGCCATGATGTGCTCCTTGGATCGGCGCTGCATAGCACCAGTGCACGGCTGACGTCACGCCCGGATATTCAGGAGCGCGCGGGACGACGCACAAGATGACCGTGGCGATCGAGGTCGCGCGACCGGCGTGACCCTGACCCCGAATAGTCCGCGGCGCTGCGCCTGCCCTTCATGTCCTCGATCTCAAGGATGAAACCTTCCTCGAGACCCGAAAAGCTGAACATCGCTTCGGCGCGCTTCACGTCCTCTCGCGACCCGCCTGCCCGACGGCACCCCTCGGCGAAAAGTGGGGGAATGCGCGAAAGCGCCACCACCAAATCTGCGCTGGCCACGCCCTCAAGAACCTTGCCGTTCATCAGATCCAACCTGAGCCTGCCGCCGGGAGAGGTCGCGGCATCGCGGTAGACGTCAAGCTCATGGAACCCCGTGGCAAGACTGATCCCACTGGCAAGCGAGTGGGCGTAATTGTGGGCGACGGCGCGGATAACCCCAAGTTTCACGATCAGGCCAAGCTTCTTGCGTGCGACGGTCTCAGGCTAAACGCGCTGCACGGGAATCACAAAGAAAAAGCCCCCACCGTTTCCGGCAGGGGCCTCGTTTGCAGGTAGGATGGGCAATCTGCCCATCTGCCTTACCAGTCTTCGCGTTGCACGACGCGGGTCAGGACCGGCAGTTTCATGGCGCCGAGGCGCAGGGCCTCACGCGCGATCTCTTCGGAGACACCGTCGATCTCGAACATGATCCGGCCGGGTTTCACCTTGGCCGCCCAGTAGTCGATCGAGCCCTTGCCCTTACCCATACGAACTTCGACGGGCTTGGCCGAGACCGGGACATCCGGGAAAATCCGGATCCAGACGCGGCCCTGGCGCTTCATGTGGCGGGTGATCGCGCGGCGGGCCGCTTCGATCTGCCGCGCGGTCACACGCTCGGGTTCGGTGGACTTCAGGCCGAAGGAACCGAAGTTCAGCATGAAGCCGCCCTTGGCCTCACCATGAATGCGGCCCTTGAACTGCTTGCGGAATTTAGTGCGCTTAGGTTGCAGCATGTCTATTCTCCCTTAGGCGCGTTCGCGGCGCGGTTGGCGCGGTGCGGCGCCTTCCTGCGATTCAGCCTGACGACGGTCATGGGCCTGGGGATCATGCTCAAGGATTTCGCCTTTGAAGATCCAGACCTTCACACCGATGATCCCATAGGGCGTCATGGCTTCGGACAGGGCATAGTCGATGTCGGCGCGCAGCGTGTGCAACGGCACGCGGCCTTCACGGTACCATTCGGTCCGGGCGATTTCAGCACCGCCGAGGCGGCCGCCGACGTTCACACGGATACCCAAGGCGCCGATGCGCATCGCGTTCTGCACGCCGCGCTTCATGGCGCGACGGAAGGAGACGCGGCGTTCCATCTGCTGGGCGATCGACTCGGCGACGAGTTGGGCGTCCAGTTCGGGCTTGCGCACTTCGACGATGTTCAGGTGCAGTTCGGACTTGGTGAAGACCGAGAGCTTCTTGCGCAGCGTCTCGATGTCCGCACCTTTCTTGCCGATGATCACGCCCGGACGTGCGGTGTAGATCGTCACACGGCACTTCTTGTGCGGACGCTCGATGATCACCTTGGAGATGCCGGCAGCCTTGCACTCTTTGTGCACGAACTCGCGCATCTTCAGGTCTTCCAGCAGCAGGTTGCCGTAGTCTTTCGACTCCGCGAACCAGCGGCTGTCCCAGGTGCGGTTGACCTGCAGGCGCATGCCGATCGGATTGACCTTCTGACCCATTATGCAGTCTCCCCGACTTGGCGGACCTTGATCGTGATTTCAGAGAAGGGCTTCATGATCTTGCCGAAACGGCCGCGTGCCCGCGGACGGCCCCGCTTCATCACGAGGTTCTTGCCAACCCAGGCTTCGGCGACGACCAGCTGGTCCACGTCGAGGCTGTGGTTGTTTTCCGCATTGGCGATGGCCGATTGCAGAACCTTCTTCACTTCGCCCGCGATCCGGCGCTTGGAGAAGGTGAGGTCGGCCAGAGCCTTGTCCACCTTCTTGCCGCGGATCAGACCGGCGACGAGGTTCAGCTTCTGGTCGCTGGTGCGCAGCATGCGCGCCACGGCCATTGCTTCATTGTCCGCCACGCGGCGCGGATTCTTTTCCTTACCCATGGCTTACTTCCTCTTGGCTTTCTTGTCGGCGGCGTGACCGTAGTAGGTCCGGGTCGGCGAATATTCACCGAACTTCTGGCCGATCATCTCTTCGGTCACGTTGACCGGAATGTGCTTCTTGCCGTTGTAGACGCCGAAAGTCAGGCCCACGAATTGCGGCAGGATGGTGGAGCGACGCGACCAGATCTTGATCACTTCGTTTTTGCCCGACGCTTTCGAGGTCTCTGCCTTCTTCAGCAGGTAACCGTCGACGAACGGGCCTTTCCAGATAGAACGTGCCATGGATCAGCGCCCTTTCTTCGCGTTACGCGAACGGACAATAAGCTTGTCCGAGTGCTTGGACTTGCGGGTCTTGTTGCCCTTGGTGCCTTTGCCCCACGGAGTGACCGGGTGACGGCCACCGGAGGTGCGGCCTTCACCACCGCCATGCGGGTGGTCAATCGGGTTCATTGCAACACCGCGGACGGTCGGGCGGACGCCAAGGTGGCGCATACGACCGGCTTTACCGAAGTTCTGGTTGGAGTTGTCGGGGTTGGACACGGCACCGATGGTGGCCATGCATTCCTGACGGACCAGACGCAGTTCGCCCGAAGACAGGCGGATCTGCGCATAGCCACCGTCGCGACCGACGAATTGGGCATAGGTGCCGGCAGCGCGGGCCAGCTGGCCGCCCTTGCCTTGCTTCAGCTCCACGTTGTGGACGATGGCACCGATCGGCATGCCCGAGAAGGGCATCGCGTTACCGGGCTTCACGTCAACCTTGGAACCGGCGACGACCGAGTCGCCAACAGCCAGACGTTGCGGAGCGAGGATGTAGGATTGCTCGCCGTCCTCGTAGCGGATCAGGGCGATGAAGGCGGTGCGGTTGGGATCGTACTCGATCCGCTCGACCACAGCCGGCATATCAAATTTCGTGCGCTTGAAATCGACGATGCGGTAAAGGCGCTTGGCGCCGCCACCCTTGTGCCACATCGTAATACGTCCGGTATTGTTCCGGCCACCGGTCTTGGTCAAACCCTCGGTGAGGGATTTGACCGGACGGCCTTTGAACAGATCCGAACGGTCGATCAGAACCAACCCGCGTTGGCCAGGCGTCGTCGGCTTATACGACTTAAGTGCCATGCTCTCTGTCTTCCGTTAGGGGGACCTGAGGTTTCAGGTCCGGGTGTGTAGGGCGCCGAAGCTCCCCGGTGGTAAGCCTGGCAGGGCGGTAACCCTGAACTCCAGACCGTCGATCTACATATCTTTGGCTTCCGGGATCCGGGGGCCGCAGACTGTCTTTTTCAAAAATCCATGGCCCCGGAGAACCGGGGCCATGGAGATTCGCGGCTTACTATCAGAGGCCCGTGGAGACGTCGATAGTGTTACCCTCTTCAAGGGTGACATAAGCCTTTTTCTTGTCGCTCCGCTCGCCGGCACGGCCGCGGAACTTCTTGGACTTGCCCTTGGTGATGGTGGTGTTGACCGCCTTCACCTTCACAGAGAAGATCGCCTCGACGGCTTCCTTGATCTGCGGCTTGGTCGCATCCATCGCAACCTGGAAGACGACCGCGCCATTTTCCGAGGCCATGGTGGCCTTTTCGGTGATGACCGGCTTCTTGATCAGGTCGTAGTGTTCGGGTTTCGCGCTCATTTCAGGCGAGCCTCCAAAGCTTCGATACCTGCCTTGGTGATCACCAGGGTGTCACGCTTCAGGATATCATAGACGTTCGCGCCCATCGTCGGCAGGACATCCAGGCCTTCGATGTTGCGGGCGGCCAGAGCGAAGTTCTCGTTGACCGAAGCGCCGTCGATGACCAGAACGCGCTTCCAGCCACGTTCCATCACGGACTTGGCGAGAGTTGCGGTCTTGGCTTCGGCCAGGGTGGCCGAATCGAGGATCACCAGCTCGCCGGCTTTCGCCTTGGCGGACAGGGCATGACGCAGGCCCAAGGCACGGAACTGCTTGGGCAGCGAATGCTCGTGGCTGTGCGGATGCGGACCCTTGGCGGTACCACCGTGACGGAAGGTCGAGACCTTCTTGGAACCGTGGCGTGCGCCGCCGGTGCCCTTCTGGCGGTAGATCTTCTTGGTCGAGTAGGACACTTCAGCACGGGTCAGCGTGGAATGCGTACCGGCCTGGGCCTTGGCCCGCTGCCAGCGCACGACGCGGTGCAGGATGTCGGCGCGCGGCTCGAGGCCGAACAGCGCTTCGTCCAGGTCGATGGTGCCGGCTGCGGCCCCATCCAGCGTGATGACGTTCAGTTTCATGCTTCACCCCCTTCAGCGGCGACAGGCGCAGCCGAAACTTGAGCTTGACGCACGGCTGCCGGCATCGGCAGACCCGCGGGAGCTGCTTTCTTCACGGCGTCCTTGATCGTGACCCAACCGCCGGCATGACCGGGGACAGCGCCCTTGATCATCAGAAGACCACGCTCGGCGTCCGTGCGGACGACTTGCAGGTTCTGGGTGGTCGAACGGACGGCGCCCATGTGGCCGGCCATCTTCTTGCCCTTGAACACCTTGCCGGGGTCCTGGCACTGGCCGGTCGAACCGTGCGAACGGTGCGAAACCGACACACCGTGCGAGGCCCGCAGACCGCCGAAGTTGTGCCGCTTCATGGCACCCTGGAAGCCTTTACCCGAGGAGGTGCCGGCGATGTCGACGAACTGACCCGCGAGATAGTGGTCGGCGGTGATTTCCGCGCCCACGTCGATCAGGCAATCCGGGGTCACGCGGAACTCTGCGATCTTCCGCTTGGGCGCCACGTTGGCCTTGGCGAAGTGGCCGCGCTGAGCTTGCGTGGTGTTCTTGGCCTTGGCCGTACCGGCGCCGAGCTGAACGGCGGTGTAGCCGTCACGATCAGCGGTGCGTTGGGCCACGACCTGCAGGTTGTCGAGCTGAAGAACGGTCACCGGAACCTGGGTGCCGTTTTCAAGGAACAGCCGGGTCATGCCCAGCTTCTTTGCAATAACGCCAGAGCGCATGGTTTTCGCTCCTTACACTTTGATTTCGACGTCGACGCCGGCAGCCAGGTCGAGCTTCATCAGCGCGTCCACGGTCTGGGGGGTCGGATCGACGATGTCGAGAAGGCGCTTGTGCGTCCGGATTTCCCACTGGTCGCGCGACTTCTTGTCGATGTGCGGACCACGGAGAACCGTGAACTTCTCGATCTTGTTCGGCAGCGGGATCGGCCCGCGGACCGTGGCGCCCGTGCGCTTGGCCGTATTCACGATTTCCTGCGTGCTGGCATCCAGAACGCGGAAATCGAAGGCCTTGAGCCGAATGCGAATGGTTTGACCTTGCATTGCTTTTTCCTTCGGAACGTAAGCGGAGCATCGCGCCCGGCTCATAGGTTCACATGTGTTGTTGGTCGGCAGTAGATTGGGTCGCAGTAGAGAAATGCGGCGCGCCTTGCAAGGCGCGCCGCAAGTTTATTATTCGATGATCTTCGAAACCACGCCGGCGCCGACGGTACGGCCGCCTTCACGGATGGCGAAGCGGAGCTTCTCTTCCATGGCGATGGGCGCGATCAGTTCGACGTTGAACTTCAGGTTGTCGCCCGGCATCACCATCTCGGTGCCGGCCGGCAGTTGCACGGTGCCGGTCACGTCGGTGGTGCGGAAGTAGAATTGCGGACGGTAGTTCGCAAAGAACGGCGTGTGACGGCCGCCTTCTTCCTTGGTCAGGATGTAGGCTTCAGCTTCGAACTTGGTGTGGGGCGAAACCGACTTCGGCTTGCACAGCACCTGGCCACGTTCCACGCCTTCACGGTCGATGCCGCGCAGCAGSACGCCGACGTTGTCGCCAGCCTCACCGCGATCCAGCAGCTTGCGGAACATTTCCACACCGGTGCAGGTCGACTTCTTGGTGTCGCGGATGCCGACGATTTCGACTTCGTCGCCGACGTTGATCACGCCACGCTCGATACGMCCSGTSACAACGGTGCCGCGGCCCGAGATCGAGAASACGTCTTCGATCGGCATCAGGAAGGGCTGGTCCACGGCRCGGGCCGGGGTSGGGATGTASSWRTCGACAGCSGCCATCAGCGCGCGGATCGACGATTCGCCGATTTCCGGGCGGGTGCCCATCATCGCCTGGTGCGCCGAGCCCTTGATGATCGGAATGTCATCGCCGGGGTATTCGTAGGTCGAGAACAGCTCGCGGATTTCCATCTCGACCAGTTCGACGAGTTCTTCGTCGTCAACCAGGTCGATCTTGTTCATGTAGCAGACCATGTAGGGGATACCCACCTGGCGGCCGAGCAGGATGTGCTCGCGGGTCTGCGGCATCGGGCCGTCCGAGGCGGCGCAAACCAGGATCGCGCCGTCCATCTGGGCAGCACCGGTGATCATGTTCTTCACATAGTCGGCGTGGCCGGGGCAGTCGACGTGGGCGTAGTGACGGCTCTCGGTCTCGTATTCGACGTGGGCGGTCGAGATGGTGATGCCGCGGGCCCGCTCTTCCGGCGCGCCGTCGATCTGGTCGTAAGCGCGGAATTCGCCGAAATACTTGGTGATCGCAGCGGTCAGCGTCGTCTTGCCGTGGTCAACGTGGCCGATCGTGCCGATGTTGACGTGCGGCTTGTTCCGTTCAAACTTTGCCTTACCCATTTGGG